>NZ_LIQX01000213.1 GCF_001418475.1 Streptomyces ossamyceticus | reverse complement strand
GATCTCCCCACCCCCACCTGGAGCCGCGATGAGATCCCGTACGCCGACCGTCCGCCGTGTGGCCACCGTGGCCGCGGCCCTCCTCGGGCTGCTGCTGCCCCTGTTGGTGACCGGCCCGTCCGCGCAGGCCGCGCCCACCGGTTTCCGTATCCAGAACGGCCGGTTGCTGGAGCGCTCCGGCAACGACTTCGTGATGCGGGGCGTGAACCACGCCCACACCTGGTACGCGAACCAGACCGGCTCCCTGTCCCACATCAAGGCCAAGGGCGCCAACACGGTGCGCGTGGTGCTCTCCAGCGGTGACCGGTGGACGCGCAACGACACCGCGGACGTGGCGAACGTGGTCGCGCAGTGCAAGCAGAACCGGCTCATCTGCGTCCTGGAGGTGCACGACACCACCGGCTACGGCGAGCAGAGCGGGGCCGTCACGCTGTCGCGGGCCGCCGACTACTGGATCAGTGTGCAGAGCGCGCTGACCGGTCAGGAGGACTACGTCATCGTCAACATCGGCAACGAGCCGTACGGCAACAACAACTACGCGGGCTGGACCGCCGACACCAAGGCGGCGATCCAGAAACTGCGCACCGCCGGCTTCCAGCACACGATCATGGTGGACGCCCCCAACTGGGGCCAGGACTGGGCATTCACAATGCGCGACAACGCGGCGTCGGTCTTCGCCGCCGACCCGGACGCCAACACGATCTTCTCGATCCACATGTACGGCGTCTTCGACACGGCCGCCGAGATCACCGACTATCTGGGCCGCTTCGTCGCCGCGAAACTCCCCATCGTGGTGGGCGAGTTCGGGCACGACCACTCGGACGGCAACCCCGACGAGGACACCATCCTCGCCACCACCCAACAGCTCGGCCTCGGTTATCTGGGCTGGTCGTGGAGCGGCAACGGCGGCGGCGTCGAGTACCTGGACATGGTCACGAACTTCGACCCGAACCAGCTGACCAGCTGGGGCCGGCGACTCTTCGAGGGCGCGAACGGTATCGCCGCCACCGCGAAGGAGGCCGCGATCTACGCCTCCTCCGGCGGCGACACCACTCCCCCGACCGCCCCCGGCACCCCGACCGCGTCGTCGGTGACCTCGTCGTCCGCCAGGCTGACCTGGGCCGCCGCGACCGACGCGACCGGTGTCACCGGCTACGACGTGGTCCGCGTCAACGGCGCGACGGAGGCGCCGGTGACGACCACCACCGGCACGTCCGCCACCCTCACCGGGCTGGCGCCGTCGACGTCGTACGTGTTCGCCGTGTACGCCCGTGACGCGGCCGGGAACCGTTCGCCGCGCTCCGGCACGGTGAGCGTCACGACACCGTCCGGTGGCACCACGGCGTCCTGCTCCGTCGGCTACCGGGTGACGAACGAGTGGCCCGGCGGTTTCCAGGGCGAGATCGTCATCCGCAACACCGGCGGCTCGGCCGTCAACGGCTGGACCCTGCGCTGGTCGTTCCCCGACAGCCAGCGCGTCACCAACCTGTGGGGCGGCACCGTGGCCCAGAACGGCGCCGACGTCACCGTCACGTCGGCCCCGTACACCGCGAACATCCCGGCGTCGGGCTCCGCCACGCTCGGCTTCACGGCCGGCAAGGGCAGCACGAACCCGAGCCCGACGGCGTTCACGCTCAACGGCGCGGCCTGCGGCTCGGTGTGACCCTTCGTCACGCTCCCGGGGGCCGGTCGAAGCGACCGGCCCCCGGGAGCGCGCCTGGCGCTGCCTGCCGGATCCCGTCCTACGGCTTCCTACAGCTCGTCCGGTCCGGCGGCGTTACGGAGGGTGCTGATCATGGTGAGGAGGGTTTCGCCGCTGGGCGGCTGGACGCGTTCGGCGCCGCCGTAGGTGAGGAGGCGTTCGATGTCCTTGTCCTTGCCGAAGGGCTGGAGGTGCTCGTCGAGCTCCAGGGCATAGCTGTTTCGCCCGCCCGGGTTCCCCTGTACTCGCTCGAAGAACACCGTCAAGATCCGCCATGCCTCCGGCTCCGACGTCAGCGTGTGGAAGAAGGCGCGGTGGCGGCTGCGGATGATCAGGAGCACCGCGAGCTGGAGGCGGAATTCCCGGCTCAGGGGCTGTGTCCCATGGGCCTGGAAGACCGCCAGGGCCATGTTGAAGACGTTGATATACCGCTTGAGCCGACGCGGATTGACGCCGAGACCGCGCCGCAGCAGTTCCCAGAAGAAGGAGTCGTCGGCCAGTTCGGACAGATAGGGCCCGAACGCTTCCCGCAGCGTGTCGAACCCGACGTCGGGAAGGAAGAAGGGCAGCTGGACGATCTTGTCCAGGTAGGCCATGCCGGACACGACGTCCGAGGGCGCGCCCTTGAGCGCCTCGTCGAACTTGTTCGTGGCGACCGCCGCGAGTACGTCGAGATCGAGTGCCAGGACGAAGACGCACTGCGACTGCGCGAAGAAGAGCTTCAAGGACTCCAGTACCGTCATCGCCGATTCCGGCGTGCACCGATCCAGGTCGTCCACGAACACGACGAGACGGCCGTCCTCCCCGACGAATTCGCTGACGGCCTCGGCGAAGTCGAATTCGAAGCGGTTGACCTGCCGGTACTGCGCGGAGTCCTCCTCGGCGAGGCCCTCCAGCATCTTGTCGACCTGCTCGCCCTTCACCACACCACCCGTGGCGAACGCGGCCGCCGCGCCGAGTCCGGCCCGTACGGAGAGCCAGGTGGCGGCTCTGGCGAGCTTCTTCGCCTTGTCCTTGAGCGTGTCCTCCTTCTCCATCTCGGAGAGGATCGTGTGCAGCAGTGCCGCCCACACCTCGACCTTGCGGTCGTACTTCCAGGGGTTGAACCAGATCGTCCTGGTCTGTGACGCCTCGAAACGCCGCTGCCACAACTGCAGGAAGCTCGACTTCCCCGCGCCCCAGGAACCGAACACGCCGACGGTCAGCGGCAGCGGCGTGGCCTGTTCCACGGCGTTGTGCAGCACGTCGACGTACGGTCCGAACCGGAACGAGTCGTCCTCGGGGCTGCTGACGGGATTGTCGGTCAGGGGACGCAACAGAGGTTCTCCTGTGTTTCGAACGGAATGGCGCGGGTGTGGGGAGGTGGCACGGGGTTCATGGGACAACGTGATGATCGCGCCGAGTAGGTCGTCATCCATGCGATCCCCCCGTGGGACAGTGAGGCCAGTTTTCCGTGCCTCGGTACGAGCAGCTACTCGAACCGCAATATCGTGTGCACAGGGCAGCAAAAGGCAGCCGCCGACAGTGGGAGGGCGACCTGATCATCGGCAGGGAACGGCGCCTTACCCCGCGGCCCCTCACAGCTCCCCCTGGCTGATCTTCGCGGTTACTTGGGATCGCCGCTGTCCCAGGGATGGACGAACAGACCGGGCCTGACGCCCCACTCGCTCAGCACGGCGATCAACTCCGACTCGTCCAAGGTGTCAGCGGACTTGATCAGGGCCGCGCCGATGTCGTAGTCGAATCCATCCACACGTTCGCGGTCGTACTCCCAGTGCTCGAGCCGAAAGCCCCGTCCGGTATCGCTGCGAACCCAGCCCTCATCACGTGCCCGGGCATCAGGCTCGCTCCGCGTGGGACGGATATCGACGAACGCGCGGCGGTCCGGCCGTGTGGCCGAGACCTCCGCGACCAGCCTTCTGCCGAGGCGGAGCGCCGTCAGCTTGTCCGCCGACCAGTCCGATCCGTCATCCATGAGGCCTCAATCCGGCCCTGCGCACAGAGGCGCTGGGTTGACGTCCGCACCGCGACGTCATAACTGAGGCATGGGCCGACGCAACGCAGCCGCATGCCGATGAACTCGTTTGACCACGGTTCGCCGGGTCGGGGCCGAACCAGGAACGTCCTGAGCGGGACCGCATCCACTCGCGACATACAACTCGACATACAACTCGTCCAGCCATACTCCCCTGGCGCTCACTGGCGTCGGCTGCGACCGGAGCGACCCGCGTCGTCACCTCAGGCGCGCGCCCGTCCAGGATTCCCCCATCCTTCGATACTCCGAGATCGTCAGCGCTGGCGGAGGACCCCAACCCCGCGGAACGGTTCAGCGCAGCTTTAGCCTGCGCGTTTCACTTGCTGCCGTGTCCGGATCTTGAGCGGAAACACAAGTGCGCTGTGAGCTGGGACGATGAGGCTAGCCTAGGGCTTCTGTCACCACAGCAGGAAGACACTTGCTGCGTGCAGGCTACCCGCGTCCCAAGCTCGTCGTCTCGGTCGACAGTCACGCAGTGGTCAGCCACGAGCGATCACGCCGGCTGGCCGATCTCGCCGACGCCACCGGTCTGACCGGCTCCTTCGCCAATGCGCTGCACCAATTGCGGCCGTGCGGCACCTGCTCGCCGACGGCGGCGAGGCAATAGCCGACCTGACCCTCTTGCGCGACCAGCGCGACCAGCGCGAGGTATACGGTCCGGTCGCCTCCACCCTCACCGTATGGCGCCGGATCTTCGGCGAACCCTGCGGGCCCGGGCTGGCCATAGAGCTCCACGAGGCCCTGGACCCGCTGGCGCCCCCACCTGGCCCCCGCCGGCCGGGAGGCCATCCTCCTCCAGGGCGCCCGTATCGCTCTCGCCGACGGGCCGTACACGCCTGCCGAATGGGGGACCCTCGCTGCAGTGGGCGCTGCGCTGACGATCTGTGCGGATGATGTGACGCGATTGCTCACGGCGGCGCGGCGCCGTCGTGGGCCCCGGGTGGGCCCGGGCCCCTCGCACCTTCCCGGCGGGGGACTGATTCTGCTGCGGATCGGTGAGGGCTGGTCGCTCCCCCACTCTCGGCGGTAGGCGAAGATCGAAACAGCCCCGCGTCCCTCCCGCGGCGGCGTGCCGTCCGCCGCTTACTCCCCAGGGAGTAATCCGCAGCCGCCGTCGCCCCCGGCAGTACGCGTCACCTCGCCCTTCCGCCCGACGAAAGCGGTGGTTCCGACCGGAAGTCTGGGGACCGAAGCAGACGTCACCCGGAGGGAGATCGGTCGATGAGGGCCGGAGAGACAACCGCTACGACGAGGCTGGGGCCGGGGCGCGGGCGAGCCGTTCCATGGGCGGTGCTCGGGCTGTGGATAGCCGTGATCGCGCTCGTCGGGCCGTTCGCGGCGAAGCTCGGCAGCGTGCAGCACGACAAGGTCACCGACTACCTGCCGGCGAGCGCGGACTCGACGCAAGCGGCGAAGATCGAGGAGAAGTTGCCCGGGGGCGAGACCACCGAGATGGTGCTCGTCTACCACCGGGACGGCGGGCTCAGCGCCGCCGACCGGGAGACCGCGGCCGGGCAGGTCGCGGAGATCGCCCGGCAGCACAAGCTGATCGGCGGTGCTCCCCAGGGGATTCCGTCCAAGGACGGCTCGACCCTGATGTACCCGGTCGCCAGCAACGAGCCCGGGGCGGACGAGGAGAAGCAGGACAAGCTCGTGACCGACGTCCGCGAAGTCGCCCAGGGCGAAGGCGGGTTGAGCGTCGATGTGGGCGGCACCGGCGCGCTGGGCACCGACTCCGGCGCGGTCTACGACTCGCTCGGCGGACCGCTGCTCTACACCACTGTCGCCGTCGTCGCCATTCTGCTGATCCTGATCTACCGCAGCCCCGTGCTGTGGCTCGTGCCCCTCGTCGTCGCCGGGATCGCCGACTACATGTCGATGGGCGTCGCCTACGGCCTCAACCAGGCCTTCGGCACGGCCGTCTCGGGGCAGAGTTCGGGTGTGATGACGATCCTCGTGTTCGGGGCGGGCACGGACTACGCGCTACTGCTCATCTCGCGCTACCGGGAGGAGTTGCGGCGCATCGAGCGACCGTACGAGGCCATGGTCGCCGCCCTGCGCGGCTGCGGGCCCGCCGTGCTCGCCTCCTCCGGCACCGTCGCCGCCGGACTGCTGTGCCTGCTCGCCGCCGACCTCAACAGCAGCCGGGGCATGGGCCCGCTCGGCGCCGTCGGTGTGCTGTGCGCGCTGATCGCAATGCTGACCCTGCTCCCCGCCGTCCTCGTACTGGTCGGACGGCGGGTGTTCTGGCCGCTCGTGCCCGCCTTCGGGAGCACGCCCAAGCAGCGGCGCAGCCTGTTCTCGGCGATGGGCGGCTCTGCCGGACGCAGGCCGCTGACCGTACTCGCGAGCGGTGCCGTACTGCTCGGCGCCCTCGCCCTCGGCTCACTCAACTTGCCGGGACCGCTCAAGCAGGAGGACTCCTTCGTCAACAAGCCGGAGGCCGTCGTCGCGATGGAGAACCTCGCCAAGGCCTACCCCGGCCAGGGCAGCCAGCCCATCGACGTGATCACCCCGCAGGGGCGCGCCGACGAGACCCTCGCGACCGTCCGCGGCACACCAGGCGTGGGCAGCGCGGAGAGGGGGCGTACGGGAGACGGCTGGACCGAGATCTCCGTCTTCGCGAAGAGCGCACCCCAGTCGGCGGAGGAGACCGCCACCATCAAGTCCCTGCGGAAGGAACTGAAGGGCTCCTACGTCGGCGGGGACAGCGCCCAGCAGATCGACCTGGAGGTCACCAACGCCCGGGACACGAAGATCGTCGTACCGCTCGTCCTCGTCTTCGTGATGCTCATTCTGATCGGGCTGCTGCGGAGTCTGGTCGCACCCCTGCTCCTGGTGGTCGCGGTCGTCGCGGTGTGGGGCGCCTCCCTCGGGATCGGCGGACTGGTCTTCGAACCGCTCCTCGGCCTCAAGGGCACCGATCCGGGGCTCGGACTGCTGTCCTTCGTGTTCCTGGTCGCCCTCGGTGTCGACTACGGCATCTTCCTCATGCACCGGATGAGGGAGGAGTCCCTGGCGGGAGCGGAACCGGCCACGGCGGCACTCACCGCACTGCGCACCACTGGCGGCGTCATCGCCTCCGCCGGACTCGTCCTCGCCGCGACCTTCGCCGTGCTGACGAACATGGGCCTGGTGCAGCTGGTCCAGCTCGGCTTCGTGATCGCCGTCGGCGTCCTGCTCGACACCTTCCTCGTACGGACGTATCTGGTGACCAGTGCCAGCGTCGCCCTGGGCCGGAAGGTGTGGTGGCCGGGCGTGCTCTCACGGCAGCCCGGGCCGGCCGAACCGGCCGGGTCGAGCGGAAGGGGCGGACCGACCGAGCAGCCCCGGCAGCCGGAAACCGTCAGCGCACCCTGAGCACGCTGTCCGAAGGTCTCGATCGAACGCTCTGATCGAGCACCCTGATCGTGCACCTTGATCCTGCGGGGCCGCCCAAGGGCCTCTCCTTCCGTAGAGGCGCCCGGGTTCCCCTACGAGTACCGGAAGATGGAGCCGTGGAAGAACGGGGAACGACCACAGGGGTACGCGACCGGTCGGCGGCGGAGACGGCGGCCGGTGGCGGCGGGCGGTCCCGTCGCGCCGAGCGCATCATGTCCGCCATCCACCGCGAACCGCTGACCGCACCGCACCGCACCCGCAATGACGCGGTCCTCGCCCTGTGCGTCGCCATGCTCGCCGTAGTCCTCGCGCGTATGGGCGGCGAAGGGATCCGGCCCGACCATCTCAGCTGGACGCTGCTGGTCGCCGGGCACGTGCCCCTCGTATGGCGGCGCCGCCGTCCGGTGGTGGCCCTGCTCGGGGTGGCGGCCTGCGCGGCTCCGTACCAGGCCCTCGACTACAACCCCGCCCCACCCATCCCCGCGACCGTCCTGGCGCTCTACACCGTCGCGGCGACGGGCGCCGTACGGCGCACGCTGCTCACCGGTGTCGCCGTCCTCGGCCTGACAGCGATCGGCAACGGCCTCGTCAACCCGATGGAGGCGCTGGAGTCCCTGGAGATCTCCGGCTGGATCATCGCGGTCCTGTTCATCGGTATCGACGTCCGCTACTACCGCCGTTACGTCGCCTCCATCGTCGAGCGGGCCGAACGGGCCGAACACACCCGGGAGGAGGAGGCGAGGCGCCGCGTCGCCGAGGAACGGCTGCGGATCGCCCGTGACCTGCACGACCTGCTCGCCCACAGCATCACGCTCATCGGCGTGCAGGCGTCCGTGGCGGCCCACGTCCTCACCGCCGACCCCGAGCGCCTCGACCGCAAGGCCGTCGCCCAGGCACTGGACGACATCGCGGGGACCTGCCGGATCGCCCGGGGGGAACTGCGTACGACGCTGGAGGTGCTGCGGGCGCATGACACGGTCGTGGGAGTGGGCGCGGATCCGGCGCCCGGTTCCGTGTCCGGTTCTGTTTCCGGTTCTGTTTCCGGGGCCGAGGACATGCGGGGGCCACTGCCCGGCATCGACGGACTGGCCGGTCTCGCGGAGACCGGCCGGGTGGCCGGGGCCAAGGTCGAACTGTCCGTCCGCGCGGACGACATCCCGCCCTCCGTGGGCGCCGCCGCGTACCGGATCGTGCAGGAGGCGCTCACCAACGCCGTACGTCACGGCGGCCGCGAGGACCTCACCGTGCGAGTGGGTCTGTGGACCGCGGACGGCGCACTGCGGGTGAGTGTCAGGGACGACGGGACGGGCGGGGACGACGGCACGGGCGACGGAGTGGGCCCGTCCGACGGCACGCCAGGGTTCGGGCTCATCGGAATGCGGGAGCGGGCCCGTAGCGTGGGCGGCACACTGGACGCCGGCCCAGGGCCCGCCGAGGGCTTCGAGGTGACCGCCACACTGCCGCTGTCCTGGGAGGACAAGGTTCGATGACCATCCGCGTACTGCTGGCCGACGACCAGAACCTCGTACGGGCCTCCTTCGCGATGCTCGTCTCGTCGGCCGGTGACATGGAGGTCGTCGCCGAGGCGAGCACCGGGCGGGAGGCCGTGGCGCTGGCCCGGTCCGCGCGGGCCGATCTCATCGTGATGGACATCCGCATGCCCGACCTCGACGGGATCGAGGCGACCCGGCTCATCGCCGCCGACGAGGATCTCGCGGGGGTGAAGGTGCTCGTCCTGACGACGTACGAGACCGACGAGAACATCGTCGAGGCACTGCGGGCCGGGGCGTCCGGGTTCCTCGTGAAGGACATCAGGCCGGCCGAACTCCTCGACGCCATCAGGACGGTGGCCGCGGGGGAGTCCCTCCTCTCGCCCGGTCCCACCTCGCGGCTGATCGCCCGATTTCTGCGCGCGCCGAACACCGGGACGACATCCGCGTTGGGCGAGCCGAGTGGGCTGTCCGAACGGGAACGGCAGGTGCTCGCGCTGGTCGCGCGCGGTCTCAACAACCCCGAGATCGCCGACGCGTTGGGACTCAGCCCGCTGACCGCGAAGACCCATGTCAGCCGGATCATGGGCAAGTTGGGGGCGCGGGACCGGGCGCAACTGGTGATCGTGGCGTACGAGTCGGGGCTGGTGATACCTGGGACTGTCTGAGTGCGGGCCAGCATCGGGGCGGGTTCGGGCTACGTTCCGGGGGCAGGTTGTACGGTCCCTCAACTCCCCGTGTTTGCACGGGCATTGCTCTGTCCCTCGGTGCGCACCTGTCTACGCGTTTCGCTTTTCTGTCATCGCAGCAGGAAGGCACTTTCTGCGTGCGCCCTACCCGGTCGCGTCCCAGGCTCGTCGTGTCGGCCGATGTCCACAGGCCGTCCGGAACAAGATCGGCACGCACCCGGCGACTCAACTCATTCTGAAACGATCAGTCAGGCCCGGCAACGCCGGTGCCGACACCGCCGCCGTTCGCGCGATGGTCGCCTCGCGTTCGAAGCGGGCGCGGGTGTGCGGGTCCGTGCGGTCGGGCCGGATCACCTTCACGGCGACCGGTCCCCCGCGACCTCCCCCATCCCGCCCGCAGCGAATCTTCGTCCGTTCGGGCAGCCGTTGGTGATCTGGAGGCTCATGGTTGTTCGCGAGAAACAGCAGCAGCATGGCTGGCGGCCTGCGCCCGTGAGGGCGCGGGCGTGGCGCTGACACGTGGGGATCAGTCGGTCTTCTCAGCGAGCCGGTGGGGCGAGGGTGGTGCCGTCGAACGGACCGCCATGCGAGGCGGTGTACGTGACGGCCTCGTTGACGGCGCTGAGGCAGAACGACCGGACCCGTTCGGTGGCGAGGTCCAGGGTGCCCGAGGCGAGGATCCGGATGATGCCGACGTTCGCTGTACGCGGGTACATCCACTGGCCGCGTACGGTGATCGAGTTGCGCATGATCCATGGGTACGGGAGGGCGAGGTCGTCGCCGCCGAGCATGCCGACGCCGCCCATCAGAACGACGCGGCCGTATTCGCGCACGGTCATGGCTGCCGTGCGCGCTGCCGAGCTGGGTGCGCTCGGGGGTAGCAGGTCGATCACCATGTCGATCGGGCCGTCGGCCGCCGCGGACATCGCCGCGCGGTCGCCGGCCTCGTCCCCGGTGAGCGGAACCGGGCGCACGAGCGGACCGAACCGGTCGGTGAGGAGGTCGAGCGCGGCCTGGTTGCGGCCTGGGGCGACCACGCGGCCCGCCCCCATGGCAAGCGCCACCGCGACCGCACTGCTGCCGAGGTTGCCGGTGGCCCCGCTGACGAGCAGCGTCTCACCGGCTGCGAGCCCGCCGGCCAGCAGCCCGCCGTAAGGGATGACGTGCACGCCGAGCGCGGCCCAGCGGGCCGGGTCGTCCCCCGCCGCTGCGGGGAGCGGGAAGACGTTCTCCGTCGGGACCCGCATGAGCTCGGCGAACGACCCGTCGTGCAGGTACCGGGCGAGGCGCGCGCCGCCCTCGCCGCGGGAACTCCAGCCCTGGAGCGTGATGTCGGGCGTCAGCGCGTCATCCCGCGAGCACACCGTCGAGTCGCACCACACCAGGTCGCCGGGGCGCAGCCGGGTGGCGTCGGGGCCCACGTGGACGACCCGCCCCACGCCGCCGACCCCAGGCACGACGGGAGGGACCAGGAGGTAGTTCCGCTCGCCGCTGAAGACCTCCGCCGCGTAAGGCGCCACGCAGGCGGCGAGGACCTCGACCACGACCTCGCCGCCGCCGACCTCGGGGTCGGCGACCTCGAGCACCGTGAGCGGGGCACCGAACTGCGTCAGAATTGCTGCTCGCACGTGATGACCTCCGTGTTCGTCCGTGTTCGTCGGGATCGACACTAGGAACCGGCGGAAGCCGAACAGCCAGGCGATCGACCGCTCGGGGGGTGAACTCAAGCTCTGGGAACCCCTTTTGCGTGTCGATGTGGCTGCCGTCGATCACCGCCCGGGACCAGTCGATCTCGTTTGCCGCGTTCAGCTGGGCAAGCAGGTTCCGATGCAGATCGTCGAACACCCCGGCGTTGATCCACCGCTTGATCCGCCGCCAGCACGTCATGCCTGACCTGAAGCCGAGTTCCTGCGGAAGGTCTTCCCAGCCGATCCCGGTATGCAGCACGTACAAGATGCCCTGCAGACACTGCCGATCCGGCACCGGCCGCGGACCGAGCGCCTTCATCGGGCCACAGGGAAGCAACGGCTCGAGAAGCTCCCACAACTGATCATTCAGCACAGCGCGTGAGCAGCTCTTTGACGTTCGTCTCAGGTTCGCTCGGTAGGAAGCAGGTATGCGGATAAGCGACGCAACCCGTATGTAGAAGGCCAGTGATGGCAGTCGACGCAGCACCATCGGGGAAAGCGCAGCCCGGCCCATCTCTTTACTTCGGGCCCAGTTGCGACGGGCCTTGATTCTCGTGCGGGTGTCGAACGGCGCTCCGGAGAGTACTCCCGTCGGAGTAACGTCGTACCGCCTGTCTCCCGAGGGATGACGACCGCAGTATGACGAAACAGAACGGAATCGGGCCTAGCGTTGGGGCTATGCCGGAACTTGATAGTCACTGCGGAGGTTCGGGGTGGCCACCAGGGCGCCGGCGACACCGTTCCCTGTCGCCGCATGCAGGGTCACACGCCGACAACAGTGCGGGGCCCGCCGCGGCCGGCCCGCACAGCGCGCACGCGGGCCGTCGTCAGCTCCACCACAGCCGCTGCGCACCGGCGAGCGGTTCCTCGACCTGAGCGCTGCCGCGGTGTGCGAGCAGGACGCGAAGACCCCCTGAAGTATCTCGCAGACGGATGCCGTACGGATACCTCACCACACAAACCCCTGAAGAGAGGGACTGACATGAAGCCCATGGGACGCCGCGGCTTTCTCACGGCCAGCACGGCACTTGGCATTGGCGCCGGCTTGTCCACGCACGCCATTCTCTCGGAAGCGAGCGAGAACGAGACTTCGGACAAGTCTTCGGACATTTCACGGCGGGACCAGGACCTGCCCTTCATCGGCACGGAGGAGACCTTTTCGACTCCCACGTTGTTGAAGTTGAACTCCATCAATCAGGATCACATAGCGTTCCTTGAGGAAATCGGTCTTTCGGATCTAGGCCAACGCCGCATCGGCGATATGGATGCGGGGGGACTCAACGTTCAAATTCTCTCTGCTCATACACCCTCCGTGCAAAATGTCCCTGGACAGAGGGGCATCGACCTTGCCTATCGTCTTAACCGGCAACTCGCAGACGGACCAATCGCCAAATATCCGGACCGCTTCAAGGCTTTCGCCACCTTGCCCTTGCAGAGCCCGGAGGCGGCGGCGGACGAATTGGAGCGCTCGGTTCGGGAAGATGGCTTCTTGGGCGCACTGACCAACGGACACATCGCGAAGAAGTATCTCGATCATCCCGATTTCGAGCCTGTGCTGGCACGTGCCGTTGCTCTCGATGTGCCGATCTACCTACATCCCGGCTATCCAGCTGACGAGGTCTTCAAGATCTACTACAGCACCACACGGTCTAAATACACAGAAGAGTACCAAGACTACATTTTCAGTGGGTCTGGATATGGCTGGCACCAGGAGGTGCTGACCCAATGCATTCGGATGATCGCGTACGGGGTTTTCGACAGATTCCCCAAACTGAAAATCATCATCGGCCACATGGGCGAAGGCCTTCCCTTCTACTACGAGCGGATCGTCAATGACATGGGCGAGCCGACCAAAGACTCGCTCGAGAAGCCCATCGGGCAATACTTCCAGGACAATTTCTGGGTCACAACCAGCGCATTCCCCCAGACCGAACTGCTCGATCTCCTGCTGAAGTACATAAGCGTGGATCGAGTGATGTTCGCAACCGACTACCCGTTCGCGGACATAAAGGAGCAGACCGACTGGTTCCGCGGAGTCGATTTGCCACGCGAAGACAAGGAAAAGATTGCATTCCGAAATGCAGAGAAACTGTTCAGAATGAAAGTGCCCGTGAAGTGATACGCCAGCGTCGGCCGGAGTGAAAGAATGCTTTGCCGTAAGGCGAGAGTACGGCCGAAGTATGCGATGCGACTGCCCGCGTTTCCAGCGACTCTGAGGCCGTCGGGTTGTGGTGCTCGTGCTGCTGGAGATGCGGGTTGAGTCTTGCTGGTCAGGCGGGGTGGCAGGTGAGGCGTGAAGTAGGTTGCGCCTGTCTCATCCCAGGACGCCCGGCCTTCGCGGCCGTGCGTTTCCGTTGTCGTCGCTGTGCGCCTGGGCGCACTCGGTCCGCGGCGGTACGCCTGGAGCATGCCGACGCGACGCCCGTATTCGAGTGATCTGTTCGATGCCCGCTGGGAGTTGGGCGAGCCGGTGCTTGCCGCCTGGCACTTCGAGCGCCGCGGCAGGGCCCTGGACTTCGGCCGGCCGCCGGAACATGACCTGCGCGACATCATGGACGCGAGCTTGTATGTGGACCGGACCGGGGTTCAGCGGCGTCACCTCCCGCACGACTTTCCTCTCCCTCAGCGGCGCCTTCTCTCTTGTCCAGCCCGCACCACCCGGCGTTCCCGCTACGCCGCGCCCCCAGGCCCCGCCCCGTCGCCCTGTAGGCGTTCCAGGTCGGACGGGCGGACCTGGATGGCGAGGACGGCTATCAGCGCGGCGACCACCGTGAAGATCGCGGCCATGACGAACGCGGCCGAGACGCCGGCGGTGAGGACCTCGTCGCTGTAGGGCGGCGGGAGTCGGCCGGTGCGTTCGAACTGGACGCGTTCGAGCGGGGTCGCCTGGGAGAGGAAGCGGGGGATCTGTTCCTCCGCTTCGTTCGTGCTGGCCGTGCCGTACATGGTGACGAGGATGGACAGGCCCAGGGAACCGCCGACCTGCTGGGTGGCGTTGAGGAGCCCGGAGGCCGCGCCGGTCTCCCGGGTGGCGACGTTGGACAGGGCCATCAGGGTCAGGGAGACGAACTCCATGCCCATGCCCAGGCTGAACACGAGCATCGGGCCGAGGACGCTGCCGGCGTACGTGGAGTGCACGTCGGTCAGGGTCAGCCAGCCCAGGCCGGCCGCCGCGAGGATCGCGCCCACCACCATGAACGGTTTGGGTCCGTACACGGGCAGGAACCGCGACGCCAGGCCGGCGCCGATCGCGATCACCGCGCTGACCGGCAGGAACGCGAACCCGGTGGCCAACGGGCTGAAGTCCAGCACGTTCTGCACGAAGAGCGTCAGGAAGAAGAACATGCCGAAGATGGCGGCGGCGAGGCACAGCATGATGCCGTACGTGCCCGCGCGGTTGCGGTCGGCGAACATGTGGAGCGGGGTGATCGGCTGCCGAGAGCGTTTCTCCACCAGGACGAACAGCAGGAGGAGGACCACGGCGCCCGCGAACGACGCCAGCGTCAGCGCGTCCCGCCAGCCCTCCTGGGCGGCGCGGATGAACCCGTACACCAGGAGCACCATGCCCGCGGTGGAGGTCAGCGCGCCGGCGACGTCGAAGTGGCCGGGGTGCCGCTCGGACTCCCGGATCCAGCGGGGTGTGGCGAGCACGATGAGCAGGCCGATCGGCACGTTGACGAACAGCACCCACCGCCAGTTGAGCCACTCCACGAGGACCCCGCCCGCGAGCAGCCCGATCGCGCCGCCGCCCGCCGAGACCGCCGCGAACACGCCGAACGCCCGGTTGCGTTCGGGGCCTTCGCGGAAGGTCGTGCTGATCAGGGCGAGGGACGTCGGGGACGCGATGGCTCCGCCGACACCCTGGAGGGCGCGGGCGGCGAGGAGTTGACCGGCGTTCTGGGCGAGCCCGCCGAGGAGGGACGCCAGGACGAACAGCAAAACGCCGAAGATGAAGACGCGGCGTCGGCCGAGGATGTCACCGGCCCTGCCGCCGAGCAGCAGCAGACCACCGAAGGTGAGCGTGTAGGCGTTCACCACCCAGGCCAGGCTGGTGGTGGAGAAGTCCAGGGAGCGCTGGATGTCGGGCAGCGCGATGTTCACGATGGTGATGTCGAGGACGACCATCAGCTGGCAGGAGGCGATCACCAGCAGCGCCATCGCGCTCCCGCCACCACCCGATTCCCGGGTGGTGGTCTCTACTGGGGAGGTCGACTGGGGATCGCTGCTCATGGCATGTCGCTCGGCACTGACCGGTGGACGGAACGGTCCACTCATGCGTCCGTTGTTCGACCGTACGCCGGTGCTATGCCCCTCACCACTCGGATCACCACGCGGATCACCACGCAGATCACCACTCGAACGCACGCCTCCGCTCGCCCCCGCCCGCCCCTGGTCCCTGGTCGCCGAGCGCCTGCCGCAGTCATCCGGCGCCCCCGCCGTCGTCGCACGCGTCGCCGCCACGGGGAAACGCACGGGGAAACAGCTGGTTCGAAAACCCGTACCGATGTGCGGGCGGCAGGGCTATGCTCGCCGCGATGACGACTCATTCCGTTGACAGAATGGGGGTCCCGTCCGCGCAAGGTGAGTGCTGATGCTCACTCATGTCGCGAACGGGGATTCCCGACTCTCCTTCTGGTCGCGCGTGCGCCGCTACGCCGTGCCGCCGTCGATGATCGAGACCGCCACCGCCCGCCGAGAGGTCGGCGACTGGGCGGGGGCCTGCGCCGCCGCCGGCATCGACATCGACCTCCAACCGCGTACCGTCGCCCTGCGCCACGGCCAGGACGTCGCCGCCCGGCTCCGCGCCGACCTGCGGCATCTCGCTCCGGACCTGCTGCGCTGGCACCTGCCGAGGATCGCCCCCGACGGGCTGCTGCGGCCGGGGCTGACGATCACGCTGGCCCGGTACGGCGCCGAGGGGCGCGCGGGCCCGTACCCGGTGCACCTCGTGGTGCGGACCCCGCCCGCCTGGGCGGACGCCGGCCAGCGGATCGGGCTCGCGCTGTGGGACGGATCCGCCGGACCCCACTCCGTGCCCGACACATGCCGCCACCCGCATCCCCGGCCCAGCCGCCGCTACCGACTCGATCTCCACCGGCATCTGTGGGACGCCCGCAGGGCCTCTGAACTGCGCCCGCGTTCCGGAGCCGCCGACCAGGCGACCGCGGACGGCCCGGTCCTGGCGGGCGGGGAAGCGTCGGGCCTGGCGGGCGGGGAGGCGTCGGGGGCCGTGCCACCGGAGTACGGCTGCGCCGTGGGCCGGTGGGCGGACGAGGCACGGATCGTGCTGGCCGCCGAGGGCCGGTCCGGCGGGCCCGTCCTCGTACGGCTCGGGGCGCGGCGCCGGCTGCTCCTGCACCTCGACGACGGCCCTGACGGCGCCGGATCGCCCGCCCTCCGGATCGAGGTGGCGTCCGACGGGGACGTGGCCGCCCTTCCCCTGCCGGTGCTCCCGGACGCGGCGACCTGGGTACCGCCCGATCTGGAGTTGCTGCGCTCCGGTGCGATCGACGCGGACCGGCTGCATCCGCTGGTCGCCTCGGCGCTGGTGCCCGGCCATGTGCCCGTCGGGCCGCACCGGGCGGCGGACCCCGCCGGGGAGCCGCGTGTCGTGGAATGCCGGGGGGAACAGCACCGGATCGGGCTGGTCGACGGGGTGGTCGCGCCCCTGGACCACGATCCGGACGAGATCCGGCGGGAGGAACTGCTCGTCGCGCTGACCGGCACTCCCCTGCCCTGCCTCCAGGCGATCGACCGGGCGCACCGCCGCCCGGACGGCCTGTCCGGCGTGCGTGAACGGCTGGACCACGGGGACACCGCCGGTGCGCTGGCCGTCGTCGAGGGTCTGCTCGGGCCCGAGGCGGTGCTGCGCGACGGCCCTCTGCGGGACGAGCTGGAGGCGGCCGCACGACGGCGGATCACCTACGGGCTGTACCGGTCGGGGCTGATGGGGACCAGCCCGGAACGCATCCGCCTGGACGACCGCCGTCGCCCCACCCGTGCCCGCCGCTCACGCGACGCGCTCTTCTACTGACCACCTGACGCGCTTCTTCCGCCGACCACCTGACGCGCTTCTTCCACTGACCTCTGCGCATCCCCCTTCCCGCGGGCCCCGGCCCGCGGGAAGGGGGATGCGCAGAGGTCAGTGGAGAATGCGCGCCAGGGGGTCGCCGGAAAAAGGGCGTCCGGTGGTCAGTAGAAGAGCGCGTCGCGTGGCCGGCGGGC
>NZ_LIQX01000212.1 GCF_001418475.1 Streptomyces ossamyceticus | reverse complement strand
ACGCCGTCCAGGCCGCGCCGAGCGCCGTCACCCCCGTGGCCGCGAACGGGCAGCTGAAGGTCTGCGGCACCAAGCTCTGCAACGCACGGGGAAAAACGATCCAGCTGCGCGGTATGAGCACCCACGGCCTGCAGTGGTACAGCCAGTGCGTCACGAGCGGCTCCCTGAACGCGCTCGCCACGGACTGGAAGGCCGACGTCCTGCGCATCTCGATGTACATCCAGGAGGGCGGCTACGAAACCGACCCGCGCCGCTTCACCGACCTGGTCCACTCGGCGATAGAGCAGGCCACGGTCCGCGGCATGTACGCCATCGTCGACTGGCACATGCTCGACCCCGGCGACCCCCACCAGAACCTCGCCCGCGCCAAGACCTTCTTCTCCGAGATCGCCCAGCGCCACCGCGACAAGAACAACCTGCTGTACGAGATAGCCAACGAGCCGAGCGGCGTGAGCTGGTCCCGCATCAAGAGCTACGCCGAGCAGCTCATCCCCGTCATCCGGGCCAAGGACCCCGACACCCCGATCCTCGTCGGCACCCGCGCCTGGTCCTCACTCGGCGTCTCGGAGGGCGCGAACGAGTCCGAGGTGATCAACAACCCGGTGAACGCGTCCAACATCATGTACACGTTCCACTTCTACGCGTCCTCGCACCGGGACGAGTACCTCCGGACCCTCTCCCGCGCGGCCGACCGCATCCCCGTCTTCGTCACCGAGTTCGGCACCCAGAACTACGCCGGTGAGGGCGCCAACGACTTCGCCATGTCACAGCGCTACCTCGATCTCCTCGCGGCCAAGAAGATCAGCTGGGTCAACTGGAACTTCTCCGACGACGAGCGCACCGGCGCGGTCTACAAACCGGGCACCTGCGACGCCGAGGGCCCCTGGACCGGCACGGCCTCCCTCAAGCCGGCGGGCACCTGGATCCGCGACCGCGTCAGGACCCCGGACGACTTCTGACCACACCCTGACAGCGACACGAACCCCCGGGCCGGAGCCGACCCTGACTCCGGCCCGGGGGAGCTTGGCCGTCCGTACCCACCGTCACCTCGGTCAGTTGCGCACCGTGAGCCGCACATCGGCCTTGTCGTCGGGCTGGGCCTCGTTCCAGTTCTGCACATGCACATTCCTGGAAAGGCTCAGCCCCGGAAAAAGAATCATGTTCGCGAAAGCCGACGCCCCGTCCAGATCTCCCGTGTTCTCACTGTCACCCTCGAAGAACTTGACAATTCCCTCGGTCACACGAACCACGCCATTCGGATCGAGCGTGAGCTTGTAATGCACCTCGACCCTGATCTCGCCACCGCACTTGGCCCACGCCTTGACCCGCACGTGACCGCCGACAGTGACGACAGCGGGCTTGAGGTCGACACTGCGGTTGCAGACCGCGTTGGCGCCGAAAGTCTCATGATCCATGATCCGCATGGCAACGCTGCCGTTCACCGTCCGCTGATGCCCGGCCTGCGCCTCCGTCGCCAGAGCGGGAACCGCGACGACCACCACGGCGGGCAGGACGAGCGCCCGCCGAAGCAGGGAGCGAGAGGCCGGGACAGAGCGAGAGGACTTCCGGCGCGCGAACAGGGCCTTCATGAGGGCTCCCTCGGTCAGAACGAATTCACGAGGCGCAATTCAACTGCCGCTCAATCCCCACCGTTTTCCAAGCTACGCCCCGAGCCATCCACACGCATTCCGAGTGACAACGCCAAGCGCGTTCGTTGAATGGTCAGTTGCCGCACAACCACTCCCTCCCCGCGACCGACAAACCCTGTCGACGAACGACAAGACCCCGGGCCGGCGATCACCGGACCCGGGGTCTCTCCCAGAGCCCCCTGTCGGATTCGAACCGACGACCTACGCATTACAAGGCCTGGTGGGGTTGTGATGGCGGGTGTCGCTTGATCACACCAAATCCCGTTTTCCCTGATCAGCGGCTTGCAAGCAGCTCCGCGCCTACCGCTGCATCCAAATGTTGCCGCGCCGTCCGCTCACGCATTGCTCACGCTCAGCGCACTGCCACAACGCGTCGATGCCCGACGGGTCGAGAAGCGTGTGAAGCCTCTGGTGGAGACGGTTCTCCTTATCGAAAACCCATCTACCAGAGGCTTCACCTCGTTGTCAGGCCAACTGCCATACCTCAGAAGCAGGTTGGAAAAGACTCACTGCCGAGGCAAGAGCACCCAGCTTCTTCCCACCGACCGAGCCCCGACCTGCTCGGCTGACAGGCGTGGGCGGAACCAGTTCCTGGCGGCCGACTGTTGGCGGGCCAGCGTCCCTTCACTGCCGACATCACCACGCGATGTCTCCTCGCCCAAGCGATCGTGCGGACGTACCGGCCTGTGATCGTGCGTGCGGTACCCTGCCGGATACCGCACACACAAGACCGACTTGAGCTCAGATGTCGCTCAGTCGCTCTGCTCTCCGCACAACAGGGCCTCGGCCTCGATTTCGACCGCAGAGAGATCCTCACGGATGCCGCACGCGAATAGCGCCGAGTAGACGGCCGAGGACCACGTGGTCAATGTGCCTCGCACGGCTTCCTGTTCTTCGGCGCAGCCGACCTCGACGAGTAGGGAGGCGCCCGGATCTTGGGGAGTTCTCCCTACCCAGCTCCCTGCCCTGCCTCCCCTGGTGTGACCTGCACATATGCCAGTCGAGGGAGGCGAGGGAGGTAGGTATCAGGGAGGCCCGGAAACGGGAAACCAGCCCTTCTGCCTCCCTCCCTGGCCCGTCACCGCTCACAGCCCACCCCGTCGCCGTCGCGGTCGAGATGCGGCCCATACCCAGGATCTCCGGCGTGCACAGGCGCCGCCCCGGCAGCACGCGCCGCGTCGCAGTTCTCGTAGTACACGTCCTCATGCGGCGCAGTCGTCGGATCCGCAGGCTCCGGCTCAGCAGACTCTTGCTTCACAGTCTCAGTGACCGTCTCCTCTGGGACAGGGACAGCCGTGGCTGTCACCGTGGCCGTCTCCGTCACCGCCGGCCTCGACGTCGGCACATCAGGCGGGGAAGTTGCCGGAGACACGCTCGACGGAGAGGGCGACTGCGGCGCATCCTCCTCCCCGACCCCAAACGCGGCGAGGACCGCCCCCAAGACGAGGAAGGACAAAAAAAGGCCGATCACCACACCGACAATCCGGCCCGGCCACCCCATAGCCGCCCATCGCCTCCGGGCCCGCCATATGAGCCCCCGCCGCCCGCCAGTGCCAGCCATAGCCACCACCACCGATTCACCGAACAGCCACCGACCCTCAGTGCACCACGCCCCCGAGCACCCTGCACGTTGCACATTGGTGTCATGAAGTCGCAGATCATCCGGCCCGGCGAAGGCCTTCATTCGGCTCGCAGAGGACGATGGGTGCTGCCTCGACTCCGCATTGGCCGCCGAGTCCACAACGCCTGGCGCCGCACCCACCAGGCAGGACTTCGGCAGGCCGGTCCGATTTGGGCGATTTGCTCGCGGTGCGGCATAGATCTCAGAAGCCTGATCGTCTTTCAAGCGCGGCGAATCGCGTGTCTACGGTCGTATGCAGACGGTGAGGGCCCGCCCGTGCACCCTTCACAGCACGCCGGGCGAGCCCCGCCGGGTCAGCATTCCTTCGACAGAATTGGACCCGAAATGGACGGTACACAGGGCACCCCGCCGAAGACGCCCGGATCCGGCGGGATGCTCGTCACAACGATCGGTCTCGCCGCTGGCAACATCGGCTTTGCGGCTGGCATCTTCGGTCGCATGGTCGGCGATCAGACGCTGTTCGAGGCTACGGCCACCGGAACAGGGGCTGGGGCCGCAACCCTGGCCCTGGGGATGACGGTCGCCAACTTCGTCCGTAAGGACGGAGAAGAGTAGAAGACAGCTCTCAAAGCCACCGGCCCCCGCCTCGCTCGTCGAGGACGGGGGCCTTCGTCATGCCCGGCCCGGCCGAATTACGCCTGGGGTGCCCGACCGGGCCGGGGGCTCACACACACCGGATGCGCGTACACCGTGACGCTCAGATTGTGAGCGCCCCAGTAGCCGCGAGCCATCCCCACGGGCACCCGCTCGTCGTCGAGGGGCAGGGAGCAGTGGAGGCAGCGGACACCGTCCCGTACCGGCCGCGACAGAGCCCACACCGTCGGGACCGTGGCCGCACTCACGACTGCCCACCGATCGGGACGAGGTCGAGCGCGTAGCGGCAAGGGGCACACGCGTACAGGCTGAGTGCCCCGGCTCCGGAGCCCTGGTCCGCAGGATCACGCACCAGGCGCGCGGTGCGGGTGTAGCCCTGATGCCACGCGCACCACTGGAACGAGCTACCGGTCTCGGTGTTGTCGCGGGTCTCCACGGTCACCGCCTCTTCCGGGGGCGCGTCGCGTGGTGCTGACGCATCTCCATCTCCAGCGTCGTCGCCCGACGGACGTCACCAGCCTCCTCCGCCTCGGCGCGCTGCTGGTCGAGAGCCTCGCACACGTCGCACCCCGGCGCCGGCCGCGGCGGACGCGTTGGGTCAGGCAGGGTGACGGGCGGCTCGGGGGCCGTCTGGCGGCTGGTCATGGTCGGCTCCATGGCAGGCGACGTGGGTACCGTCACATCGTGCCGACCAGGCAAGGCCCCAGCGTTGACAGACTGGCAACACCCGGAGCCTTGACCCCCGTTGACCGGGCGGCTACACGCCGCACCAGCCAGCGAACTCCAGCAGATCCCCCGGCGCCTTCGACCGCGCCCGCAGCAGCGTCGCCACCGTCTCGTGCACACCAGGGTGATAGCGGGTCTGCTGCGGCGCCACCTGCCGCGCCCTGGCCAGCGACTGGAACGCGTCCTCATGGCGCGCCGTCCACGTCTCCGCGCGCGCCCTATCCACCCAGTAGTGCCCGGCCCGAGCCTCCGGATAGTCATCCGGCAGCCGGACCTTGCGGGCCTTCTCCAGGGCGCGGGCGTGCTTGTCCCGGTCGCTGGAGGCCGACATGCCGTGAATCACGACGTTGACGGGGCCGAACACGAGCCCGTAGTCGCGGGTCTCCCCGGTCTCCTCGGCGATCTCCCCGGCCGCAGCAAGCCAGTCGTCCGCGCCAGCGGTGTCGCCCTGACGGCTGGAGAGGATCGCGCCCTTCAGGTGCAGGGCCCCGCGCACGGCTTTCGTGGCCTGCTCGCCGTCGTCGTCCAAGTCCTTCAGGGCCTGCTTCACCAGGAGGACGCCGCGGTCGTGGCGGGCGGCGTCCGCGAGCAGCTGCGCACGGTCCCACCTTTCGATAGCCACCTGCCGCGGATCCCCGGACTGCGGGGCCGCGACCGCCATCCGCGAGAGGGCGAGCCGGGCGAGGCCACCGAAGCCGATCTGACGGCCGACGACGTACACGGTGCGGCACAGCTCCGCCTGCAACCACGCGGCCCGCTCCAAGGCGTGCCCAGGGCTCTGGGTGAGGACGTGGGCGTTCACCTCGGCGAGCAGGGAGGGGAGTTCGTGGGCGATCTCGATGTACTCGGCGCGGGCCCGCTGCTGCTCCAGGCCGGCCACCACAGTTTCGAGGACAGGGAGCGTGCGGGGCGGCGGGTCGTCGTCGCCGAGGGGGATGTCCCAGTCATCGAGGGCGACGCTGATGGGGGTTATCAGCCGGTCGAGCTGGTCGGCCTGCAGCTGGTGGATGTAGGGCTGGCCGTGCAGCACGGAGATGCTGACGGACAGGGCGCGGGCGACGGCGGAGACGATGGCAGGGCTGGCCTGGCGCTGGCCGGTGATGATGCGGGACAGCATCGACGGGGAGACGTTGGCGCGGCGTCCGAGCTCGCGGAGGGAGAAGCCGCGCAGGGCGCTCACCTCTTCGATACGCGCCCCGATTCCGCCGGTGTCCCGGCGTGTTGGGTGTGGCATGCTGGGCTCCGTTCTGACCTCGACACTCAGAACGGTACGCCCGGCCGGCTCCGGGTGTAGGCGTGTGCGGCCCCTGCAACCTGCGGGGGCCGTCGTGCTGTTGACGGCCGTCCGAAAGGGTGGGCACTGGTGCACCCCTGGCGGTGACCAGTGGCCTGACCGTCACACGTCAGGGTCACAACCCGGACACATGCATTCCCCGCGGCCCCTCGTACGCCAGATGATGCGGGTCTCACCACGTACGTCCTGGGGGGATCATGAGCAATACCACGCCACCACCCGCGCCCGACTCCCCGCCGCCGACCCCGCCTCAGACACCGGAGCCAGAGCCCGAGCCGAAGCCGAAGAAGAACCACACCAACGCAATCATCATCGGGGCCGCCGCCGCCATCATCGCCACGATCATCACCACCGGCATCGTCGTCGTGCAGGCCACAAACGACGACAGCAAGCCAGCCCCCGCCACCTCCTCGGCATCGAGCGCCCCAGACGAGGACGTAGCCGAGCCCGCCGCGGAAGAGTCGGAGCCGACGTACGCCGCCCTTACCCCCTCCGACTTCACGATGGAGCTACGCACCACCGAGCGGCAGTGCTTCGGTTCGGCGGGCTGCAACGTGACGGTCGAGCCGGTTCTGTCCTACGTGGGCGAATGGAACGGCGTCGATCCGGACGCGGTCTACTCGATCACCTACGAGATTCGTGGCGACAAGTCGGGGCCGGTCATTGAGACGGCTGAGCTGTCGGACGAGACGAGCCTGAGCTACACGCCGACTTCGATCAGCACGGTGTCGTCGAGCAAGAAGGTGTCCGTGGAGATCACAGATGTGGTGATGCAGGGATGAGCGGCGCACGCCGTACGTAGGGCGGTGCGCTCCGGGGTCCGGGGCGTCGAGGACGGAGGGCACGAAGCCCCCGTACCGTGACGGGCCGTGCCGGGGCTTCCGCGATCAGTCCGCAGGGCCACCCAGTGAGGCGAGGAGCGCCGCCAGGACCCCGCCAGGCGTCCTGTCGCGGGCAGCCTGCCTCGTCTCCTCGACGGCCGCACAACGCTGGAGCGCCAGCCATACCGCAGCGCCGACACCGTCATCCTCCGGACCACCCGCCCCATACGCCTCGGCGTAGGGCGCGGTCACCCGCTCGGCCGCCCTCAGCAGATCCTCACGAGCCGCCTTCCCCGCCAGCGACTCCGTGCTGTACCGGCGCATCGCCAGCGGATGCGCCGGGTTCTCCGCAGCCACCCGCACCGCGAGCAGGTACTCCAGTACCCCGAGCGGATCCGCCGCCCGCCACGTCTCGCCGTCAAGGTGAACCGCGCCGCCTGCCGTGCCACCGTCCTCGCCGCTGTCACCCGCCCGCAGACCCGCACTGACCAGCTCGGCCGACACCTCCCGCACCACGGCGCTGTACTCGGCCACCAGCTGCAGCGCCTCGGCCGCCGCCTTGTCCAGGCCCGCCACCGCGTGCGCCGCCTCATCGCGAGCGTCACTCAGCCGCTGCATGAGCGCCTCCCGCCGCTTGGCGGGGAAGTGGCTCGTACCGGTATCCCAAATCGCTCTTCCCGGACAGGCTGGACAAGGTCGCCGATGCACTGGATGCCGGGCGAAAGGTCGCACTGGCTTTGGCCGATGCGTCGCTCACCAACGCTTAGCGATCAAAGTGACGTGTACTAAATGTGTACGGGCGGCGATCTTGCTAGGGGGTCGTGCCATTGGGCCGTTGAACAGCCACTTCCCACCAGAGCCCCCTGTCGGATTCGAACCGACAACCTACGCATTACAAGGGCTGGTGGGGTTGTGATGGCGGGTGCCGCATGATCACACCAAATCCCGTTTTCCCTGATCAGCGGCTTACAAGCAGCTCCGCGCCTACCGCTGCATCCAAATGTTGCCGCGCCGTCCGCTCACGCATTGCTCAGGCGCATCGCACTGCCACAACGCCTGCGGCGGGGACGGCGGACACTGATCTGCACCGACTCCGCTGGCGACACACGCCTCCCCTGTCCCACTCGCAGATGGACAATGGTGAGCAGGGCCTGGCGGCCGACGGTCAGGCTCCGCCACCGGGAGCCGATCGCGCGCGGAACCAGTTCCTGGCGGCCGACTTGTGGCGGGCCAGCGTCCCTTCACTGCCGACATCACCACGCGATGTCTCCTCGCCCAAGCGATCGTGCGGACGTACCGGCCTGTGATCGTGCGTGCGGTACCCGGCCGGATACCGCACACACAAGACCGACTTGAGCTCAGATGTCGCTCAGTCGCTCTGCTCTCCGCACAACAGGGCCTCGGCCTCGATTTCGACCGCAGAGAGATCCTCACGGATGCCGCACGCAAATAGCGCCGAGTAGGTGGCCGCGGACCACGTGGTCAATGTGCCTCGCACGGCTTCCTGTTCTTCGGCGCCGCAGCCGTAGACGAAGGATGCCTCAACCGTGTCAACGCCCACGACGGCCACCAGCACACCGTCGAATTTGCCGGATGACGTTTTGAGGGTCTTGTCTCCCTTGCTCAAGGTGAACGTCGTACCCACCTTCGCCAAATCGAGCCCTGTCTGCTCCGCGAGGGAGTCGACAGCGGCCTGCGGGTTCACCGTGCCGTCCGGAAGTGCCGGCGAGATGGCGGCTTTCAGGGTACGGAGCGGAACGAGGTCGAACGTCGACGCGACGGTCCTTCCTGCCGGAATGTGTATTTCCTGGGCGTCGGACACGGCGGCCAGTTTCTCCCGCTTCGTCACCTTGCCCCAGTGGAACCTCTGCTTTTGGCAGGTCCAGTTCTTCGGGAGCGTGCGGCTCGCCGCGGATGTCTTGCTCGCGGATGGGCCGGCCTGGGGCGCCGCGTCCGCCGTACAAGAAGCTGTCACCAGGACGGCAACGAGCGTGGCTGCGCCGCGCAGTGGTCTGTTCATGTTCAGCACCCCTTGTTGATCGCTATCTTGGCCAACCCGTCCCGCGGTTTCTTGTCACAGCGATAGCCATCGTCGTAGTTGACCGACGAGAAGGAGCGTCCCTTCGCCGTGTACGACTTGACGTGACTCGTCAGACTCTGGCAGTGGTAGCCGTACTCCACACCTCGGATGTAGCGCCTACCATGGTAGAAAACCCACTTGTGCCCGGATGGGAGGGTGATGCTCCAGGTGTACGACTTCTTCTTCGTTTTCGATCCGAGGCCCCGGAGTTCGATCCCGGTGTCGATCCTCGCATCGGCGAGAAACTTCAACTGCGCCTTGACCGAGGTGGTGGCCGTGAGGGTGACCTCGGCCTCTAGATGAGTCTGCACCTCCTCGGTGACGGAGTACTTCCTCTTGACGCCGGTGTGGTTGCCGATGACGTCCAAGTGCGTGAGCTTCCACGACTTGGTGACGTAGTCCATGATCCGGTAGTCCGGGCAATTCCCATGGCGTACGTCTGCATGGGCTGTCTGCCCCGGCACGAGGAACACCGAACCCATGAGCGCGAGGGCAAAGGCGAGCGGTGTTTTTCTCGCGGTGCTTTTCAGCGATGTCTTCAGCATTGCTACAGCTGCTCTCTCGTCTTACTCGGTGAGGTCGTGCGGGGCGAACATGTACGCGTTGGAACGGATTTCCTCGTCACCACGGGCTGCCGCGGGAGTGAGGTAGCGGCCGAGCGCCGGCGCGTAAAGGCGGTTGCCGATCAGCAGCGCCCCTGAGAATCGGCGGTCCCCGCGCACTGTTCCGCCGAGCCAGCCGTAGCGCAGGGCACTGCTGGTCACACCAGTGTCGGTGTAACTGTGGACCGTCGTCAGCCCGTCGGTGGTGCTCAGAGTGACGGCGGTGTCGCCGTGTACATCCGTGAGTGTCAGCGTCGACGTGGAACCGTCGACGGTAGCCACTAGATTGCCCTGCGGATCCTTCAGATAGCGGCTCTTCGTCGTGCCGTCGTTGGACCAGGATGGGGTTCCGGTGCCATCCGCGTAGTGGCTCACCATCGTGGTCGTCGTGACCCAGGAGCCGCTTGCGCTGCTTTCCGTAAGGGCGGTGGACAGGCGCCCTTCGGCGTCCGGCGTCCAGGTCTCGCGGCTCGTGCCGAGGGTGACCCGGTAGGGACGGCCGTCAGTGCGGTAGACGATTGCTGTCCCGTCCGCGAGAGCAGTCACGGCGCCGAACGCGTCGTGTGTGTATCCGTCGGCCGTCAGCCGATTCAAGGAGCTGTACGAGTAGTTCTCCGAGGTGGTCGTGGCCGTGGATGTGTCCGCGCAGGCGGCGGCTGTGGTGGCCACGCGGGTGCGGTTGCCGGCCGTGTCGAGTGTGTAGGCGCGGGTCGTGCAGTTGATGTCCGCCTCGTTGCTGTTGACGGCGGTCAGACGACCTGCCTGGTCATAGGTGTAATCGATGTCGACGGTCGTACCGGCCGTGCGGGTTTCATGGGCGATACCATCGCCGATGGTGTGAGCGGCAACGCTCAGCAGCGTGGGCGTTCCGTCCGAGGCCGCGTAGAGCCGCTGGCTGACCAGACCGGTCTCGTTGTAAGAGACCTTCAAGGTGTTACCCGACGGCATCGTCTGGGATTCCAGTCGGCTGTCGGAGCCGTACGTGAAGGTGAAATGCCCACTGTCCGAGTCGGTCATCGTGACCACCGGGTCACCCGCGTCGGTCGTCGAGTATGCGTATGTCGTTTTTCCCGGGGCCGAGTCGGTGACTGAGGTGGGACGGTTCGAGGAGTCGAAGGCTGTGGTGGTCGTGTTGCCCGACCCGTCGGTGTACTTGATCAGGCGGCCAAGGCCGTCGTAGGTGTAGTCGGCAGTTGTGCCGTCGCGTGCCACGGTGGCCTTCAGACCGGTGTCCTTGTCGTAGGCGACCACCTGGTCAGCGAGGGCGGCGCCGACGCCCGATGAGACGTGCGTCAGGGTGAGCCGACCGGCGGCATCGTAGGTGTGAGTAGTGGTGCGGGTGGTACTGCCCGACGTCTCGGTCACCGTCGCCGGGTTGCCCCAGCGGTCATAGGTGGTCTCGCGGGTGACCGCCGCAGTCTCGGAGGTGCCGGTTGTGCTCTTGCAGACCAGGCCCGACCACTCGGGGTGGCCTGCGCACGGGCCGCTACCGTTGCCCGTCCAGTACATGGTCGTGGCGGCGGTGCCGCCCGGCGCGGTCGTCGTACTCACCAGGCCGTCGGACGTGTAAGTGGTCGTGGTGGCCAGAGCGAGGCCGGACGGATCGACGGTTGACTTCAGTCGATGACCGGTCGCCCAGTCGTAGGCGGTGGTTGTCACGGTGACGTCGCCGTCGGCCGGGTATCCGGCTACTTGGGCGCCGACGGTAGTCGTCGTGACGAGGCCGCTCGCGACCGCGTCACTGGGACGGCCCTCGTCGTAGGTGTACTTGGTGTACTTGCGGGCCGGGACCTCTTCGCCCGCGGCCAGGTCCGCCGCGTCCACGCCGCCGCCGAGGGCGTGCTGCAGCCGAACCATGTGCAACGGACCGGTCTCCGACACCGGCAGGCCCGCCGCGTCATAGTTGGACACCACGGAAAGACGCTCGGCGCGCACAGCGGTGGTCTCATCGCCGATCTGCAGCAGCGCCAGCTTCGCGTCAGCGTCCACCGCGGTGCCCAGGGCAAGTTCACGGTTCGATGCGGTCAGTTCGCGCACGACGTTGCCGTCATGGTCGTATTCCTTCGTCGCGATGTGGCCACCGGGCGTGACCGAGTTGAGTTCGCGTCCCTCCGCGTCGGTGTAGGCGATCTCCGCCCGCGTGTAGTCACCGCTGCCCAGTTCCGACCCAACGGATTTCTCAGGCGCGTTGTCAGGCGGGAAGACGGCGGTGGCGTCCACCGGCGCGGTCTGCTGACCCCAGGCGGCGACAGCCGAGGGCGCCATCTGCAACGGCGCCCTGCTGCCCGACAGCGGCACGTCATAGACAAGAGACACCACGCCTGTGTCAGCACCGCCGTCGGCGCCCGCGCGCGAGGCGCGCGTCAACATGCCCTCGCCCGCCGCCGCACTATCGCCGACGAGCGCGTAAGTGAAGTTCCAGGCACGCTGTCCCGACGGAGTGTAGGAGGTGACACGGTCAGCGGAGTCGTAGCCGTATGTCGTCTTCAGTGCTGGGCTGATCCGCGGGTCCCACGCCTGACGCAGCCGACCGGTGGCGTCGTAGGAGTAAGCAGCCACTGCGGTCGACGAGGTCCGCGCCGCCCCAGGATTCGCGGCGTGCAGCAGTACCTTGCTGACCTGCCCGGCGAAGTCCCCGTATGCCGAGTCCGTGGCGGTCGTCGAGGACGGGTAGACATATTGGAGGATGCGACAGTCAGCGGCGGTCATGTCAGCCTGACATTCGTCCGCGCCGCCGGCCTTTGCGGACGTAATGACGTACTTGGGACGGGCCGTGACCGTGTCGTGGTCGAATACGGCCTCGGAGACGGATACCTCGGTGTCGTCGCCCAGGTGGGCGACCGTGTCGAGAAGCCAGGTGCCCGACGTGGCGGACGCCGTGTAGGTGGCGACTGTGCCGTACTCATCAGCGAGGGTGAAGGACGAGTCGGCGGTGCCACCGGTCAGCCTCAGGCCGTCGACTTCGGTGGACGTCCATGTTCCTTCGGTGTAGGCGAAGTCCGCTGTGGTCTCGCCATCAAAGCCGACCAGCTGCACTGCGGCGCTCGACTGCTTGACCACCTTGGCGTAGACAGCGTCCTGCACACTTCCGTGGTGTCCTGCGGCCCAGCCAGGACCGAAGATCGTGGATGCGGGTTCGTCCGTGGCAGAGATGCGAGACGCGGCGGTGCGGGTCGTCTGCATACCGAGCACGTCTACATCCGTCTCGGTGATGGTGTAAGTACCCGTCAGTAGATTGACACTTCCCGGTCCTACCTCCTTGGCTGGTCCCTGACCGGCCGCCCGGTCCAGGACGAGGGAGACCGGCGAGGAATACCCGGACGCGTTGCCGCCCGCGAGCAAGGCCCGCACCTGGAGGTCGGTGTCGACACCCACGGTGTCCGCGACGTTCCAGACCACTGTCGCTGACTGCCCACCGCTCATGGCAACCGGCCAGGCCACATTCAGGCTGTCGGGTGAAGTTGTGTCAGCGGCCGGCACTTCGGTCCACTCACCGTCCTCCCCAAGGCGGTAGTACCAAGTCGCTTTCGTGTAGTCGGTCAGACCTCGGGCCTTCAGGGTCACCCGTCGGGCCGTTGTGATGCCCTCCTTGGGAGCCACGACGGCGGCGCCGTCGCCGATACCAAAGCCGTAAGCGGTGGTGGATGTGGAAAGGTTTCCGCCAGAGTCGACTGTACGCGCGTAGAGCGTGTGCCAGCCCTCCGCCGGGTCGATGTCAACGGTCAGCGCATCGCCGCCGGATCCATCGGTGGTGTCGTCCACCCGCTCAGGTACGGACGGATCGTCCAGACCCCATTCGAAGCCTTGGCCGTCGGTGGAGGAGGTGTCCAGGGTACAGGTGACCGACTCGCCTGCTTTCGCCGTCCAGCCGTTCTCCTCGTACGTGTCGCAGGAGACGGTCGGCGCTGCGGGCTTTGCCGTGTTCAGCACGAATGTGGTGTAGCCGGACCAGGAGCCGTAATCCGTGCCATCGTGTGCCCGCACCCGGTAACGCAGGTGCGCTCCCGCCGGAAACGCGTTGGCCGAGGCGATCGTGAGCGTCGCGGCGGAGCCGGAAGCCACCGAGGCAGACGTACCTGTGTAGGAGTAGGTGGTGTCCGCGTAGGCAGGGTCTGCGGTGATCTCGAACTGGGCCTTCGTCTTCGATCCGTCCGGGTCGGTCACCTTGGCTGAGAGCGTCGGGGTCAGCGACGTCACGTACCGGTTGCCGTTATAGGCGTTCACCTGTGACGGTGAGACCGACGTAGAAGTCGGCTTGCTCGGGTAGGAGTTGTACGTCACCGTCAGGTGCGGCTCGGTGGAGCCGTCCCCTGAGACGTAGTTGGCTGAGCGGAAACGACGCCAGGTGAAGGAATCCGCCTCGTCAGCGCCCGCGACCCGCAGACCATGGTTCGTGGAACCGTCCGCCCATGCCTGCACGATGGCGTCGATATCGAAGTTCATCGTGCCGGCGGGGCAGTCGACGCTCGAATAGCCCTTGGCCGCTGTGTTCGTCACCGCGCCCGTCGCGGTGGTCGACGGCTGGTCGCCCCAGGTGATGTCTGACGACGACCACGCCGAGGTGATCCGCCGCACCTGCGTACCCGCTCCCGTCGTCTGGCAGGTCGAGGAGTAGTACGAGTACAGCGCCATGTTTGTGTCGGTGATGTGCTTGCCCTTGAACGCCGACACGTCGAACTTCAGATATGAGCGGGCCTTCGTGCTACCCGCGTCGTACGTGCCCGACTTCAACTCCGTCGAGGAGACCTGCGAGTCGGTGTAGTCGCTGGCCACCCAGGTGTCCGTCGTGACGGCGAGCGTGGATGTGGGGTCGACGGTGACCGGATAGGTCAGATCCCGCTCGAAGTAGTCCGCGTCCGGGGTGAGAACCAGGGTCTGGCCGCCGTCCTCGGCGGTCTCGACCTTCGTCGCCACCTTCTCCTGATGCTTCGACTCACCGGAGAGCTTGTCCTTGGAGGAGTCCCACATCATCGGTGCCGGCGCCTCGGCCACCAGTTTCCCGGCGCCGTCCTTCATCAGCAGATGCCCGGAATCAGCCACCGACAGCTTCAGACCGTCCAGGTCCAACGGAATGCGGAACTGCAGGCCCGCCTGAGGAGCCGTGTCAAGCACGACGTTCTGACTGAAGCCCTGGGCCAGCGCCGTCACCGTCAGCGTCTGACCGTCCCCGATGTCGTACGAGGCGGTGTCACCCTTCACCGAGGGGGAGGGCAGCTCGGACTCCCAGCCCATCCCGAAGGACTTCTCCCCCTTGGCCACCGACGCCAGCGCCTTGTCCCCGCCGTCGGAGACCTTGATCTCAGCCGCCGCCACATCCGGCTCCAACGCCGAACCCTTGTCCGACAGCGAAGTATCGATGTCCTGCCAGACGCCGCCTACCTTCTGCCGAACGGGACCGGCATACGTGGATGTCTGCAGTTCACCACTCGGCAGGGCGTACGTAGTCGAGGTCGCCGAACGCTCCGACAACGCCTCGATCTTCCGTTCCTGCAACCGGGCCATCAGCAACGCCGCCGCCACCGAATCCGCCGACGAGGCAGCCACCTTCTTGTCCGACGCCGACACCACCTCGGTAGTGTCAGCGCCGGTGGCGAACGCCGCACCCGAATCCAGCGACACCAGCGCCGTCTCCGCCGCCATCACCACGGCCACCGCCAGCGCCACACGCCTCAGCGAGCCGCCTGACGGTCTGGCCCGCCCCCGTGAAGACGGGAAGCCCCGTCCCCTGATTGGTCTCAACACAACTCCTGCGATCGCCCCGTGCGCCCGATGCGCCACGAGCCGCGTGATCAAACAGCAGTAACTCGTGAAAGTAAAGACCAGATTTATTCACACCGTTATCACAACGCGACGCGGTGAAGGATGTGCCGCCTTGACTGCCTCCAACTCAGGCCAGGCAACTACCTTGTTGCCCCCTTCCCGTTCCCACAACCCACACCATGCCACCCCATACCAGGCATCGCCTCCCTGGCGTTCTCAGCTCCGCCTCACGCCAAACCCGCGATGATTGTGACCAAGCCGTGATCAGTAAGCAGTAATGCAACGGGGGCAATACCGGCAGGCAAGCGAGCATCGATGTACGGACATAGGCAGGTCTCCGTTATGACGGCGATCTCGGGTGGCGCAAGGGGCCCGGCGACAGGCACGGGGAGATGTACGGATTGGTGCCTGTCGATGGGGCTCTTGGTGTACGCGTGGCCCTACGTCTGCCCCAGGCACTTGAGATCCACAAAATTCTGTCCCGAGGCCTGAAGATCGCCCACCGTCGCCGGATCATCGGCAAGAACGTGACCTCGTGGACCCACCCACCGACGACGAGACCGGGACAAACCCATTCACGATCGCAGAAGCCAAAGCCTTCCCAAAGGGCCGCCGCCAAGCAGCCCACGTTTATGCGGTGGGTCGTGGGTGTCGGCATGGGATTCCGGCAGGGCAAGGCCCCCGGATTCCGGTGGCTCTTCCACCCCCGTGGCAGCTCCAGCGCCTCACCTGGCCCCACGGATGCAAGGCCACCCACGCCTGCGGCGAGAGCCTGCACCACTCGCCCCTCTGCCCACCGGACTGTAAGGCCCACAAGAACTGCAAGCGCGGCTGCCCCAAGCCGTGCCCGAAGGACTGCACGAAGCACGCGAGCACCTGCCCCGACCGCAAGGAAGGCGGACTCGTCTTCACCCGCCCCAAGACCAAGAAGAGCCGGAATTCCGTCCCCATCCCGCCCCCATTCGTCCCGTACCTGCTGGAGCACAAAGCCCAGCAGGAGGAAATGCGCGCCGCCGCGGGCGACGAGTGGCAGGAACACGACGCGCTTTTCACTCGGCCGGACGGCCAGCCGATCGACCCCCGCGACGACTGGGAGGAATTCAAGGAGCTGCTCGAAGAGGCCGGGATCGACGACCGGCGCCAGCACGACGGCAGTCGCCACACCGCCGGCACGATTCTGAACGAGCTGGGGGTCGACCTCCCCACGATCATGGAGATCCTTCGGCACTCCCAGATCGGCCAGACGCGCCGCTACGTCAAGGGCAGGTCCCACCTCGCCAAGGCCGCCATGGTCCGCATGGGAGACACCTTCATGCCCAGCCCGACACCCGCACCGGAACCGGCCCCGAAACCGGCGTCTGAGACCACAACTGAGACCGCCGACACCCGCGCGGCGCGCGCCCGACGCCGCCGCCGTATCCGCTAAACGAAAAGCCCCAGGTCAGATAGCCACTGACCTGGGGTTCCATCCAGAGCCCCCTGTCGGATTCGAACCGACGACCTACGCATTACAAGTGCGTTGCTCTGGCCAGCTGAGCTAAGGAGGCATGGCCCCGCGCGGGGGCGCCCGTGCAGTGTACCCACGTCACGGGGTGCTTCCGTCGAAAATTTCCGCGAAGTTCACAGGGGGCGAGGTACTGACAGACCAGGTGAACGCCAGGTACCGTCCTGAGCCAGTCCCTCGCATGGACTACACCACCGTGGAACCGTCCCCGGTGGCTCACCACCTTTACTCGGATCGTCCGGCACGTTCCTGCCGGTGAAGGGGGTCTACGACCCATGGCCACTGTCACGTTCGACAAGGCGACCCGGATCTACCCGGGTTCCACCAAGCCCGCCGTCGACCAGCTCGACATCGCGATCGAGGACGGCGAGTTCCTCGTCCTCGTCGGACCGTCCGGTTGCGGCAAGTCCACCTCCCTCCGCATGCTCGCGGGCCTGGAGGACGTCAACGGCGGCGCCATCCGCATCGGTGACCGCGACGTCACGCACCTGCCGCCGAAGGACCGGGACATCGCCATGGTGTTCCAGAACTACGCGCTCTACCCGCACATGACCGTCGCCGACAACATGGGCTTCGCGCTCAAGATCGCCGGCGTCAACAAGGCGGAGATCCGGCAGAAGGTCGAAGAGGCCGCGAAGATCCTCGACCTCACCGAGTACCTGGACCGCAAGCCGAAGGCCCTCTCCGGTGGTCAGCGCCAGCGTGTCGCCATGGGTCGCGCCATCGTGCGTGAGCCCCAGGTGTTCCTCATGGACGAGCCGCTGTCGAACCTCGACGCCAAGCTCCGTGTCTCGACGCGTACGCAGATCGCGTCGCTCCAGCGCCGCCTCGGCATCACCACCGTCTACGTCACCCACGACCAGGTCGAGGCCATGACGATGGGCGACCGCGTGGCGGTCCTCAAGGACGGTCTGCTCCAGCAGGTCGACACCCCGCGCAACATGTACGACCGCCCCGCCAACCTCTTCGTCGCCGGCTTCATCGGCTCCCCGGCCATGAACCTGGTCGAGGTCCCGATCACCGACGGCGGTGTGAAGTTCGGCAACAGCGTCGTCCCGGTCAACCGTGACGCCCTGAAGGCCGCCGCCGACAGGGGCGACCGCACGGTCACCGTCGGTGTCCGCCCCGAGCACTTCGACGTGGTCGAGCACAACGGCGCCGCCGCGGCCGCCCTGTCGAAGGACAGCGACGACGCCCCGGCCGGCCTCGCCGTCTCCGTCAACGTCGTGGAGGAGCTCGGCGCCGACGGTTACGTCTACGGCACCGCCGAGGTCAGCGGCGAGACCAAGGACCTCGTGGTCCGCGTCAACGGCCGCCAGGTCCCCGAGAAGGGCGCCCAGCTGCACGTCGTGCCGCGTCCGGGCGAGACCCACGTCTTCTCGACCTCCACTGGCGAGCGCCTCACCGACTGACCCGGACACGACCGTCCGCGAAACATCCGGCCCGGGATAAATCACCCAGGTTGACGAAGAGGGCCCCGCAGCCAGCCTGCGGGGCCCTCTTCCGTGCCTCCAACTACCCCGGCAAACCGGCCCATTTCGACTCTTGTACGTCAACGTGGCGCCCAGGCGGCGGCACTACGGCGTCCCCCGTATCGGTGACCTAATGTCGCCATATCACTACCCCGCGCTACCCTCACTCGCGTGAAGCACACCCACACCTACACCCAACGGACGCGCCGCGGCCATGGCCCCGCCCGCCGCATCGGCCGCTCCCTCGCCCTCGTCCTGCCCGTCGTCCTGGTGCTCTCCGGCACCCTGGCGGTCACGAGCGTCAACTGGTCGGGGACCGACCCGTCCGAGTCGATCCTCGCCGCGTCGGACGTCTCCGCCCAGCGGACCTCCCCCCGCGCCAAGGCCCGCGCACCGCACGAGCTACTGCGCGACAAGCTCCTCCTGGAGCTCCAGGAGGAGAACCCCGGCGTCGCCCTCACCCACCTCCAGCAGGCGGTGAACGGCCGCCCGTCGCTGGCGAAGCACTGCACGTCCATCGCCCGCGCCCTCGGCCGCGCCGCCGTCCGCGCGTACGGGCCCACCCGGGCCCAGTCGTACGCCCGCCCCGTCTGCGACACCTCCTTCGCGACCGGAGTCGCAGCACTGCACGGCTGAGAGCCCGCCCAAGGGCTCACAGAAACACTGGGGCCCCGCACAGGGCCCGCAGAAACACGGTGGGCCTCGCAGGACGCCCAGGGCGCTCGCACCCCCAGTCCGCTCCCCCGATACCGATCACCCAGGGCCGTGCTCCCGCGAACGGGGCGCCACGTACAGTTCGGGCATGACCGATCCGAACGCCGCGTCGCGCCCCGTTCAAGCCGTGGTCCTGGCAGGTGGCCAGGGCTCCCGACTGCGCCCGTACACCGATGACCGGCCGAAGCCCATGGTCGAGATTCCCGGTACGGGCACCCCGATCATCGGCCATCAGCTCACCTGGCTCGCCGAGGAGGGCGTCACCGACGTCGTCGTCTCCTGCGGTCATCTCGCCGACGTCCTGCAGAACTGGCTGGACTCGGCCGACCTGCCCGTCCGCGTCACCACGGTCGTCGAGACGGAACCCCTGGGCCGCGGTGGGGGCCTCAAGTACGCCGCCGCGCATCTGCCCCACCCCGACCGTCCCTGGTACGCCACCAACGGCGACATCTGGACCCGCTTCTCGCTGCGTGACATGGCGGACTTCCACACCGAGCGCGACGCCGTCGCCACGCTCGCCCTCGCCCGCCCCCGCATTCCCTGGGGCGCCGTCAAGACCGACGGCTTCGGCCGCGTCACGGACTTCATCGAGGCCCCGCCGACGACGTACGAGATCAACGCCGGCGTCTATGTCTTCTCCCCCGAGTTCGCGGGCCTCCTCCCGGAGCGCGGCGACCACGAACGCACCACCTTCCCCCGTCTCGCCCGGGAACGCCGCCTGGCCGGTTTCCCGATCCCTCAGGGCGCCTACTGGCGGGCGATCGACACGGCGAAGGACCTGACGGAAGCAGCAAGGGAACTGGCGGCCCTGGGCCGCTAGAACACCATCAGAACCCGGGTCTCACCCCCGAAGGGGCGCGGGGAACTGCGCGACCGACCCCCATGGGCCCGTGCACGCCGACACCCCCGCACCCCCGAGCTGTCAGGCGACGACGAGCACACGGACGGGCCCCGCAGGAAAACCCTGCGGGGCCCGTCCCCTCACCGCCGCGAAAGGCGACAGAACCTACCCGAGCAACCCTCCGACCAGCCCCGGCTGCCCACCGGAGGAGCTGCCCCCGGAACCCCCGGTGGAGGAGCCACCCGACCCCCCGGTCGTCCCGCCGGAGGCACCCGCGCCACCGCTGGAGGTCGGCCCCGCCGTCGTCGGCGCCTGCTCGACCGGGACGGACTGCTGCGGTGGGACCTGCCCCGCCGTCCCCTGCGTCTGGCTGGGCTGCCCGGTGGCCGCGCCCTGCGTCGCGCCCTGCGTCGCGCCCGGCGTCGAGGTGGCCCCCTGCGTGGGGCTCGCCGACGTCGCTCCGGCGCTCGGCGAGTTGGACGCGGAGGGGCTGCGCCGCTCCTTGCGGCCCTTGTCCGCTTCACCGGGAAGCGGCGACCCGGGCAGTTCGTTGCGCGGCGCCTCCCCGGGCCCCGGCACGACGATCCGGTCGGCGTCCCGCACAGCTCCGCCGAGCAACGACCCGACCAGCAGCGTGAGACCGACGACGACCGTGGCGACGAGGGCGCCCCGGCGCAGCACATACCGCCGCAGCTCCCAGATGTCGGCGCGCGGCCCGAGCGTGCGCCAGGCACCGCACGCGAGCCGCCCGTCGACGGAGTACACCGGCGCGCCCGCGATGACCAGCGGGGACCAGGCGGCGAGGTAGATGATGTCGGGCGTCTCGTAGACGGGGACGGTCTTCCAGCTGACGGTCACCAGCAGCGCGGCCGACAGCAGTACGCCGAATCCGGCGGCGACCCGCTGCCACAGCCCGAAGATCGTGAGAACACCGACGACGACCTGGGCGAACGCGATGACGAGGCCGGAGCCGACGGGGTGTTCCAGCGCGAACTGGCGCAGCGGCTCGGCGACCTCCCACGGGTGCAGCGTGTTCAGCCACTTCACCATGGAGCCGCGCTTGCCTCCGTCGAAGTAGTGCGGGTCGCAGAGCTTGCCCATGCCCGCGTAGACGGAGATGAAGCCGAGGAAGACGCGCAGCGGCAGCAGCACCACGCCCAGGTTCATCCGCCGGCCGGGGTAATAGCCCTGCCGCACGGGCTCGTTGCCGGTGCGGCGCCGCGTCCGCTCGCCGTCCGGGTTCCCGTCGTCGTCCGCGTCGGCGAAGCGGTCGGCGGCGAAGCGGTCGTCGGTGTAGTCGTCCCGTCCCGCGTACCCCGGCTCGTCGTACGCGCTGCCGACCTGGCGCATGGCGGGCAGCAGCCGGGTGCCGTCGGGGGCGGCGTGGTCGCCGTGGGTGCGCTGGCTGCCGACGATGGGCGTCTCGATCGTCTCCACCGTCAAGTCGGCGTCGTAGCCGCCGTTTTCGACGCCGAATCCGCCGGTGTCGGTCTCCGTGTCGCCGACGCGCGGGATGACCTGGGTGGCGCCGGCCTCCCTGACGGCCTGGAGGAGACGGTGGGCCCCGGTGTCGTCCGGCGCGGACTTCCCGCTCCAGACGACCGGGCGCCGACGCCCGGCGGCGGGCGCACCGGCGCGCACCACCGTGCCCACGACGGGCATGCGCGCGGTGTCCTCGGTGGCGCTCAGGTGCCGTGCGATCCGCGGGGACGTCCGCGTGGAGGCGCCCAACTGCACGCGGAAACTCGCGTGGTTGACGATGACCTGCGCCGGATCGCTCGGCACCTTCACCATGCTCAGCGCGGGAGCGTCGTCGAATCCCGAGTCGAGTCCCGACGAACGGTCCCCCGTGAATGTGCGGGGTGTTCTGGTGTCCACACTCATCTAACCGAGTGACGTGTCGTTAGGACACTGCTTTGACCGCGCCGATCTGTCCGAACCGCGTCAAGGTGATCGCGAACACCACGAACCCCCAGTTGGTGGGGGGCCCTGTCAGCCCCGGCGCCGAGCCGCCTCGTACAGCACGACTCCCGCCGCGACACCGGCGTTCAGGGACTCCGCGCCACCTGGCATCGGAATCCGCACCCGGAAGTCGCAGGTCTCCCCGACGAGCCGCGACAGGCCCTTGCCCTCGCTGCCGACGACGATGACGACGGGACCCTCCAGGGCCTCCAGCTCGCCGACCTCGGCCTCGCCGTCCGCGGCCAGACCGACGACGACGACACCGGCCTTCTTGTACGCCTCCAGCGCACGCGTCAGGTTGGTGGCGCGGGCGACGGGCGTACGGGCGGCCGTACCGGCGGACGTCTTCCACGCGCCGGCGGTCATCCCGGCCGCGCGCCGCTCCGGTACGACGACGCCGTGGCCGCCGAACGCGGAGACCGACCGGACGACGGCACCGAGGTTGCGCGGGTCGGTCACCCCGTCGAGGGCGACGATCAGCGGGTCCTCACCCTCGTCGAACGCGGCGGCGACCAGGTCCTCGGGGTGCGCGTACTCGTACGGCGGGACCTGGAGGACGAGGCCCTGGTGGTTGAGCCCGTTGGTCATCCGGTCCAGCTCGGGGCGGGGCGCCTCCATGAGGTGGATGCCGCCGCGCTCACCGGCGAGCTGGAGCGCCTCGCGCACCCGCTCGTCGTTGTCGATGAACTGCTGGACGTACAGCATGGTGGCGGGCACGCCCTCACGCAGCGCCTCGACGACCGGGTTGCGGCCGACGACCATCTCCGAGGTGCCCTTGCCGCCGCGCCCGCGCACCACGGGGCGGCGTGCCGTCTGCTTGACCTTGGCGTTGGCGATGCGGTTCTTCTTGTGCCCCTTGCGCATCTCGGCGGGCGGCGTCGGGCCCCTGCCTTCCAGACCCTTGCGTCGCTGGCCGCCACTGCCGACCTGCGCGCCCTTCTTGCCGGACATGCGGCGGTTGTTAGCGGCCATGACCTACCCGTCTCCTGGAAGCGTTCGTACACATGCGCGTGTACGTCATTGAAGTCTCGTCTATGCAGTGTGCCGCCCGGAGGGCCGGGCGGCACAATCGATCAAGGTGATCGGAGGTCAGCGGGGGCCGAGCGTCCAGCGCGGACCGTCGGAGCTGTCCTCGATGACCAGGCCGGACTGGTTGAGCTGGTCGCGGATGGCGTCCGCGGTGGCCCAGTCCTTGCGGGCGCGGGCGGACTCGCGCTGCTGGAGGACCAGACCGACCAGGCTGTCGACGACGCCGTGCACGCTCTTGTTGAGCACGGTCTCGCCCCGGTCGCCGCCCTCGCCGGCCCAGTGGGCGTCGAGCGGGTCGAGGCCGAGGACACCGAGCATGGCCCGCACCTCGGCGAGGCGCGCCACGGCGGCCTCCTTGTCGTCGGCGGCCAGCGCGCTGTTGCCCTGGCGGACCGTGGTGTGCACGACGGCCAGCGCCTGCGGCACGCCCAGGTCGTCGTCCATGGCCTCGGCGAACGCCGGCGGCACCTCGGCCGCGGGCTCGACGACCCCGCCCGCCTTCTCGACGACCCGCTGGACGAATCCCTCGATACGGGCGAACGCCGACTCGGCCTCGCGCAGGGCCTCCTCGCTGTACTCGATCATCGACCGGTAGTGCGGGGTGCCCAGGTAGTAGCGGAGCACGATGGGGCGCCAGTGCTTGACCATCTCGCTCACGAGGACCGAGTTGCCCAGCGACTTGGACATCTTCTCGCCGCTCATGGTGACCCAGGCGTTGTGCACCCAGTACCGGGCGAACACGTCGCCGAAGGCCTTGGCCTGCGCGATCTCGTTCTCGTGGTGCGGGAAGATCAGGTCCAGCCCGCCGCCGTGGATGTCGAACTCGCTGCCCAGGTACTTGTGCGCCATGGCGGAGCACTCCAGGTGCCAGCCCGGCCGGCCCCGGCCCCAGGGCGTCTCCCAGGTGGGCTCGCCCGGCTTCGCCGACTTCCACATGGCGAAGTCACGCGGATCGCGCTTGCCGGTCTCGCCCTCGCCGGACGGCTGGAGCAGGTTGTCCAGCTCCTGGTTGGACAGCCGCAGGTACTCGGGGAACGACCGCACGTCGAAGTACACGTTGCCGTCGGCCTCGTAGGCGTGACCGCGCTCGATCAGCCCGCGCATCATCTCGACCATCTCGGTCACATGCCCGGTGGCACGCGGCTCATAGGTCGGCGGCTGGCAACCGAGCGCGTGGTAGCCGTCGTTGAAGGCGCGCTCGTTCTCGTAGCCGATCGACCACCACGGGCGGCCCTGGTCGGCGGCCTTCGCGATGATCTTGTCGTCGATGTCCGTGACGTTCCGGATGAACGTCACGGCGTACCCGCGGTACTCGAACCACCGACGCATGATGTCGAAGTTGAGCCCCGAGCGGATGTGGCCGATGTGCGGGGCCGCCTGCACGGTGGCACCGCACAGGTAGATCGAGACACAACCCGGCGTGATGGGGTCGAAGTCACGAATCTGCCGGGCGCTGGTGTCGTACAGGCGAATAGTCACGCCTCCAGGGTAGTGGGCAACCGCAAGTGCGCTGCGCCGATCCGGGCGAAGGTCCACGAATTCGTGACACGTGGCTGCGCCGCCGGGCCGGGCGCCTGGTGACTCGGGCCGGGGGTGCGTTGGCGGGTGCGGGTCCGTCGTGGCCGTTCGCGCGGTTCCCCGCGCCCCTGAAGGGAACGGGCCTGCGGCCCGCCCTTCACCTGACAAACACGGGGCGCAGCCCCGGTCGCTTTTCAGGGGCGCGGGGAACCGCGCGAGAAACCACGACGGACCGGCGGTCGCCGACGCACCCGCACCCCCGAGCCCTGTCGCGCTCAGGCCCTCGCGACCAACGCCGTGGCGACCGCCATCAATCCTTCGCCGCGGCCGGGGAACCCCAGCCCGTCCGTCGTCGCTCCGGAGACGGAGACCGGTGCTCCCACGACCTCCGACAGCACCTTCTGCGCCTCGTCCCTCCGCTTGCCGATCTTCGGTCGCGGCCCGACCACCTGGACCGCCACGTTGCCGATGACGAACCCCGCGTCGCGGACGATGCGCGCGGCCTCCGCGAGGAGCGTCACCCCGGACGCGCCGGACCACTCGGGCCGGCCCGTGCCGAAGTGCTGCCCCAGGTCACCGAGGCCCGCCGCGGAGAACAGCGCGTTGCACGCGGCGTGCGCCACGACGTCCGCGTCGGAGTGCCCGGCGAGACCCGGCCCCTCCCCCTCCCACTTCAGGCCGGCGCACCACAGCTCCCGGCCCTCCTCGAAGGCGTGGATGTCGGTGCCGATGCCCACCCGCGGAAGCACCACCGCGGGTGTCGTATGCGTCTCAGAACCCATCGTTCAGCCTCCTGCGGGCCAGGACCGCCTCCGCGAGCACCAGGTCGAGCGGGCGGGTCACCTTGAACGCCTCCTCGTGCCCCGGCACGACCACGACGCGCGATCCGAGCCGCTCCACCATGCTCGCGTCGTCGGTGACCTCGCCGGTGACCGTCTCGTGCGCCCGCACGAGGGTCGCCCGGTCGAAGCCCTGCGGGGTCTGCACCGCCCGCAGCCGTGCCCGCTCCGGGGTGGCGACCACCGGCTCGGGCGTGCCCGGCACCGCCGTCGGCTCGACCTCCTTGACCGTGTCGGCGAGCGGCAGCGCGGGCACCACGGCCGGCGCCCCGTCCCGTACGGCCTCGATGACGGCGTCGACCGTGTCGACCGGGACGAGCGGACGCGCCGCGTCGTGCACCAGCACGATGTCGTAGCCGGGCGGCAGCGCGTCGAGCCCGAGGCGTACGGACTCCTGCCGTGACTCACCGCCGGGCACGACGAGGAAGTCGGTCCGCTCGGGCAGCGCGTGCGCGTCGAGCAGGGACTTGACCTCGGCGGCCCCGTCGGGCGGCGCCACGACGATGACGAGGGAGACGGCGCGGGACGCGGCCATGGCCCGTACCGCGTGGATGAGCATGGGGGTGCCGTTCAGCGCCCGCAGTGCTTTGGGGGCGCCCGGACCGAGGCGTACACCCCGACCGGCGGCCGGGATCACGGCTGCCGTACGGGCTCCCGCGCCGGTCCCGGAGGGCGAGGGACGCGAATCGTCAGACATCGGTTCCTGTCAGGTTTGTGTGCTCGGCCTACGTGGGTATGGCCACAGCGTGCCGGGCGCGACATCTTGACCGGACCCTTCCGTGACATCTGGTCGAGCCAGCTGCCCGGGCCCGGCACGCCAAGTATCGGGGACCCCACCCCGTCGTACGGCATCCGGTTCCGTGGCCGGGTACGAACATGCCGCAGCGCCCGGCGACAATACGTACGTCATCGGGCACCGCGGCATTTACTGTGCTGCGCTGAGCGGCTGAGCGGGCTGGCTGCCTGCCTCAGTCAGTTCAGGACGCGAGGACCTCGTCCAGCAGGGCCTCGGCCTTGTCCTCGTTGGTGTTCTCCGCGAGGGCGAGCTCGCTCACCAGGATCTGTCGGGCCTTGGCGAGCATGCGCTTCTCACCGGCGGACAGTCCGCGCTCACGCTCACGACGCCACAGGTCACGGACTACTTCCGCGACCTTGATGACGTCGCCGGAGGCGAGCTTCTCCAGGTTTGCCTTATAGCGACGCGACCAGTTCGTGGGCTCTTCGGCGTACGGCGCACGCAGCACCTCGAAGACCCGATCCAGGCCGTCCTGACCGACCACGTCACGCACACCCACGAACTCCGCATTGTCCGCCGGTACGCGCACCGTCAGGTCACCCTGGGCGACCTTGAGCACCAAGTAGGTCTTGTCCACGCCTTTGATCTGGCGAGTTTCGATGGCCTCGATCAGCGCGGCCCCGTGATGGGGATAGACCACGGTGTCGCCAACCTTGAACGTCATGTGACAGGTACCCCTTCCGTGGCTATCCAGGGTAACACGGATACGGCGTGTTCTGAATGGCGTTTTCGCAGGTCAGGGCATATCTCGGGGCTTGACAACAGCGACAGGAACGTGCTGCGAGGGGCGAACGGGAGTGGGTATTCGCAGGTGGGAGCGGCTCTCTGGGCGGAGCGAAACGCGCACGTTACACCTATCCGGAGGACTCCCCGACTGTCCGAACGTCCTACTTTGTCCGACTCCAAGTGTGCGACTTCCGTTACTCCGTTCGGTGGGCGGAGTCGGGTACGAGACGAATCCGGAATTGATCAAGGAGTTCGATCTCCCGGAGATGTTCCGCCGTTACCGGATCGTGTTCCGGAGCCGTTCCAGAGCCGTTCCGGAGGGGTTCCGGGGCTTCTGGCGGCTGATCGATTTTCCGCGGCCGTCCGCATTCCTCGTCGAAAATCGAGGCGCGACGCGGAAGGGATCGAGGGGGTTATGTGAATGCCGGACGAGCGCGCGGGGTGGCCGTCCCTCAATTGCTTCCCGTGACTCGCCGGGCACTTGGGGAGGGTCGGGTGCGGCCGTGATGGGGCGGCTCGGTAACCTAAGCCCGCTACCGATCACGTATCGCCCACGTTCAAGGAGTTGCCGCCGCCGTGAGCAGCAGCCTTCGACGCGGCACACTCGCCGCCGCCGCCCTCGCGTTCTCGATCGCCTCGCTCGCCGCGTGCAGCGCCGGCAGCAACGCCCAGACGCTCCAGGTCAAGCCGGACAACGCGGCGACGACCGTCGGGGACATCGAGATCCAGAACGCGATCGTCGTCACCCAGCCGGACGCCGCGGCCAAGGGCCCGGCGGTCGTCTCCGCGACCCTGTTCAACAACTCCACCACCGACCAGACGCTGGACTCCGTCACCGTGGACGGTGCCGGCGCCGCCGAGGTCACCCCGGTCAAGGGTGAGGGCAAGGGCGGCAAGGTCGTCGTCCCGGCCGGCGGCTCCGTGATCCTCGGCGGCGAGGGCAACGCCTCCGCCGTCCTGTCGGACATCGGCTCCTCCGTGCAGAACGGCAACGCCCAGAAGGTCACCTTCGCCTTCAGCGAGACCGGTGACGTGAGCCTGCGCGCCTTCGTCGTCCCCGCCGAGCACTACTTCGAGAAGTGGGGCCCGAGCGACATCCCCGAGGCCCCGGTCACCAGCCCGAGCCCGTCGGACAAGGCCTCCGGCTCGCCGTCCGCCTCCGGTTCGTCGGAGGAGGGCACCACCGAGGGGGAGGGCGCCGCCGCCGGTTCCTCCGGCTCGCCGTCCGCCTCCGAGTCCGAGGCGGCCTCCAGCCGCTGAGCGCCGTACGTCACCGGTTATGGCTCATATGGCTTAAGGCTCGAACTTGTAGCCGAGGCCGCGGACCGTGACCAGGTATCTCGGGGCTCCCGGGTCCGGCTCGATCTTGGCGCGGAGGCGCTTGACGTGGACGTCGAGGGTCTTGGTGTCACCCACGTAGTCGGCTCCCCAGACGCGGTCGATGAGCTGCATACGGGTCAGCACTCGGCCCGCGTTGCGCAGCAGCATCTCGAGCAGGTCGAACTCCTTGAGGGGCAGGTCGACCTTGGAGCCGGAGACGGTGACCACGTGACGGTCGACGTCCATACGGACCGGACCGGCCTCCAGCGCGGCCGGGGTGACCTCCTCGGGCTCGCCGCGGCGGCGCAGTACGGCCCGGATACGGGCGACGAGTTCGCGCGAGGAGAAGGGCTTGGTGACATAGTCGTCGGCTCCTATCTCCAGGCCTACGACCTTGTCGATCTCGCTGTCCTTGGCCGTTACCATGATCACCGGGACGTTGGAGCGACTGCGCAGCTGACGGCAGACCTCGGTGCCGGGCAGACCGGGCAGCATCAGGTCGAGGAGGACGAGGTCGGCGCCGTTGCGCTCGAACTCGTCGAGTCCGTCGGGCCCGGTGGTCGCGATGGCGACCTCGAACCCCTCCTTGCGGAGCATGTAGGACAGGGCGTCGGAGAAGGACTCCTCGTCCTCGACGACGAGCACTCGGGTCACGGAAGGACCTCCGGGGCGGGATGCGATGCGTACGGGGATGACTCGGTGTGCGGTTGTCCGTCCTCGTCGTCGAGGTCCGGGTGGTGCGTGGCGCGGTCGCGGGACGCGCCCGCCTCCGGCAGCCTGAGGGTGAACGTGGAGCCCTGGCCTTCGGAGCTCCACACCGTGACCTGCCCGCCGTGCGAGGCTGCCACGTGCTTGACGATCGCGAGTCCGAGACCCGTGCCGCCGGTCTGGCGGGAGCGGGCCGGGTCCACGCGGTAGAAGCGCTCGAAGATGCGCTCCTTGTCCTTGTCGGAGATGCCGATGCCCTGGTCGGTCACGGAGATCTCGATGAGGTCCCCACCGGGTGCGGACACCCTGCGCGCGGCGATGCCGACGCGGGTGCGGGCCGGGGAGTAGTTGACGGCGTTCTCGACGAGGTTGCCGAGGGCGGCGGCGAGCTGGCCGCGGTGGCCCCAGACCCTCAGCGCGGCGGTGCCGCCGGCGGCGATGGTGATCTGCTTGGCGCCGGCCTGGTGGCGGCACCGGTCGACGGCCTCGGCCACCAGCTCGTCCACCCGTACGGGCTCGGCGTCCTCCAGCGGGTCGTCGTTCTGCACGCGGGAGAGGTCGATGAGCTCCTGCACCAGGTTGGTGAGCCGGGTGGCCTCGATCTGCATCCGCCCGGCGAAGCGTTCCACCGCCTCCGGGTCGTCACTGGCGCCCATGACGGCCTCCGAGAGGAGGGACAGGGCGCCGACCGGGGTCTTCAGCTCATGGCTCACGTTCGCGACGAAGTCGCGCCGTACCGCCTCTATCCGACGGGCCTCGGTGAGGTCCTCGACGAGGAGCAGCACGAGCCGGGAGCCCAGCGGCGCGACGCGCGCGGAGACCGCGAGGGCCTCGCCGCGCCCGGTGCCGCGCCGGGGCAGATCCAGCTCGACCTGGCGTATCTCGCCGTCCCGGCGGGTGTCGCGCGCCATCTGGAGCATCGGCTCGATGGCGAGCTTCCCGCCGCGCACCAGCCCCAGGGCGTACGCGGCGGAGCTGGCCTTGACCACGGCGTCGCCCTCGTCGAGCACGACCGCGGAGGAGCGGAGCACGGAGAGCACGGTGTCCACGCCGGGCGGCAGCACCGGGTCGGTGTGCAGGGAGGTCCTGGTCGGACGCTTCTGCTCGCGTTCGCTGAAGCGGAACGCCAGCATGGCGATGACACCGGTGAGTACACCGGCGATCGCTGCCGCTGCGGCGACCGCCGCGTTCACGTCCATGCATCCAGGTTAGGCACGAGGTCGGACATCCCCACAGCGCTCGAAGGGCGACCTCGAACACTCGTCGCCCAGAGTTCACCTTGGAGCCAGTGATGGTTCATTTGGGATGGCGGAAACGGACGCGTACGGGTCGGAACGTGGGAGCGTGGGGTTCATCCGGGCCCCCCGGGCCGGCATCCGCTCCGGCCCGGCGGAACGGCGGCCGCGCCTTCGCACGGGCACGGCGGCCGGCGATGCGACGGCACGGCACGGCTTCCCCCCGGAAGCGGAACCCGTCCGTCGCCGACAGGGCGGTACGGCTTCCGGGGACGGAGGACGCCATCGCCGGGTGGTGATACGGCTTCCGGGCAAGGAGGGCTGCGGGCACCACCGGGTGGTGGCACGGCTCCGGGCACGGAGGACGGCCATCGCCGAGGGCGGTACGGCTTCCGTGGACGGGCGGAGGGCGGCCATCGTCCAGAGGCGGTACGGCTTCCGGAGAATGGGGGCACGACCGTCGGTGTGGCGGCACGGCCTTCGGGCACGGCCTTTTCGGAAACCCACGAGCAGACGCACGTAAGAGAGGGACACCCTGATGCGGGACGCGTACCACGAGGAACTTGACTCGATCGGTGAGGGCCTGGTCGAGATGGCCCGACTGGTGGGGTCGGCGATCGGACGCGCCACGACGGCGATCCTCGACGCCGACCTGAAGCTGGCGGAGAGCGTGATCGAGGCCGACCAGAAGGTCGACGACCTCCAGCACGACCTGGAGGCCCGCGCGATAGCGCTGCTGGCCCGGCAGCAGCCGGTCGCCACGGACCTCCGTATCGTCGTGACCTCGCTGCGCATGTCCGCCGACCTGGAGCGCTCCGGTGACCTCGCCCAGCACGTGGCGAAGCTCACCCGGCTGCGCTTCCCCGAGCGGGCGGTCCCGCGCGACCTGCACGCCACGATCCTGGAGATGGGCCAGCTCGCGCAGCGGCTCATGGCCAAGGCCGCCGAGGTCATCATCACCAAGGACGTCGACCTCGCGCTCCAGCTGGAGCAGGACGACGACGCGATGGACCTCCTCCACCGCACGCTCTTCCAGCACCTGATGGACGACCGCTGGAAGCACGGCATCGAGACCGCCGTCGACGTCACCCTCCTCGGCCGCTACTACGAGCGCTTCGCCGACCACGCGGTCTCCGTCGCCAAGCGGGTGGTGTACCTGGTGACCGGCGAACACGCGGACGAGCTGCAGGCCGACATCCAGCCGGTGACGGGGGTGGAGGGGGCGTAGGGCCCGTGGTGTCTGCGAGTCTGAGGGTGCGCTCGGAGGTCACGGGGGCGCCCGGCGGATTCGTGGCGCGGCGCGTGGATGCTCCTGAGGGCGTGCGCGCCTGGTAGGCGGGGCGTGCGGGCCTGTCCGAGGGTGGGCGCGTGGCGCCTCCGCCGGGCGTCCGGACGCCTCTGTGCGCCGTTGATGCGCCCGGCTGAAACGTCATGCAATGGGGCATCCAATGGGCACAGGCACCAGCCTTCGAGGAGGGACCATGGCCGAATCCCCCGCCAGCCCCAGTACGCCCGACCCGACACAGCCACGGGACACCCAGCAGCCCGCCGACATCAAGTCCCTGCCCCTGTTCGGCGCCTGCGGCTGCGGGTCCGGCTGTGGCTGCGGGTGCCAGTCCGGCAACCCGTGCCAGTGCGGCTGAGCGGCAGGCGGTCGTGCCCGTACGGATGAGCGGCAGGCTGTCGCGCTCGTACAGCTGAGCGACAAGCGGTCGCGTTCGTAGGGGTGACGCGTGAGGAACGAGGGGCCTGTCCGAGGGACGGGCCCCTCCCCTCTTTCTCCTTGGAGCACGCGCGGCCGTACCCGAATGGGCGCAGCATGGAGGTACGTACGGACGGCCAGGAAAGAAGGAGGTGCGAGGCCATGGCGAAGTTCATGGACGTCCACCACGGGATGAAGGGCATCACGGCCGAGCAGCTGAGAGCGGCGCACCAGGCCGACCTCGACATAGAGAGCGACGAGCGCGTCCACTTCGAGCGCGCCTGGGCGGACCCGGAGTCCGGCACGGTCTACTGCCTCTCCGAGGCGCCCTCCGCCGAAGCGGTCCAACGTATCCACGAACGCACCGGCCACAGGGCGGACGAGGTACACCCGGTGCCGCTGACGGTCTGACCCGACCAGTCGAAGGGTCGCGGGAGGCGGGCTTGACCCTTGACGGAGGTCACGTGGTGGCGATTTCCGGCCACAGTTCGGCGGCGCGGGCGGCTCCTGGCCAGGGCCGGGAGGGCACAGGCCGCCCCCGCCCCCTTGCTGAGGCTGGCCGATCTCCGTGCATCCGCCTCCCCGCGACCGAAGCCATCCGGGATCATGAGGCATGCGTCCGGATGACTGGCACCTCACTGAAGACGTCGACGAATTCCTGGCGCGAGCCGGAGAGTTCCTGCGCTCGCGCCCCGCCCTGCACACCACACAGCTCTCGGTGACGGAGAAGCTCCGCACGCTCGGGGCGGCCGCGTACGAGGGCAAGTTCCCCGTGTTCGGCCGGCTGGAGCGAGGGGGCGAGGTCGAGGCCACGTTCTACCGCTTCCCGTCCCACGGCATGAACGTCACGTCGCTCACCCCGGAGCAGGCCGACAGCCTCGCAGCCCGCCTGACCGCGATGGACCGGGCTCTGCCTTCCATCACGGCCGACGAGGAGACGATCGCGGTGTTCACGGAGGCGTGGCAGAAACGCACGGGCGCGACGGCGGCGAGCCGTGTCCGGCTCCACCTGTACCGCTTGGGCACGCTCACTCCACCGGACCCGCACCCGGAGGGCCGGGGTCGGCTCGTGGGCGAGAAGGACCAGGAGCACCTCATGCAGTGGTGCCGTGAGTTCGCGGCGGACGTCGAGGAGGACGTCACGATCGACGCGGCGACATGGGCGAACACCCGCTTCGCCGAGAAGCGCTACACGTACTGGGAGGTCCCGGACGGCACCCCCGTGTCCATGGCGGGCGTGAACCCGATGGTCGCCGGCATGGCCCGGGTGGACCCGGTCTACACCCCGGCCCGCCTCCGCGGCCGCGGCTACGGGGCGGCGGTGACGACGGAGGTGAGCCGAGCCGCCCTGAAGGCGGGCGCCACGGACGTGGTCCTCTACACCAACGCGGCCAACCCCACGAGCAACGCCCTCTACCAACGCCTCGGCTACGTCCGCCTCACCGACATCGCGGTACACGACTTCACGTACGCCGCCTCGTAGGGTCGGGCATCTCGCCGAAAGCCCCTGGGTCGCGAGCGAAGCCGAGCCCCGGCCGGGGGCTTTCAGGCATCGGAGGGTCACCAGAGAGCTCTGTGGCTCGGGGGAATGTGACGTACGGAGGGCTGGAGCCGGTGGGACTGGGACGCAAGGGAGCCCGACGCATCGTGGTCGGCGGAACGGCCTACCGATGGCGGCTACGGCGTAGGCCCACGTACTTCCAGGCGCTGGCGTGGACGCCGTGCACGTTCGCGGTCGAGCAGGCAGACGCTCGGGGATCGATCCTCGTGGTGACCACCGCCGAGCCGCACCCGAGCAACTGGTTCGGCCGCGAGGCCCACCCCGTACGGCCGTCCGACGTGGCCCACACCATCGAACTCGCCCTCACCAGAGGCTGGACCCCGACCGAGCCGGGCTCCCCTTTCCTCCTCGACCTGTCCGCCGGCTTCACACCATCGCCCTGAGCAGGCCGACGGCACCCGAGCCGCCGAAGATGCAAGGCGCCATCCGAACCGGACGCCGACGCCCCTCAAGCCGGGCCCCGGTAGGGGGGCATCGCCAGGCAGCCCCAGCACACACAGCCCAGCACAGCACCGCAGCGAGCCCTCTGCTTTTTGCTGGTCAGTCGCGGTAGGTCCGTACGTCAAGTTCGGTTCGGGGGAATGGCCGGCCCCACTGGGCCTCATAGGCTTCTTCGCCCTGCTCGTGGTCGATCCGGTCGAAGGCCCGGATGACCGACCGAGCAAGTGCCAGGACCGTGTGGCGGCCGCACCAGAGAACAGCCCCTGAGCTGTCCGGAGCCTGGGCGTCGTCCGCCCGGACCAGACGGACAGCCTCTGCCTCGCCGTGGTCATCAGCCACCTTGACGACGGCCCAGCCGTGACTGCCCAGCGTCGCGCTGCGCGGCCGAGCCATTCAGATCGGGAAGCTGGGGGCGTTCAGGAGATCTCGCCGGTCTGGCACGAGTCTGGAACGGATCTGGAACGGGTCTGGAACGGCCGCGTCATCGAGCAACGCGGCGAGTTCCCGTAGGTCGTTCGCAACCATGACCTGAGCGAGGCGTCCGGCCATGGCAACGACTTCTGGCCACGCGGATGCCTGGAGACACTCCGCGTCGGTGTCGCCGGGTGCCTCGGCCGCCGCGGCGTTGAGCGCGGCACCCAGCTGCCGCATCAGGACGACCTCTTCGTCGGTTCGCAGGCTGACGCCGAAGTACCGCTCTGGCTCGTCGGCGTCGCAGAAGTCGTCGAAGAGTGTGTGGAAGACATGGTCCAGGCCTTCGAACGCCGACGGGTCAAGCCACACGTCCCGCTGCCACGGTGGATTGGCCAGAGCCAACACGACAGGTACGAGGTGGACTCGGTGCTTCGCCATGAGTCGGGCGTCATCGCTCACGGGTCGAGCGCAGCGACGCCGCCGCATGGCCGTCCGCCTCGTCCGGCCTGACGGACCCGAGGCGGCCCAGCTATAGCCAGAAGCCCCCGCCCTGCGGGGAAAGCGCAGGACGGGGGCTTACCGGTCTCGGGCTTCTTCTTGCCCTGGGTCTTGCCGGGGATCTTGGTGAGCTGGGTTTTTGCTGGTCAGGGGCGGTGGGCTCGTGCGCCTGGTGGTCGTTGTTGGTCGTCATTGGCCACTGTTGGGCAGCCTCGGACGGCCCAGGGACGGCCCAGCGTCGCCGCACCCGACTGACGGCCGGCGCCCTCGATGCGCCCCGTCCGAACCTCAGCCGACGACAGTCAGCCACGACGGCGGGTGCGCCGACCGACCGGGCGCGCGTGTGCCTCGCCGCACCCCCATCGGCCTTAGCCACGCTGTCAATGCCGTCGACCAGAGCGAGCCACGACGGCCGGGCCGCTACAACGGTGCTGAGCCATGAGCTTGGGAAGTTGAGGCATCAGGGGGCTATTCCGGACCTGACCAGCGGCGGTGACGCGTCGGCGCATGGTGAGCGGTTGACGGGCTTCCCGGTGTTCTGCCTGGTTCCCCGAACGATCCGGCACGGTCTGGCACGTTGCCGAAACTGAGGGACGCCACGCCTTGAAGTGGGGTACGTTGGTCTGTTCGGCCGAGATTCTGGCGTCATCCGCAACGTGTACATGGCTGAGGTTGGATGAGTTGATGCGACATGAGGCAGGTCTCCAAGGAGCCATTTTTACTCGCCCCACCGGTTCAGTGGCCCTTCCGCCTGCTCACGCCTACTGGATGATGCAGTGACTGGCGCCCGGGCATCGAATTAGAACAAATGAACGGTGGAAGTCGAGAGGCGCAACACGGCCTATGTTATTGATCTTGAACCGCAAAGCCGATTGCCTACCGGCACCCAATCTGGCGTGACTTGATTGACACGTCCCGCACGCAGGCTTACCTTGTTCGCACTTGATCGTATAGGGGGTTCCAATGACCGTCGATGCAGAGATTCAGGCCATGACTTCTGTGGTATCAGCTCTGAATGGCCTCGAAGACGATGCAACGCGGGCCCGAGTTCTGCGCTGGGCGGCAGAGCGCTTTGCAATCTCTGTTCCCGTTCCCAACACGGCGGTCATCGTAAGCGACTCCACCGTAAATGATGATGGAAGGAAGAGAACAAAGAGCCCCGCAGTTCCAACGGACCCGGTATTCGACGACTTCGTGGATCTATTTGATGCTGTAGACCCGAAGACAGAGCTGGATAAAGTCCTCACTGGCGCTTACTGGCTTCAGGCCGTAAATGCCCAGCCGTCTTGGCAGTCCGCGAAAGTGAATAACCTGCTCAAGGATACGGGTCACGGCGTATCCAATATTACTAAATCGCTAACTGCCGCACAGAAGAAGTCGCCAGCTCTTGTTCGACAGATGGCAAAGTCTGGGCGCGCGGCGCAATCCTGGAAGACTTATAAACTCACCACGTCAGGAATTGCCTATATCAGGAACAAGCTAGGCCTAACAGGGGCGGTTCCGGTGGTCTTGGCAGACGATGAGGCGGAGTCGTGAACGTTCACTCCAACGTCTTGGGCGGCCTTCCTGTCAATCTAAGGGAGGAGCTCATCGGGGCGCTGGCGAATATCACTAGGAACTTCAGCGAAGGGAGGTGGGAACCTTCCGAACTGAACGGCGGGAAGTTGTGCGAGATCGTGTACTCGATTATTCGCGGACACGCCGATGGCCAATTTCCTCAGCGGCCTTACAAGCCCAATAATATGGTTAGAGAATGTCAAAAGCTTGAGCAAGAGACCCAGCTTCCTCGCTCGCTCAGGATTCAGGTCCCTCGAATTCTGATTGCTCTATATGAGATCAGAAATAACCGGGGTGTAGGGCACGCGGGAAGCGATGTTGACCCCAATCACATGGATGCCGTCGCCGTTCTGTATATGAGCAAATGGATTGTCGCTGAACTGATTCGCGTCTTTCATGACGTCGATACAGCGACGGCTTCCGAGGCTGTTGATGCCTTGGTGGAACGACAGCTAGAGGTTGTCTGGTCCGTTGACGGAAAGAAGCGGGTCCTTTCTGAAAAGCTCAGCCTCCATGATAAAACGCTTTTGCTGCTCTACTCGGAGTCATCTCCGGTTGCAGAGAAGGATCTGTTGTCGTGGACTGAGGCCGCAAACGCAAGTTCCTATCGGCGCGACATCCTCAAGAAGTGTCACAAAGCAAGATTGATTGAGTATGACGATGTGGGGCGAATAGTGCGTCTCTCGCCCAAAGGGGCTCGTTATGTCGAGGAAAACATCCCCCTGACGGTTCCTTGACCAAACAGGCCGGTGGAGCGGCTTTGGGGGGCGCTGCTTTGGCGCGAGTGATCATGGCCCCGTAAGCTTCCGGCGCATCGGGCAGTCTGTGGACTTTCCCGGTAAAGCACGACGTTGGGGCCATGACCTTCGAGGCTCGCGCCAAAGTGGCTCCGTAAAGCCGTGGAGCCCACCGCCTCGGCCGCGACGTGCCGTTTCTCTGGCATCAGGGGGTGACTGCTGTGCGCGCGGCACGGGCGCCGGCCGGGCTGGAGCGGGGCGGAGACAGGAGCGCAGGCCCGGCCGGGGGCCGGGCCGCGCGCGGGGAGCGGAGCGAGCCGCCTTGAACCAGTAGAGAAAGTTGTAACTCAGTCGGCCTGCTGGGGCTGTCGGGGCTTGAAGTCGTATGCGCAGGCAGGAAGTTCTGCGCCTTGGCGGTGTGCCAGGGGAAGGAAGATCACTGGCCTGATCGTCCATGTGATGCGCGTCGTATAGAGGGCGAGCGACACGGTGCAGGGTTCGGAGCGCAGGAGGGCTCGTCGTGTGTCTATGCGGCCGTCGTACAGCCACTGCCATGCCTGTTCGGATGCTTCCGGGTCGAATGCCGGTGAGATGGTGCGGAGTGCGACGGCAACCCATCTGTCTGCCTGTGGTGCCGTGTAGGCGTCGAAGGATGCCCGGAGTACCAACTCGCCCTCGTCGGTGAGGTCTTCGGTCCAGCATTGGCACCAGTAGCCTCGGCGGGCTTCGTCCTTCAGCACAGGTGGTCTCCCGGTCGTGTGCCGGTGAACAGTTCCGCGGTGACGGTGTAGCCGCTGTTGCTGCCGTGGACGATGACCCGGTGGGCGAGTGCGGTGACCATGCTCAGGCCCCGGCCGTGTTCGGC
>NZ_LIQX01000211.1:20395-20578 GCF_001418475.1 Streptomyces ossamyceticus | reverse complement strand
CGGCGGGACCTCCAGGCGGGCCTTGACCTTGCCCTTGATCTGGACGACGCAGGTGACGGCCTCGTCCACGACGTACGCCTGGTCGGCGACCGGGAAGTCCTGGTGGACGACGGTGTCGCTGTGGCCCAGCTTGCGCCACAGCTCCTCGGCGATGTGCGGGGCCAGCGGCGCGACCAGCAGGAC
>NZ_LIQX01000211.1:0-20329 GCF_001418475.1 Streptomyces ossamyceticus | reverse complement strand
TGCAGCAGCCGGAACTGGCCCACCACCGCGCGCGTGTCCCACGGCCGGGAGACGTCCAGCGGGCCCATCGCCATCTCGTACAGACGCAGGGTGTCGGCGCCGTACTCCTCGCAGATGGACTCCGGGGTGACCGCGTTCTTCAGGGACTTGCCCATCTTGCCCAGCAGACGGCTGACCTGCTCGCCCTCGTAGTAGAAGGCGCCGTCGCGCTCCTCCACCTCGGCGGCGGGCACCGCGAAGCCACGACTGTCGCGGTAGACGAACGCCTGGATCATGCCCTGGTTGAACAGCTTGTGGAACGGCTCGGCGGACGAGACGTACCCCAGGTCGTACAGGACCTTGGACCAGAAGCGCGCGTACAGCAGGTGCAGCACGGCGTGCTCGGCGCCGCCGACGTACAGGTCGACACCGCCGTGCGGCAGGCCCTCGCGCGGGCCCATCCAGTACTGCTCGATCTCCGGGTCGACCAGCCGCTCGCCGTTGTGCGGGTCCAGGTAGCGCAGCTCGTACCAGCAGGAACCGGCCCAGTTGGGCATGGTGTTGGTTTCGCGCCGGTACTTCTTCGGCCCGTCGCCCAGGTCCAGCGTGACGTCGACCCACTCCTCGTTCCGCGACAGCGGCGTCTCGGGCTGGGTGTCGGCGTCGTCCGGGTCGAAGGTGCGGGGCGAGTAGTCCTCGACCTCGGGCAGCTCCAGCGGCAGCATCGACTCCGGCAGGGAGTGGGCGACGCCGTCCTCGTCGTAGACGATCGGGAAGGGCTCGCCCCAGTAGCGCTGGCGGCTGAACAGCCAGTCGCGCAGGCGGAAGTTGACGGTGCCCTCGCCGATGCCGGACCGCTCCAGCCACTCGGTGACGCGCGCCTTGGCCTCGACGACGCCCAGGCCGTCCAGGGAGACGCCCGCACCGGTGGAGTTGACGATCGTCGCGTCGTACGAGACGAAGGCGTCGTCCCACGTCGACGTGTCCGTTCCCCGGTCGTCCGTCGGTTCGACGACGCAGATGATCGGCAGCTCGAAGGCGCGCGCGAACGCGAAGTCGCGCGCGTCGTGCGCCGGGACGGCCATGATGGCGCCGGTGCCGTAGCCCATCAGGACGTAGTCGGCGATGAAGACGGGGATCTTCTCGCCGTTGACGGGGTTGGTGGCGTAGGAGCCGGTGAAGACGCCGGTCTTGTCCTTGGCCTCGGCCTGCCGCTCGACGTCGGACTTCGAGGCGGCCTGGGCGCGGTAGGCGGAGACGGCCTCGGTGGGGGTGGCGTGCCCGCCGGTCCACACGTCGTGGGTGCCCTCGGGCCAGGCGGCCGGGGTGAACTTGTCGACCAGCGGGTGCTCGGGGGCCAGCACCATGTAGCTCGCGCCGAACAGCGTGTCGGGGCGCGTGGTGAAGACGGTGATGTGCTCGCCGTCGATCGGGAAGTCGACGCGGGCGCCCTCGGAGCGGCCGATCCAGTTGCGCTGCTGCAGCTTGATGGCCTCGGGCCAGTCCAGCTCCTCCAGGTCCTCCAGCAGACGGTCGGCGTACGCCGTGATCCGCATGTTCCACTGGCGCAGCTTGGCCTTGAAGACGGGGAAGTTGCCGCGCTCGGAGCGGCCGTCGGCGGTGACCTCCTCGTTGGCCAGGACGGTGCCCAGGCCGGGGCACCAGTTGACGGGCGCGTCGGAGGCATAGGCCAGGCGGTACTCGCCCAGGACGTCGGCGCGTTCGACGGCGCTCAGCGCGTTCCAGGAGCGCCCGCCGGGCACGGCGCGCTCACCCGACTCGAACTGGGCGACCAGTTCGGCGATGGGGCGGGCCTTCCTCGCCTCGTCGTCGTACCAGGAGTTGAAGATCTGCAGGAAGATCCACTGGGTCCACTTGTAGTAGTCCGGGTCGATCGTGGCGAACGACCGGCGCTTGTCATGGCCCAGGCCCAGCCGGCGCAGCTGGGACTTCATGTTGGTGATGGCGGCCTCGGTGGTGACCCGGGGGTGCTCGCCGGTGGCCACGGCGTGCTGCTCGGCGGGCAGGCCGAACGCGTCGAAGCCCAGGGTGTGCAGGACGTTGTGGCCGGTCATCCGCTGGTAGCGGGCGAAGACGTCGGTGGCGATGTACCCCAGCGGGTGACCGACGTGCAGGCCCGCACCGGAGGGGTAAGGGAACATGTCCATGATGAACTTCTTGGGGCGGGCGGCCAGCTCCGGATCGCCCGCCAGGTCGCCCTTGGGGTTCGGTGCCGCGTAGGTGCCCTCGGCGTCCCAGAAGTCCTGCCAGCGTGCCTCGATCTCGGCCGCGACGGCGGCCGTGTAGCGGTGCGGCGCGGTGTCCACCGACGCTCCTGCGGCAGCGGGGTTCGTCTCGCTCATGATCCTCAAAGCTCCATCGATCGTCTCTGCCAGCGGTAGGTGTCGTCCGGAAACGAAAAATCCCCTCGCACAGGAGGGGACCGCCGCGCCGATTCCGACCACGCCGTTCATCGGCGGTCGGGACTGATCAGCGCGGCTCACTAAGCAGAAGGCGTACGGCACGCATGGGCTCAGGGTACCCCAGGGCCCTCAGCCGTCGCGACGAGGTTCCGGGCCGTCACCGGACAGGACCAGCGGTGTGTCGGCCACCGGATCCGGCCAAAAAAGTTGAACAAAGTTCAAATCTTACTTCGCGTAACAACCACTAAGGGACATCACCGATGTGAGATTGGCCCTTGATAACAGCGCAATAACTCAAACCACCTACTGCTCGGTTTGGCACCACTTACAGTTCGACGACGGGACCGCTTTCCCGAACTGTTCGGAGTTGCCCCCATGAACCCTCGTCGCAGTAACAGCACGCTGCCCCAGACCGGCCGTTCGGCCTACGGGATCGCGACCGCTGCCGCTCTGCTGCTGATACCCGTAAGTGTGCTGGTCGGAGGTGACGCCTACCGTGAGTTCCTCGACTTCGGCGCGGGCGTCCTCTCACTGGTGTCGCTGACCCTGTCGGTGCTCTGGGGACTCGTCGCCCAGGACCGGACGCTGCTCAGCGTGCGCCAGCGGATCATCGGCCAGGCCGTCCACCGGACGACCGCCATCGCCTCGGTTGCGTTCCTCGTCCTGCACGTCACCGTGAAATTGGCGCTGAGCCACGTCTCCGCGATCGCCCTGTTCCCCTTCGCCCTCGGCGTGACGGGTACGGGCGCGCTCATCGGCTTCGGCGCGACCGCCGCCTCCTTGATGATCTTCGTCGCCATCACCGGCGCACTGCGCAGCAACTTCGCCTCCCCGGCCGAGACCGCGGCCCGCTGGCGGGCGATGCACATGCTGGCCTACGCGGCCTGGTGTTTCGCACTCGTGCACGGACTCTACGCGGGTCGCGAAGCCAAGCCGATCTTCACCATCCTCTACTCGCTGGGCCTGGTCGCGGTGGCCGCGGCTCTGCTGCTGCGAGCGGCCCCCCGTTCGGTCAAGCGGCAGTTCATCGAGCGCATCACGGCCATCCTGGGCACCGACGGCCAGCGTCCCCCCGAGGTCGAGGAGCTCGTCAAGTCACGAGCCGCCCGCCAGGAGGCCGGCGGGCGCCGTGAGGACGGACCGCGCGACTCCCAGAAGCGGGACACCGGGCAGTTCCCCCTGCCGGGCTTCGGCGGCCAGGCCCCGGGCCCCGCGCTCGGCGACAGCCTCGTGCCCCCGCCCCGCACGGGAGCGTCGGCCGCGGCCGACGGCCCCGGATTCGCGGCGGCCTACCGCGCCGTGTCGATGACACCGCGCTCCCCGGAGCCGACCGCGCCCTATCTGACCCAGCAGCAGCCGCCACTGGACATGCAGCCCACGCAGGCCATGCCCCGCCTGGACGACGGTCCGGCCACGGGCACGCGCTGGCCGTCCCCGTCCCCGCCGCCGGTCGGCGAGGCGCCCCCGTCGTCGTACGACCCGATGCAGGACACCTTCGCCGGGCAGCCCCTGGGCGGCCAGACCCTCGGCGGACAGGCGTACCCGGGCCAGACGTACCAGGGTGAGGCGTATCCCACGGGGGTTCCGGAAAGTTCCTACGGAACCGCTGAGACGAACGCCCCCTACGGCACGTACAACCCGAACGACACGTACAACAGCGGTCCCGCCACTGAAACGCTGCCCGGATACGACCAGCCGGGCTCAGGCGAACCCTGGAACGCGCCTTCCGGAGGCTTTAAGTGAACGAGGCCCTTCCCGACGTCCCCGAAGTCCGTGTGGTGGGGCTCCCCCAGCTCACCTCGGGCTTCGACCTCGTCGAGAGACTCGATCTCCCCATGCACCTGAAGGTGCACGGTCCGCTCGAACCCATGGGCGGGGAGCAGTTGGCCCAGCTCTCCGAGCGGATCAATCTGAAGGGCAGGGGCGGCGCGGGCTTCCCGTTCCACAAGAAGCTGCGCTCGGTCGCCGAGTCGGCGATCAAACGCGGCATCCGGCCGGTCGTGGTCGTCAACGGCAGTGAGGACGAACCCGCCTGCCGCAAGGACACGGTGCTGATCAACCGTGCCCCTCACCTCATCCTGGACGGCGCCCTGCTGGTCGCGGAGGCCCTGGGTGCCCGCCAGCTGGTCATCGGGGTGACACGTGAATCCACGCAGCGGTCGATGGAGGCCGCCCTCGCCGAGCGCGGCCTCGGCAACCGGCGCGGCGCGGCCATCCGCGCGAGCGTGCAGCGCAACCCGGTCCGTATGGTCACGGGCGCGGCCGCCTCGCTGATCCGTTCCATCGACGGGGGCCCGGCGATCCCGCCCGGCCGCAAGACCAGCGCGTCCAAGAGCGGTGTCGGAGGCGCGCCGACGCTGCTCTCGAACGCGGAGACCTTCGCCCAGCTCGCCATCGGCGCCCGCATCGGCGCCGAGCGGTACGGCAACACCGGTCTGTACGACGAGCCGGGCACCGTCATGCTCACCGTCTCCGGCGCGGTCGCCCGGCCCATGGTGATCGAGGCCCCGACCGGCGTGCCGCTGCGCTACATCCTGCAGCTCGCCGGCGCGCCGCCGGTCCCGCAGGGTGTGCTGACGGGCGGCTACCACGGCAAGTGGATCGACGCGGCGACGGTCAACGAGGCGGTCGTCTCCCGCAACTCCCTGGACGCGGTGGGCGGTGCGCTCGGCGCGGGCGCGATCCTGCCGATCAGCCAGGACACCTGCCCGCTCGGCGAGTCGCTCCAGGTCGCCAAGTGGCTCGCCGAGGAGAGCGCGGGACAGTGCGGTCCCTGCTACCTCGGTCTGCCGGCCGCCGCGCGCGGCATGGAGGACATCCTCAACGGCGGCGGGCCGGCCGCCCTGGAGGCACTCAAGCAGGTCGCCAAGAACGTCAAGCGGCGTGGGGCGTGCTCGCACCCCGACGGCTCCGCGATGTTCCTGGAGTCGACCATCAAGGCCTTCACCGACGACCTCGCCGCGCATGTCCTCGGCAACGGCTGCGGGCGGCCCGTGGAAGGTGTCCTGCCGCTGTTCGAGGGCGGCAGGGGACCCACGGGCCTCCCGGGCGGTGCGGGCCAGGAGGAGTCCGGCGCGAGCCGCCAGAAGATCTTCGTCGACTGGACGCTGTGCCGGGGCCACGGCCTGTGCGCCGACATCCTCCCGGAGGTCTTCCAGCTGGGCGCCGACGGCTTCCCCACGGTCGCCCAGGCGAAGGTCCCGCAGTACGCCGAGGCGAAGGCGCTGCGTGCGGTGCGGCGCTGCCCGGCGCTGGCCCTGCGCATCGAGGAGGACACCCGGGGCAACGCCCCGTCCCGCAACCTCCCGGTCCTCTCCCAGGGCCGCGGCCGCCGGGCTCTGGGCAGCGGCCGCTGACGCCCCGCCGAAGCGACGCGAGGGCGGGCCACCCCGGGTACGGGGCGGCCCGCCCTTTTCCGTCCCCTGGCCACCGTCACAGGCGCTCTCAGGCCCTGTCGCACGGCCGGTGGCCGGCACTCCGAGACATCGTCAACAACGCGAAGACCCCGTCCACTTGGACGGGGTCTTTTCTGTGGAGCTAAGGAGAATTGAACTCCTGACCTCCTGCATGCCATGCAGGCGCTCTACCAACTGAGCTATAGCCCCTTGCTGTTTCCGTCGGGTTCCCCCGGCGACATCGCCAACTTTACCGGTCCCCGCGCCGACCACCAAATCCTTTCCGACCGGCGCACCTTATGGGCGATTTCGGTACATTGCGCCCGTTACTGAGGCGGCGAGTCGGCACCCGGTCGCTCAGGCGGTCACGAACGAGTAGAAGCGCTTGAGCGTGCAGTGCTCCTCGAGGAGCCGGCCGTAGATCGGCTCGCCCTCGAGCTCGCGGTACGTCTCGATGGGGTCGCCTTTTATGATCAGCGCCCGTGCGCATTCCTCGCACCAGTACTGGTAGTCGGCGTTGACGGGTTCCATGTCGCGGACGATGGGGGTGCCGCTGCCGCACCAGTCGCATTTCCTCCTGTGTGCGCCCATCGATCAGCTCCAGCTGTGGCCGCAGGCCGTGCACACGTAGGAAATACCTCCGTTGTCACCGAGCACTTGGGCAACGAGGAGCGAGCCACAGGAAGGGCACAGGAGGGTGGTCTTGCTCCGCATCATCACAGCGGCGGGAAGGTCGTGGACCTTCCCGCGGATGCTCGCAGGCATCGCTTCTCCCTCCCGTCGGGCCGCGCCCCCTTCCGGCCGTTTGATTCTGCCACGGCCGGACCAATACGGTCAGCGACGCCTTCGTACCAGTCCGGACACGCGGCGGGAAAGAAGGTCGTCCGCAGAGGTATACGCCCCTGGGGCGCCCCGCGCTCAAGGAGGTCACGGATCTCACACGAAAAATCCCGTCCCCTGTCGGGAACGGGATCTTCTGTCCGATCTGTGGAGCTAAGGAGAATTGAACTCCTGACCTCCTGCATGCCATGCAGGCGCTCTACCAACTGAGCTATAGCCCCTTGCCCCATGCGGCCGAAGCCGTATGGTGTTTCGCCCCGCTCGGCGGGGCGAACAAGAAGAACTTTAGCCTGCGACCTGCCGGAAAGTGAAATCCGGGCCGCGGCCCCGCTGCCGGGGCCCGCGCGGCCGCTCAGTCGTCGTCGCCGAGCACCGGCTCCGGGAGGGTGCCGGCGTTGTGCTCCAGCAGGCGCCAGCCGCGGGCGCCCTCGCCGAGGACGGACCAGCAGCAGTTGGAGAGACCGCCGAGGCTCTCCCAGTACTGCGGCTCCAGACCGAGCAGGCGCCCGATGGTGGTGCGGATGGTGCCGCCGTGGCTGGTGACCACGAGGGTGCCGTTCTCCGGGAGCTTGTCGGCGTGCCGGAGCACCACGGGGGCCGCGCGGTCGGCGACCTCGGTCTCCAGTTCACCGCCGCCGCGGCGGACCGCCTCGCCGCGCTTCCACGCGCCGTACTCCTCGCCGTACCGGGCGATGATCTCGTCGTGGGTGAGGCCCTGCCAGACACCCGCGTACGTCTCCCGCAGGCCCTCGTCGTGCGAGACCTCCAGGCCGGTGAGGGCGGCCAGCTCGGCAGCCGTCCGCGCGGCGCGCCGGAGGTCGGATGCGACGATCGCGTCGGGCTTGAGGGAGGCGAGCAGCCGGGCGGCGCGGCGGGCCTGACCGAGGCCGGTCTCGGTGAGCTCGACATCGGTGGTGCCCTGGAAGCGGCGCTCCACGTTCCACGAGGTCTGGCCGTGCCGCCACAGGATGATCCGGCGCCCGCGGCCCTTGCGGTCGGCCGGGTCGACCCCCTGGGTCATCGCAGTTCACCGCCCAGTTCGGCGGCCTCCTCGGCGGCCTGCAGCTTCGCGTGCTCCGCGGCCTTGCCCTTGGTGGCCTGCGCGTCGGCGGGCAGCTCAAGCTCGGGGCAGTCCTTCCAGAGACGCTCCAGGGCGTAGAAGACGCGCTCCTCGCTGTGCTGGACGTGCACGACGATGTCGACGTAGTCCAGCAGCACCCATCGGGCCTCGCGGTCGCCCTCACGGCGGACCGGCTTGGCGCCGAGCTCCTTGTTCAGCCGCTCCTCGATCTCGTCGACGATCGACTTGACCTGGCGGTCGTTGGGCGCGGAGGCGAGCAGGAAGGCGTCCGTGATGGAGAGCACATCGCTGACGTCGTACGCGATGATGTCGTGCGCGAGCTTGTCGGCGGCCGCCTGTGCGGCGGTGTGGATGAGCTCGATGGAGCGGTCGGTGGCGGTCACTACATGGCTTTCCGTAGGCGGTCAGGAACCCTCACGGGCTACCACAAGGGTCTCACGTACCGCAGACGCAGCCCCACGGGTTAAGCGATCAGGCCCCGGAGCACCTCCGTCGGGGCGGCTCCGGGGCCTGATCGCGATCGCTGCCGATCCGAGGGTGTGACGGTCAGCCGGTGGTTCCGGTCGTACCCGTAGTACTCGTGGCACCCGTGGTGCCGGTCGTACCCGTGGTACCCGCGCCCGTGGTCCCCGTCGTACCCGTCGTACCCGTCGTACCGCTCGTGTCCGCCCGGTCCGTCGTCTCGTAGTTCCGGCCGAGGACGACGGTGACGTCGGCGTTGGACGTGGTCTCGCCCTTCTTGACGGCGCTCGTGGGGAGTCCGAGGGTCTTGGCGACCTCGACGGCGTCCTGCTTGCGTGCCGCGTCGGAGTAGAGCACCCGGGAGGCGGCCTCGGCGGTGCCGACGGTGCCGGCGTCGAGGAAGGCGTAGCCGCCGTTGAGGAGGACCACGCGGGCCTGTTCGGTGGCGTCCTTGTCGCCGGTGGCGTTGCGGATGCCGACGCGGACGGTGTCCCCGGCCTCGGGGCTCCTGGCGGTGCCGCCGAGCAGGTTCTTGACCACGCTGTCGGAGTCCTCGGCGCTGAGGGTGCCGTCCTGCTGCACGGGGAGCAGCTCGGACGTGTAGTCGCCGCCCTTGGCGCGGTCGGCGAGCTTGGCGAGGAACGCGCCGAGGTCCTTCTCGCCGAGCGAGGGGTCGAGGATCTGGCCGAGGGTCTGCACGGTGACCGTGGCCGCTTGCGCGTCGGAGGACAGCTTGCGCAGCACGCCCTGCATGACCTGCCCGAACCGCTTCAGCTGGGCGTCCTGCGACTCGCCGGAGGCCCGGTAGGTGGCGTACGCGACGGCCATCTTGCCGCTGAGCGTCTGGTTCTCGCCCTTGGCGACGAGGGGCGCCTCGCCCTTCTTCTTCGCCTCCGGGTCCGGTACCGCGATGTCGGTGTCGAGGTCGATGTTGCCGACGAGTTCGACGAGGTTGCTCAGGAAGGGGGTGTCCAGGCGCCAGGTGCCTTCGATGTCGGTGCCGAGGACGGTGTCGAGTTCCTCGCGGGTGTCGGCGGAGCCGTCGTCCTCGACGGACTTGGCGAGGGTGGTCGTGGTGCCGTCGTCGCCGGTCAGGGCGAGGGAGTTGGGCAGCAGGACGGTCGCGCCCCGCTGGGTGGTGGTGTTGTCGACGAGCAGCGCCGTGGAGGTGCCGCCCTTCTTGGTGTCGTGCAGGTGGACGGCGATGACGTCGCGCTTCTGGGCGCCCGCGGCGGTGGTCGTGCCGGTCTTCTGGTCGGCGGAGGAGCCGGGCAGCACGCCCGCGAACCACAGGTAGCCGATGCCGCCGACCGCGACCAGCGCCAGCACGACCACGAGGGCGATCATGCGGCTCTTGGCGCGCCGCTTGGCCTCCTCACGACGCTCGGTGCGGTTCTCGGTGAAGTTCAGCCAGTCGATGACGTCCTCGGAGTCGCCGTCGGGCTGGTCGACGAAGGCGAATTGCTCGGTGCGGTACTCCGGGTCACCGGCCTCCGCGCCGGCCTCGGGACCGCCGTCCTCGGTGGTCTCCTGCGGGCCCGTCTGCTGCGGGATGTGGGCGGTCTGCTCGGTGACCGGGGCCTGATGGCCGGTGACCGCGGTCTGCCCGTACGGGTCGTAGGGGTCGTACGCGGGTGCCGGTGCCTGCTGGCCCGTGTCGTAGGCGGTGCCGTAGCCCTGGGCGGGCTGCTGCTGGACCTGGCCGGTCGCGTACGGGTCGTACCCGTAGCCCTGGCCATAGCCACCCTGCTCGTAACCAGCCTGGCCGTAGTTCTGGCCGTAACCCTGGCCGTAGCCCTGCTGCTGCCCGTAGGGGTCGTACGTCTGTTGCTGAGGCACCTGCTGGGTGGGCGCCTGTCGGTACACCGGCTGTCCGAACTCGTCGTAGCCGACGAGTTCGTACGGCTGGTCGCCCCCGTGGCCAGCGTCGTATCGGTCGTTCACCGGTGCCCCTCTCGGCTCACTCGCCGCGGTACAGCTGCCGCTTGTCGATGTAGCGCACCACTCCGTCCGGCACCAGATACCAGACGGGGTCGCCCTTCGCGACCCTCGCACGGCAGTCGGTGGACGAGATGGCCAGCGCCGGAACCTCAACGAGCGTGACCCCGCCCGCGGGCAGGCCGGGGTCGGCCAAAGTGTGGCCGGGACGGGTGACCCCGATGAAGTGCGCGAGGGAGAACAGCTCCTCGGCGTCGCGCCAGGTGAGGATCTGGCCGAGCGCGTCGGCGCCCGTGATGAAGAAGAGGTCCGTGTCCGGGTTGAGTTCGTGCAGCTCGCGCAGGGTGTCGATGGTGTACGTGGGACCCTTGCGGTCGACGTCGATGCGGCTGACGGAGAACTGGGGGTTCTCCGCCGTCGCGATGACCGTCATCAGGTACCGGTCCTCGGCGGCCGACACCGCGCGGTGGGACTTCTGCCAGGGCTGGCCGGTCGGTACGAACACGACCTCGTCGAGACCGAACTGCGCGGCGACCTCCTGGGCCGCGACGAGGTGCCCGTGGTGGATCGGGTCGAACGTCCCGCCCATGACGCCGAGGCGCCTGCGCCCCGGCTCCGGCTTCACGTTCGACTCCGCGTTCGACGGGGTGTTCTCCGGTGCCGTGCCGGTGCTGCCGGCCCGGCCGCCGGTGGTCTCGTGCGCCTGGTCGTTCGCCGTGTCGTGCTCCGGACCAGTAGGCGGTTCCTGCTCTCCCATGCGTCGAGACACTACCGGCCCGGCGGACACACTCTGTTCGAATGGCCTTTTGCGCGGATCAGCGGTCCCGGTTGAAGCGCGTGGTGATCCACAGCAGCAGGAGCAGGGCGAAGAGGGCTCCGCCGCCGGTCAGGTAGGGGCTGAGGCTCTCGTGGTTGCCGCCGTGCTCCCCGCCGCCCTCGGCGGCGAAAGTGACCAAGTCGGCAGCGGTGCTGTGGAAGCTCATCGTCGGCAGGACCTATCCGTGTGGGATCGGGATAAAGACTCGGCCCATCGTAAGCGGGGGCCGCGTCGGCGATCACGCCGACTCCGCCCCGGACTGAACGGACGGGGCTCCGTCTCCGTACCGTCAGTCGTCCCGCTTGTATCCGCGCAGGAGGAACCAGGCCATCAGGACCGACCCCAGGACCATCACGATCAGCACCACACGCAGCAGGTTTCCCGCGCCCTGCTCCTTGGCGGCGGCGCCCGCGGCCTCGGTGAACCAGGGGGCCGTCGTGACGTGGGGGAGATGCTCCATGAGATCGCTCCTTACGGTTGATGCCCTGCCACGGTAACTCCGCCTAGGCTGGTCTCCGCTTCGGGGGCAATATGGGCAATCAAACGCATGGGGGATACATGCCGGACGACAGCCACGAGCAGAACGGGCACGAGAACGTGCCGAGCAGGCAGCGCAGGCGCTTCGAGGGAATCTCCTCGCGGGCGTACGAACACCCCGCGGACCGCTCGGCGCTGGTGGCGCTGCGCAAGCTCAGCGGCTTCGACACGGTGTTCAAGGCACTCAGCGGTCTGCTGCCCGAGCGCAGCCTCAGGCTGCTGTTCCTGTCCGACTCCGTACGGGTCTCGGACCAGCAGTTCGCGCACCTCAACGACATGCTGCGGGACGCCTGTTACATCCTGGACCTGGAGAAGGTCCCGCCGATGTACGTCAACCAGGACCCGCAGCCGAACGCGATGTGCATCGGCCTGGACGAGCCGATCATCGTCGTGACGACCGGGCTCGTCGAGCTGCTCGACGAGGAGGAGATGCGGGCCGTCATCGGCCACGAGGTGGGCCACGCCCTCTCCGGCCACTCGGTGTACCGCACGATCCTGCTGTTCCTGACGAGCCTCGCGCTGAAGGTCGCCTGGATCCCGCTGGGCAACCTCGCGATCATGGCGATCGTGACCGCGCTGCGGGAGTGGTTCCGCAAGTCGGAGCTGTCCGCCGACCGTGCCGGACTCCTGGTCGGTCAGGACCTGAAGGCCTCGATGCGCGGCCTGATGAAGATCGCGGGCGGCAACCACCTGCACGAGATGAACGTCGACGCGTTCCTCGCGCAGGCCGAGGAGTACGAGGCCGGGGGCGACCTGCGCGACTCCGTGCTGAAGATCCTCAACGTGCTGCCCCGCTCGCACCCCTTCACCACGGTGCGCGCGGCCGAGCTGAAGAAGTGGGCGGAGTCCCGCGACTTCCAGCGGATCATGGACGGCCACTACCCGCGGCGCAGCGAGGACAAGGACACCAAGGTGACCGACTCCTTCCGTGAGTCGGCGGAGCACTACACGAACCACGTCAAGAGCTCCAAGGACCCGCTGATGAAGCTGGTCACCGACATCGCGGGCGGTGCGGGCGACCTCGGCGGCCGGGTGCGGCGCGGCTTCAGCGGCTTCGCCAACGGTGGCGGCGCGGCCTCGGAGGGCACCGCGTCGGGCGGCGGTACGGCCACGGACACCGCCGAGGACAGGCGTCCCGACGACGAGTGACGCGGCGGACACCACCGGTGCGCTGAGAGCGCCCGGCCAGGAGGTTCCCCTCCGGGCCGGGCGCTTCGTCGTGCACGACGCCGTGCTCACAGTGTCGGCGCCGTGCACACGCCTTCGCCGCCGTGTTCACCGCTTCGGCAGGGGTTGCACCGTCGACGTCGTGGTCACACCTTCGGCTGGGCGCTCTGGGCCAGGGAGCCACACAGGGCGGTGGCGCCGCCGGTGGCGTACGGGTCGGTGCCGGCCGGGCCGCCCGCCTTGTCCTGCTGACCGGCGAGCAGCGGCCGCAGATGGTTCGTGGCGTCGTCGGCGCAGGCCAGCGGTCCGGCCTGGACGTAGGAGACGACGACCTCGGCCTGGCGGGTGCGCAGGTCGTCCTGGTCGAAGCGGAAGTGCAGCTCGCGCCGCACGGTGAACAGGGACGCCTCGGCCCCTGCCCGGGGGCCCACCGGGCGCAGCGCGTACACGAAGGTGTGCGCGGCGACGACCTCCAGCGTGCCGGAGTCGAACTCCGCCGCCTGGAGGGTGCCCTGGACGCGGATCCTGGTGTCGGCGAGCTGGGCGCGGGAGGGGTCGAAGCGGACCAGCCAGCCGGTGGGCGCGTGGCGTCCGTCCGCGGTGGGGCGGTCGAAGCTCTGGTCGAACTGGTCGAGCTGGTCGGAGTCGAGCAGCCGTCGTACCGGCTCGACGGTGGTGCCGGCGAGCACCCGCGGGTCGAGCGCGGAGGCGACCAGGTACTCCTTGGCGACGATCAGCGAGGTGACGACCTGGCTGTCGGAGAAGTGCTCGGTGCGGCGGGTGGCCGGCATCGTGATGCCGTCGGCGCCGGTGCGGAAGTGGGCGGCCGGACTGTTCTCGAACAGTCTTTCGGGGTCATTGGCGCCAGGGACCCGCGCCTGGGGGGCCAGCGGGATCACCGTCATCCGCAGGGGCTCGGTGGGACTCGTGGCCCGCGGTTGGTACGGATGGCGGACGCCCATGTAGATGGCGGTACCGAAGGCGACGGCGATCAGCAGGACGAGGATCAGTGCCTGCCGGGAGAAACCGCGGCGCACGGGCGGGCGGCGGCGGACCGCGGGGGCGTGGTCGGTGAGGCGTTCCTGGGCGGAGAACTCCTGGAGACGAGCAGCGCGAACGAACGATTCGTCGAACACGACGGATCGGTATTCGTCCTCGCCTCCACCGCCGGGGGTGCCCTCGGGTGCCCCCTCGGGTGGGTCTCCGGGCCCGCCCATACCTTCAGGGTAGGTCTGCCGGAGCTCCGATAAACGCCGAGGTGCGCGACAACTTCTGACAGGTTCTCACCAGGTTTTCGAACGTCTCGTCGAACTGGCTGTCAGCGTTGGCGCGGGGTCGCCGAGGCCGCCGGCTGGGAGTAGTCCGCGGAGGCCGAGGGACCGGCCGAGGTGCCCTGTTCGACTCCGGTGGTGGCGGGGGGCGGGACCTCGTCACCGCGACTGGAGGAGGCGCCCCGGTAGACGGCGGTGAAGGCCAGCGCGACCATGCCGATGCCCATGACCAGGGCGAGGAGCCAGGCGACGGGGCGGTGCCAGCGGGTCTGCTTGCCGTAGGGCCCGTCGGAGCCGAAGCGGCCCTCCAGGATCTCGGGGTCGTCGAGATCGTCGAGGTCGTGACCGAAGTCCGGGCCGTCGGCGAAGCCGTCGTCGTAGTCGTCACCGCGGAGGCCTCTGGAATGGGCCCGGCGGGCCTCGGCCTCCTGGGCCGCGGCACGGGCCTCCGCGGCGGCGAGCAGCCGCTCGACCGCGGTCGGCTCATGGACCACGGCCGCCCGTACGAAGTCCTCGTCGAAGACCACGGAGGCGAACTCTTCGTCCATACCTCCGCGGTCGCGGTCGTCGTCGGGCTCCCAGCCGTCAGGGAACGGCGTGCCCCCCACGTCCTCCGGCACGGATCCAGAGTAGACCGGGGTGGTCAATTTGGGCAGACGGTAAGGAAATTCATCCGTTCTGCTCAGCGGGTCACCGGTCGTTCCCCGGGAACGGACCGGCGCCCCACGAGGCGCGTACGCCCCGCCGGGCGCCGTACGCGCCGGGTGTCGGCCGGATGTCAGCGGCGTACGTGCCCGTCGCCCGTGACGATGTACTTGGTGCTGGTCATCTCGGGCAGGCCCATCGGGCCGCGGGCATGCAGCTTCTGGGTGGAGATGCCGATCTCCGCGCCGAAGCCGAACTGACCGCCGTCGGTGAAGCGGGTGGAGGCGTTGACGGCGACGGTCGTGGAGTCCACCAACTGGGTGAAGCGGCGGGCGGCCTGCTGGGAGGTCGTCACGATCGCCTCGGTGTGCCCGGAGCTCCACAGCCGGATGTGCTCCACGGCCCGGTCCAGCGAGTCGACGACGGCGGCGGCGATGTCGTACGAGAGGTACTCGGTCTCCCAGTCCTCCGTGGTGGCCTCGACGACCGTGGCGCGGGTCTCCTTGGCGTACGCGAGGACCCGCTCGTCGCCGTGGACGGTGACGCCGGCGTCGGCGAGGGCGTCCAGGGCGCGGGGCAGGAACTCGGGCGCGATGTCCTGGTGGACCAGGAGGGTCTCGGCGGCGTTGCAGACGCTGACCCGCTGGGCCTTGGAGTTGATCAGGATCTCGATCGCCGTGTCGAGGTCGGCGCCCGCGTCGACGTAGACGTGGCAGTTGCCGGTGCCGGTCTCGATCACCGGGACGGTGGACTCCTCGACGACCGTGCGGATCAGGGAGGCGCCGCCGCGCGGGATGAGCACGTCGACCAGGCCGCGGGCGCGCATCAGCTCGCGCACGGAGTCACGGCTCTCGCCGGGGACGAGTTGGATGGCGTCGGCGGGCAGCCCGGCGCCGCCGACGGCGTCGCGCAGGACACGGACGAGGGCGGTGTTGGACTCGTACGCGGAGGACGAGCCGCGCAGCAGGACCGCGTTGCCCGACTTCAGGCAGAGGGCGGCGGCGTCGACGGTGACGTTGGGGCGGGCCTCGTAGATGATGCCGACGACGCCGAGCGGGACGCGGACCTGGCGCAGGTCGATGCCGTTCGGCAGGGTGGAGCCGCGGACGACCTCGCCGACCGGGTCGGGCAGCGCGGCGACGTCGCGCACATCGGCGGCGATCGCGCGGATCCGCTCGGGGGTGAGCGTCAGCCGGTCGATGACCGACTCGCTGGTGCCGGCCTCGCGGGCGCGCTCGATGTCCTTGGCGTTGGCCTCGACGATCTCACTCGTACGGACTTCCAGCGCGTCGGCGATGGCGAGCAGCGCGTCGTCCTTGTCGGCGCGCGGGAGCGGCGCGAGGTCGGCGGCGGCGGCCTTGGCGCGGTAGGCGGCCCGGGTGACCGGGGACATGGAGTCGTACGGCGAGAGCGTGGTCATAAGGGAAGGGTAGTGCGCCGCGGGAGGCGGCCCCAGTCGCTGTCCCACAAGCCGAGACACCCGCCGGACGGGCCCCCGCGGCGGGGTGCCCTAGTAGGGGTGGACGCCTACGCGGGCCGCCGGTGGGGGGCCGTAGCCCTCGGCGATGCGCAGGTGGTAGGTCTGGCGGTCGATGACCTCCAGGCCGACGATCTCCCAGGGCGGCAGTCCGGCCGTGCGGCGGTGCTCGCCCCACAGGCGCAGGGCGACGGCGGCCGCGTCGTGGAGGTCGCGGGCCTCCTCCCAGTAGCGGATCTCGGCGTGGTCGTTGGCGTAGCGGCTGGTCAGCAGGAAGGGGTGGTCGTGGGCGAGCTGTTCCAGGCCGCGCCGCACCTCCTTCAGCGGGGCCTCGGGCCCGGAGACGCTCAGCGTGACGTGCCACAGCCGGGGCAGGTCCTGCGGCTCCTCGGCGCCGCCCTCGTACGCGTCCGAGGAGGTGACGCTGGTGAGCGTCCGCTCCTCGCCTGCCGCACGGGAGGTACCACCACCACGGGACGCCGTGGCCCCGGGGCGCACTCGTCTCACGACGGCCTCCTTCGCAACGATCCGGGCTTCGCATGGGGTGGTGCGGAATGCCCCTGGGACAAAGTTGAGCAGGCTCAAGGGCTCCGTGGGGCGGTTTTACGGAACGCGCACCGGCGCGGGTCGTGCTGCGGCACCCTCGCGGGGCGGCTGGTCAGGGGTGCAGGAGCACCAGGTCGTCCCTGTGTACGACCTCTCGTTCGTAGGCGGGACCCAGCTCGCGCGCCAGTTCCCGGGTCGAGCGGCCGATCAGCTGGGGAATCTCCTTGGCGTCGAAGTTGACCAGCCCGCGGGCCACGGCCCGGCCCGCTCCGTCGCGCAGCTCGACCGGGTCCCCGGCGCTGAAGTCACCGTCGACGGCCGCGATGCCGGCCGGCAGCAGTGACTTGCGGCGCTCGACGACCGCGCGCACGGCGCCGTCGTCCAGGGTGAGCGCGCCCTGCGGGGTGGAGGCGTGCTGGAGCCACAGCAGCCGGTCGGCGGAGCGTTTGCCGGTCGGGTGGAAGTAGGTGCCGGTGTCACGGCCGGTGAGGGCGTCCGCGGCGTGGATGGCGCTGGTCAGGACCACGGGGATGCCCGCGCCCGTGGCGATCGCGGCCGCCTCGACCTTGGTGACCATGCCGCCGGTGCCGACGCCGGCCTTGCCCGCGCTGCCGATCTCCACGTGCGCGAGGTCCTCGGGGCCCCGTACGTCCGCTATCCGCGAGGTGCCCGGTCGGCTGGGGTCGCCGTCGTACACGCCGTCGACATCCGAGAGCAGGACCAGCAGGTCGGCGCGGACGAGGTGGGCGACGAGGGCGGCGAGACGGTCGTTGTCACCGAAGCGGATCTCGTCCGTGGCAACCGTGTCGTTCTCGTTGACGACGGGCAGCGCGCCCATCGCGAGGAGCTTGTCGAGGGTGCGGGAGGCGTTGCGGTGGTGGGAGCGGCGGCTCATGTCGTCGGAGGTGAGGAGCACCTGGCCGACGCGGATGCCGTAGCGGGCGCAGGAGGCCGTGTAGCGGGCCACCAGGAGCCCCTGGCCGACGCTGGCGGCGGCCTGCTGCCGGGCGAGGTCCTTGGGGCGGCGGCGCAGGCCCAGCGGCGCGAGCCCGGCGGCGATGGCACCGGACGAGACCAGCACGACCTCCCGCTCTCCCCCACTGCGGGCCTTGGCGAGGACGTCCACCAGAGCATCCACCCGGTCCGCGTCCAGGCCCCCGGAGGCCGTCGTCAGCGACGAGGAGCCCACCTTGACGACGATCCGGTGGGCTTCCGCCACTCCCTGCCTTGCCGCTGACACCTGTATCCCCAATGTTCCGAACCAGCCCGGTGTGTGCAGTGCGCAATCTACGGGAGCGGCCGGGCCGGACGCGTCCTCATTTCGAGGGGCGGACGGCACGGGTCCGCCTCGTCCGGCGCGGAGTTCCTGCGGGGCGGAACGTGAGATACACCTCGGGATTCCGGGCGTTATGCCCGATTGCTGGTGACTGATCTCACGGGAGATTGCTCCTCGACCGCCCTAGGTCATACGGTCAGGATCGGCCTTCCTCATCTCGTGCGGCATTCCTGGGTCGGAAGGCGCCCGGGGGGTGCGCGCACCGTGGCGGGCCACCCCCACTACTCTCATTCCCCCTTCCGTCCGTCGCACCCTCCGCAGGAGCCCCGCCCGTGCCCTCCGCAGGCCTCGTACCCCGCCGCATCGTGCAGCTGTCAGCGCTGTTCGCGATGTTCGCGCTCTTCACGGTCCAGATCGTCTCCGCGCTGCTGCCGAACATTCCCCTGTTCGTCGCCGCCGGCGCGGCGGGCCTCGTCCTGGACACGTATCTGCAGTACCGGGACCCCGGGCTCCTCGCGCTGCTGGGCAAGGTCCGCTTCGACGCGCTGGTGCGCCAGCTGCTGCGCGACATGCTGATCCTGGTGGGCCTGCTGCGCATCGACGGCATCGACCCGCTGCGCGAGCAGGCACCGCTGCTGGTCGGCCTGTGCCTCTTCTACGCGGTGCACTTCGCCTGCCAGGGCGTCTCCGTGCTGGTCCGCCGCACCCGGACGCTGCCGATCGTCACGCGCAACATCGACGCCTCCACGCTGCGCCTGACCGCCGCCCCGCCGCGCATCCTGGCCCGCCGCCAGGCCCACCGGCTGCTGACCTTCTCGCTGCCGATCACCGCCGGTCTGCTGACCACGGCGGTCACGAAGGACGCCACCTGGGGCGGTCTCGGCCTCGGCTTCGGCCTCACCCTTCTCGTCGGGGGCACGGCGTACCTGGCGACCTGGCTGCTGCCGAAGAAGCGGGCCAGGAGCGAGCAGCAGGTCATGGAGTGGCTGGACGCGTGGCTGGAGCGCTACCAGCCGACCGTCGCCATGTACTTCTCCGGCGGCACGACCTCGGCGTACCAGGCGAACATGTGGCTCTCCACGCTGTCCCAGCTGGACAAGCCGCTGATCGTGCTGCGTGAGCGCTTCATGGTCCAGAAGATCGACGCGACCGACGTCCCCATCATCTGCTTCCCGAAGGTCGCGACGATGTTCTCCCTGGAGAACTCGACCCTGAAGATGATGCTGCACCCGGCGAACGCCGCGAAGACCTCCCAGGTGCTGCGCATCCCCACCATCAAGCACGCCTTCATCAACCACGGCGAGAGCGACAAGCTGTCCTCCTGCAACCCGTACGCGAAGGCGTACGACGAGGTGTGGGTCGCCGGTCCCGCCGCGCGCGAGCGGTACGCGCTCGCCGAGGTCGGTGTCGAGGACAAGGACATCGTCGAGGTGGGCCGCCCGCAGCTGGCCCCGATCCGCCCGTACGCGGGCCCGCCGACCGGCACGTACACGACCGTCCTGTACGCCCCCACCTGGGAGGGCTGGGACGGCAACCCCGGAAACACCTCGGTGGTCCTGGCCGGCGAGAACATCGTCCGCGCGCTGCTCGCCGACGACAAGGTCCGGCTGCTGTACAAGCCGCACCCGATGACCGGCTCGGTCGACCCGCGCGCGGGCGCCGCGAACGAGCGCATCAAGGCGATGATCCGCGAGGCCAACACGAAGCGGTCGGGCGCCCGGCCGGGTGCCGACGCCGCCGAGGAACTGGCGCGCCGCACGGCCGAGCTGGACAGGCTGACGTCGACGTCGTTCCGGGCCAGCGCGGACGAGATGGAGCGGATGCTGCTCCAGGGCACGCCGAGCGGTGACCGTGAGGCGGCCATCGCCGAGGCCACGCTGGCCTGGGAGAAGGCGTACTGGGCGTCGTTCCCCGAGTGGGAGCACCTCGTCATCACCGAGGCCCGGCCCGCGATCTTCGCCTGCTTCAACGCGTCCGACCTGCTCATCAGCGATGTCTCGTCGGTGGTGTCGGACTGGCTGTCCAGCGAGAAGCCGTACGCCGTGGGCAACACCTCCGGGCTGCCGGAGGCGGCGTTCCGCTCGGCGTTCCCGACTGTGTCGGCGGGTGTCGTGATCGCGCCGGACGCGCGTGAGGTGCCGGGGCTGCTGGACGCGGTGCGCAACCCGGAGAAGGACCACTTCACCATGGCCCGCGCCGATCTGAAGGAGCAGCTGCTCGGTCCGTCGGACCCGCCGTCCATCGTCCGGTTCGGCGCGGCCGTCCGGACGCTCTGCGCCAAGGCCGACGACCGCCGGGTCCGTATGGAGTCCCGCCTCGCCAACGAGATCCCCTCCCCACGCGCGTCCCGGGACGAGGTGGCGCTCGAGGGAGAGACCAGCGACGCGGCCGAGGACGCGGAGGCGCTCCGCTAGGTTCAGCCGAAAGGGCCCCCGGGGAACTCCGGGGGCCCTTTGCTGTTGCCCAGGGTGGGGG
>NZ_LIQX01000210.1 GCF_001418475.1 Streptomyces ossamyceticus | reverse complement strand
CTGGTTGCACTCCAGGAACCACCAGATCCCGTCGGCGTCCTCAGCGAAGTCGAAGGCCCCGTAGGCGAGTCCCGCGTCACGGAGGTAGGCGCGGACGGCGGTGGCCGTGCGTGCCGGGACCTCGACCGGGTGCCAGGGTGCGTCGGAGACGGCATAGCGGACGTCGACCTCGTCGGGGTGGGCGTCCGGGTGGACCGGCTTGCGGGCGGCCAGCATGCGGTCGCCGACGGCGGTGAGCCGGACGTCGGCGGTCTTGGCGATCCGGCGTTGCAGCAACGTGGGACCGAAGGCGACCGCGGCGAAGTCCGTGCCGGGCGCGACACGGCTGGTGGGGACCGTCCTGGGCGGCTCCTGCGGGTGGGTGCCGGAGACCGGCTTCACCACCAGGTCCGGGAAGCGCTCGGCGAAGTCCCGGGCGGCCTGCGGGAACGTGGTGATGAGCGTGGCCGGCACGGGCAGCCCGACCTGCTGGGCGTGCCGCAGCTGCCACGGCTTGTGGCGGGCGCGCCGCGCCGCGTCCGGGTCGTTCATCCAACGGGCGCCCGTGGCGCGCAGCATGCCGTACAGGGCCTGCGAGGACTCCTCGGTGAGCCAGCCGGACGGCTCGGCCACCCGGCTGGCGGGAATCCCCGGCCTGCGCAGCCAGATGGACCGCAGCCCGTTCATGCCGACCAGGCGCCCCCCGGCGGACAGATGCCCGCGGAAGGCGCCGTGGACGTACTCACCGGAGAGCGCGACCCCGCCGGGCAGGTCGGCGGGATCGAGGCGGACCACCGGTACGCCGGCCCGGTTCAGTCGGGCCACCACCAGGTCTGCCGTCACATCCTGTTCGCACGTCAGGATCAGCACCGTCATCTGTCGTATATCCGCGTTCAGTCGTCGAAGTGGGTCTTCGAGCCCGCCGTGGACGTGGTGGCCCCCAATTCCCGCATCAGAGCCAGGTCGTGGGCGGCGATCCGCCCGTCGGGGAGCACGTTCAACTGCAGCCCGGAGTCGTAGGTGTACGGAGCGCTGAACTCCAACTGCTCAGTGGTGCGAGCGTAGTTGAGTACGAACAGTCGCATCGTTTCTCCTTGGTTCGGGACCATCCGGAAAAACGGATGGTGACGCTCCGGCCGCACTCTGTTGGGCCGGGTCGCTGTGCCTCCAGGGAGTTATACGAATCGAACGACTGAATGGTTGCCTCATCTTGTCGGCAGTTTCGACTTGCACCGCCAGGTGTCAAAGGGCAACGGTGCGTGGTCATTTCGACGCTGCGTGCCGTGTGGCGAACGCGATGGCGGAGGCGAACGCGGCCAGTGCGGCGACACTGGTGAGCGCGGCGGGAAGGGAGTGCCATTCGGCCAGGAAGCCGATCGTGGGCGGGCCGAGCAGCATGCCGAGGTAACCGAGCGTGGAGGCGGTGGCCACTCCGTCGGGACCGGCGAGAGCGCCGGCGCGCTCGATGGCGACGGGGAAGATGTTGGCGAGCCCGAGGCCGGTGATCGCGAAGCCGAGCAGTGTCGCCCACACCGACGGGGCGAGCGAGCCGAGCAGCATGCCGGCCGTGGCGGTGGCGCCGCCGGCCACGAGTACGCGGGTCCTGCCCAGGCGTTCCAGCAGGGTCGTGCCGGTCAGCCGGCCGACGGTCATGGCGAGCGCGAAGCAGGAGTAGCCGATGGCCGCGACGCCGGGGGAGGTGCTCAGGTCCTCCTCCAGGTGCAGCGCGCCCCAGTCGGCCAGTGCTCCCTCGCCGTACGCCGTGCACAGGGCGATCAGGCCGAAGGTGACCACCAGGCCGCGGGTGCCCGAGCGGCCGTCGCCGTCCGAGGGGCCGTCGCCGTCGGAGCGGCTGTCGCCGCTCGCGCGGCCGCGCGGGTCGTTCGGCTCGGCCGGTGCGCCGTCCACGGCGGCGAGCAGGCGTTCCGGAGGCGTCGGGGGTGTCGGGGGTGTCGGAGGCGCCGGGGGGCCGTGGCGCAACAGGGTGCGTCCCGCGACGGCGGTGACCAGCAGGCCGATCACGGTGATGCCGAGCAGATGGCGGGTGGCGGACAGCGACCCCGCGACCAGGCCGCCGAGGCCCGCCCCGATCATCCCGCCGAGACTGAAGGCGGCGTGGAAGCCCGACATGACGGGGCGCCGCAGCGCGGCCACCAGGTCGACGGCCGCGCTGTTGAAGGCGACGTTGATGCCGCCGAAGGCCGCACCGAAGATCAGCAGGACGCCGCCCAGCGCGAGTGCCGAGTGGGTCAGCGGCGGCAGCGCCACGCCGAGGGACAGCAGGACCGCGCAGACCACCGTCACGGGGTGGCTGCCGAAGCGGCGGCACAGTCGCCCCGTCAGCATCATCGTGACCACCGCGCCGGCGGACACGCCCAGCAGGGCCAGGCCCAGTGCTCCGGGTGACGCGCCTGTCTGCTCCTTCACCGCGGGGATCCGCACGACCCAACCGGCGAAGACGAATCCGTCCAGGGCGAAGAAGGCGGTGAGGGCGACGCGGAGCCGGGTGAGGTCGCCACCCGGCACGACGCTGTGCGATCGGGTTTTGTTTATTTGCGGCACAAAGTCAGGCTAGGGCCGACCAGGTGGCTGGGCAAGCCTGTTCCCTCCCGGTCCGCGACGCCGGGCGCGGCGCACCCTCGACCTGCGGGGATGCGCCTCCGGTCAGGGCTACAGGGCGTAGACCTGCCCCGTCTGGGCGCCCTCGACGGAGCGGACGTACGCCTGCGCGACATCGGCGAGGTCGACCGGGGGCATGCCGGGGAAGTAGTCGCCGTAGTCGGCGAGGGACTCGGTGAACACCGTGGGGCTGATCGCGTTGATGCGCTGCGGGGCGATCTCGATGGCTGCGGCGCCGACGAAGGCCTCCACCGCACCGTTGGCCATGGAGGCCGCGGCGCCGGTGGGGATGGGTTCGCGGGCCAGCACGCCGGTGATGAGGGTGAAGGAGCCGCGCTCGGCGACGCGCGGTATGCCCTGCCGGACCAACTCGATCTGGCTGAGCACCTTGCCCCGGAAGGCGGCGAGGTGATCGTCGGGCGTCAGTTCGGTGACCGGCTTGAACGGCACGTCACCGGCTGCGCTGACCACCGCGTCCAGGTGGCCGGCCCGCTCGTACAGGTCGGTGATCTGCGTGGGGTCGGTGAGGTCGCAGCGTAGATCACCGCCGCCGCGTCCCACGGTGAGGACGTCGTGGCCGCGGCTGGTCAGCGTCTTGTGCACGGCCGTTCCGAGCGTTCCGGTGGCGCCGATGAGGAGAATCTTCATGCCGTGACGCTAAGCCCCGTCGGTGCGGGAAGAGAAGTGCCGTCCTGGGGCCGCGGGGGATGTGGCGTGTTCGATACGGGAGTTCGAGCCGGGACGGTCTTGGTCGCTGTGTGTCACCGGATCGTCTGCCGTGCCCTGGGCGGAGGCGGACCCACGGCACGTGTTTCGGGGGTGCCCCTTTCGGCGGTGAATTGCTTTTCGCTTTCTTGAGGCATATCCCGTGGTGCGAGCGACGAGTGTGCGTCGACAACGGGCCCGATAACGCGCGGGAATGGAAGGCCGGGGTCCGGGCCGGTGAAAGGCCGCATCGTCGTCAATGGCGCTCGTCGGTACGGTCACCGGGGCATGATCGCGTGCCCTCCCCGCCGTGCCGGGGGGAGTTGTCCGGAAGGTGCTCGTCGATTTCGCCGGGATATCAGGGCCGGGTGGATCGGGGCGGCGATCGGCGCGGGTTTCGGTGAGGGGCGACCGCGCCGCGCCGAGTCGGTCGCGACGCGGGCCGCCCCTTTCCGGTTCAGTCCGCGGGGCGGTCCACCTGGCTGGAATACGTCGGGTGAAACGTGCGCAGGCGCAGGGAATTGCCGACGACGAACACCGAGGAGAACGCCATGGCGGCTCCCGCGATCATCGGGTTGAGCAGGCCGGCCGCAGCGAGCGGCAGCGCGGCCACGTTGTACGCGAACGCCCAGAACAAGTTGGACCGGATGGTGCCGAGCGTCCGCCGGGCGAGGCGAATGGCGTCGACCGCCGCGCGCAGATCGCCCCGGACGAGGGTGAGGTCGCCGGCCTCGATCGCAGCGTCCGTGCCGGTGCCCATGGCCAGCCCCAGGTCGGCTCGGGCGAGGGCGGCCGCGTCGTTGACGCCGTCGCCGACCATGGCGACCGAACGGCCCTCGGCCTGGAGCCGCTCGACCACGTCGACCTTGTCCTCGGGCAGGACCTCGGCGATCACGTCCTCGGGTGCGACGCCGACCTGACGGGCGACCGACTCGGCCACCGCCCTGTTGTCGCCGGTGAGCAGGATCGGGGTGAGGCCGAGCCCGCGCAGCCCGGCGATCGCTTCCGCGCTGGTCTCCTTCACCGCGTCGGCGACCGCCAGCACCGCCCGTACCTCGCCGTCCCAGGCGACCGCGACGGCCGTACGGCCCGCCGCCTCCGCCTCGGCCCCGGCCCGCCGGAGGCCCTCCGGCAGCTCCAGCGCCCACTCGGCCAGCAGCCGCTCCCGGCCGACGAGAACGGCGTGGCCCTCGACGACCCCCTGGACGCCGAGGCCGGGTACGTTCGCGAAGTCCTCCGGGGTGGGCAGCGAACCGACCTTCTCCAGCGCGCCGTCGGCGATCGCGCGGGCGATCGGGTGCTCGGAGGCGTGCTCCAGGGCGCCCGCCAGCCGCAGGACCTCGGCCTCGTCGCTGCCGTCGGCGGTGTGCACGGACAGCAGTGTCATCCGGCCCGTGGTGACGGTGCCCGTCTTGTCGAGGACGACCGTGTCGACGCGGCGCGTGGACTCCAGCACCTCGGGGCCCTTGATCAGGATGCCCAGCTGGGCGCCGCGCCCGGTGCCGACCAGCAGCGCGGTCGGTGTGGCCAGCCCCAGCGCGCAGGGGCAGGCGATGATCAGTACGGCGACGGCGGCGGTGAACGCGGACGTGAGCGACGCGCCGTTGCCGAGCCAGAAACCGAGGGTGCCGAGGGCGAGGGCGATCACCACGGGGACGAAGACGGCGGAGATCCGGTCGGCGAGCCGCTGGGCCGCGGCCTTCCCGTTCTGCGCGTCCTCGACCAGCCTGGCCATCCGGGACAGCTGGGTGTCGGCGCCGATCCGGGTGGCCTCGACGACGAGACGGCCGCCCGCGTTCACGGTGGCCCCGGTGACCGGGTCGCCGGGGGAGACCTCCACCGGCACGGACTCACCGGTGAGCATGGACGCGTCCACCGCGGAGGAGCCCTCGACCACCGTGCCGTCCGTGGCGATCTTCTCGCCGGGCCGCACGAGGAAGCGGTCGCCGACCTGCAGATCGGCGGTGGGCACGGTCGCTTCGCTGCCGTCGGGGCGCAGGAGGGTGACGTGCTTCGCGCCCAGTTCCAGCAGGGCACGCAGTGCCGCGCCCGCCTTCCGCTTGGAGCGGGCCTCGAAATACCGCCCGGCCAGGATGAAGGCGGTCACGCCGGCCGCGGCCTCCAGATAGATGCTCCCGGAGCCGTCGCCTCGGGCGATGGTCAGCTCGAAGGGATGGGTCATGCCGGGGGTGCCCGCCGTCCCGAGGAACAGCGCCCACAGCGACCAGCCGAACGCGGCCAGGGTGCCGATCGAGATGAGGGTGTCCATGGTGGCGGCGGCGTGCCGGGCGTTCGTCCAGGCCGCCCGGTGGAAGGGCCACCCCGCGTAGGTCACCACGGGCGCCGCCAGGGTCAGCGACAGCCACTGCCAGTACTCGAACTGCAGCGCGGGGACCATGGCCATCGCGATCACGGGGACGGCCAGCGCCACCGCCGTGACCAACCGCTGCCTGAGCGGCCGCAGTTCGTCGTCGACCGGCTCCCGCTCGCCGTCCCCCTCGGGCTGTGGGGGCTCGGGCTCCCGCGCCGTGTACCCCGTCGCCTCGACCGTGGCGATCAGGTCGCCCACAAAGACGTCACCGGAGTGACTGACCTTCGCCTTCTCGGTGGCGTAGTTGACCGTCGCGGTGACGCCGTCCATGCGGTTCAGCTTCTTCTCGACGCGCGCCGCGCAGGAGGCGCAGGTCATGCCGCCGATCAGGAGTTCGACCTCGGTGGTGGCGCCGGGCGCGGTGGTGGTCATGGCTGCTGCTCCTCGTACGTCGTGGGAGTCGGTCGCTCGGGCGGCCTCGGTGGCCGGGCCGGGGAACGACGACCCCGGATACGGGCCGGGGGTACCTCGGCGATACGGTCTGTATACCCCCGAGGGGTATTTCACGCAAGTTCCGTCGAGCGCTTGACTGAGTACCCCCTGGGGGTATCGTGAGCTGCATCGGGAACCTCCGATGAGACCCTTCGACCTCCGAGGAGACGGCCATGAACACCGGACTGAGGATCACCGCGTTCGCCGCCGCGCTGGCCGCGACCTTCGGCACCGCCTACGGGGTGGGCAAGGGCGTCGAACCCGTCGTCGCTGACAGCGCGCCCCCGCGCCACGACAGCCACGGCCGGACCTCGCCCGAGTCCGACGAGGGCGGCGGCCACACCGGACGGCACGAGACGCCGCCGGCCGGCGGCCTGCAGATCTCCGAGGGCGGCTACACCCTCGACCTGCGCACCACGGCCGTCACCGCCGGGAAGCGCGCCGACCTGCGCCTCGTCATCCGCGACGACGACGGCCGCGCCGTCACCGCGTACCAGCGCGAACACGACAAGGAACTGCACCTCATCGTCGCCTCACGCGACCTGGTCACCTACCGCCACCTCCACCCCACCCGCGCGGCCGACGGCACCTGGAGCACCCCCGTCGACCTGCCCAGGGCGGGCGGCTACCGCGTCTTCGCCGACTTCACCCCCGCGGCGAAGGGCGCCCGGAACCTCACACTCGGCGCCGACCTCGCTGCTTCGGGCGCCTTCGAATCGCGGCGGCTCCCGAAGCCGGACACCAGCGCCGAGGTCGACGGCTACGAGGTCGAGCTGGACGGCGGGCTCCGCCCGGGCGCCGCGAGCGAGCTGAAGCTCACCGTCTCCCGGAACGGCCGCCCGGTCACCGATCTCCAGCCCTACCTCGGCGCCTACGGCCACCTGGTCGCCCTGCGCTCCGGTGACCTCGCCTACCTGCACGTCCACCCGAACGGCGAGCCCGGCGACGGCGCGACCGAACCCGGCCCCGGCATCTCCTTCACGGCCACCGCGCCCAGCGCCGGCACGTACCGCCTCTTCCTCGACTTCAAGCACGAGGGGACGGTCCGCACCGCCGCGTTCACCGTCCGCGCCGGAGGCCCGGCGGCACCGGCCGCCCCGGAGGAGCCGAACGACACGGACGGAACGCACGACACGTCCACCGGACACGGGCACTGAGCGGAAGAGGGCGGGGCACACAGCCGGCCCTCCCGCCCGCGAGCCCGGCCGGACATACCCCCCAGAAGCCCCGTCGCGGAGCCCCGGCTTTGCTTGGATGGCGTCATGACCGACGCCCATGAGCGCATGATGCGGTCCAACGAGGCCAACTGGGACGCCCGGACCCCCGTCCATCTCGCCAGCCGCTTCTACGCCCTCGACGAGAACCTCGACCCCGCACGCTGGTTCGCCCCCTGGGAGTGGGAGGACCTCGGCGAGCTGCACGCCCGGGACGTGCTGCACCTCCAGTGCCATCTCGGCACCGAGACCCTCGCCTTCGCGCAGCGCGGGGCGCACGCCACCGGCCTCGACTTCTCCGAGGCGTCGGTGGCCGCCGCCACCGGCATCGCACGGAGGGCGGGCCTCGACGTCACGTTCGTCCGGGCGAACGTGTACGACGCCGTCGAGGCCCTGGGGGAGCGGAAGTTCGACGTGGTGTACACGGGCAAGGGGGCCCTGTGCTACCTGCCGGACCTGGACCGCTGGGCCGACGTCGTGGCCCGGCTCCTGCGGCCCGGCGGGAGGCTGTACATCGCGGAGTTCCACCCGCTGCTCAACTCCCTCGGCCCCAAACCCGCCCCGGACTCCGGACCCGAACTCCTGCTGCGCCACGACTACTTGAACGGCGGGAGCGCCGTGCACCGCGACGCGACGTACACCTACACCGACGGCCCCGCCGTGGAGGGCGCCACCGACAGCTACGAGTGGACGCACGGCCTGGACGAGGTGGTCAACGCCCTCATCGACGCCGGCCTCGTCATCCGGCGGCTGCGGGAGAGCGACGAACTGCCCTGGCCCCGCTGGCCCCGGATGACCCGCACCCCGTCCGGCTGGTGGCGTCTGCCCGAACCCCGCATCCCCCTCCTGTACGGCCTCCTCGCGCACAAGCCCGGCTAGCAACTGTCGTTCGGCTCACGCCGGGACGCCGAGGTCCGCCAGCACGGGAGGCCGCCTTTCGCCGGCCCGCGTCGCCCGTTCGAAGGCGTGCCCGGCCTTCAGGACCGACCAGTCCTGCCGGTGCGGGCCGACCACCTGCAACCCCACCGGCAGTCCCCGCGGGGTGAAACCCGCGGGGACGGACAGCGCCGGGCAGCCCGTCACGGAGATCAGGTACGCCGAGCGCATCCAGTCCAGATAGGTCTCCATCGGGGTGCCGTCGACGACCGTCGGATATGCCAGGCCGATGTCGAACGGCGCGACCTGGCTGACCGGCAGCACCAGCAGGTCGTACGTCTCGAAGAACACGCGGACCCTGTGGAAGAGCGCGCCGTGCAGTGCCTGCGCCCGCCCCAGGTCCGGCCCGGAGAGCGAGCGGCCCTCCTCGATGTTCCACACGACGTCCGGGGCCAGCCGGTCCCGGTGCCCGTCGAGCAGCGCCCCGTAGGCGAGTTCCACCTGCCAGGCACGCTGGGCGAGGAACACCTCGTCCGCGCCGGACAGATCCGGGCAGGCCTGCTCGACCTCGCAGCCGAGCGCCGTGAACACCTCGACCGCCGGGGCGAGCGCGTCCCGTACCTCCGGGTCGACGGGCACCGCTCCGCCGAGGTCGGGCGACCAGGCCACCCGCAACCCCGCGATGTCACCGCCCAGTTGCCAGGCGAAGGTGGAGCCGGGCGTGTCCAGGGAACGGGGGTCGCGCGGATCGGGACCGGCCAGCACCGACATGGTCAGGGCGACGTCCGCCACCGTCCGGGCCATCGGCCCCTTCACCGACAGCTGACCCCACGGCGCCCGGTCCGGCCAGGACGGCACCCGGCCCGGCGACGGGCGGAGCCCGACCACGTTGTTGAAGGAGGCGGGGTTGCGCAGCGAACCCCCGGTGTCGCTGCCGTCGGCGATGGGCTGCATCCCACAGGCGAGCGCCGCCCCCGCGCCGCCGCTGCTGCCGCCCGCGCTGCGGGACAGGTCGTACGGATTGCGGGTGGCTCCGAAGACGGGGTTCACGGTGTGCGAACCGAGGCCCAGCTCGGGGACGTTGGTCTTGCCGAGGGTGAGGGCGCCGGCCCGCCGCAGCCGCTGGACGACCAGGTGGTCCCGGTCGGGCACATGGTCGGCGAAGATCGGCGAACCGTATGTGGTCCGCAGACCCGCCGTGTCGTGCAGGTCCTTGTGGGCCACGGGCAGCCCGTGCAGCGGACCGACCGGCTGCCCCGTCGCGAGCCGCTCGTCCGCCTCGGCCGCACGCTCCAGCGCCCGGTCGGCGTCCAGGGTGACGATGGCGTTCACCGTGGGGTTGACGCGCTCGATCCGCTCCAGATGGGCGGTCATCACCTCCCGCGCGGACACCTCGCGACGCGCGAGCGCCACCGTCAGCTCGTAGGCCGTCCGGAAGCACAGGTCGTCGGCGGGCGGCACGTCGTCGCCCAGGCCGACGGCGTACGCCGGGCCCGCGGCCGGCGCGGAGGCCGCGCCCGGTGCACGTTCCGCGCCGGGTCGGGGCTCGGCCCCGGTGCCGGATGCCACCTCCTCCGGCGGGCTCGCCGAACGCTGCGCGGGGTGGTCGACGGAGTGGTTCACGAGGTGGTTCACGCCCCTCCCAGGGAGTCCTTGAGCTGGACGACGGCGAGCAGGCCGAAGAGGACGAAGGAGCCGCCCAGCAGCACGTTCGAGGTGATTCCGTTGCGGTACGCCGGGTCCACGCCCCGGCGGTTGAGCAGGACCAGCAGCGCGCCGGACAGCAGCGGCAGGATCAGCGAGCCGACGGCGGCGTAGGTGAGGACCAGCGGCACCGGCCGCCCCAGGAAGGTGACGACGACCGCGGTGACGGCGCAGTACAGCACGAAGAGGCGGAAGGGGCGACTGTGCTGCGCGATGTGCCGTTCCGCCTCGGCGTCCGGGACGCCCCGCAGTGTCCGCAGCGCGTCGGCGAGCAGATGGCTCAGCCCGTTGAAGCCGCCCACCAGGGCGCTCAAGGTCACCAGGAAGAACGTCCCCAGGAACAGCACCCGCGCCACCGAGCCCAGATCGGCGCCGAGCGGGTCCGCGAGCGCCGCCAGGCCCTCCCCGCCGGTGATGCTTCCACCGGTGCCGTACAGCAGGCCCGTACCCACCACCGTCGTGCACAGCACGAACAGGAACGTGACCGTGTAACTCAGCGCCGCATCGACCCGCATGACACGCAGTCGGCTCCGGTCCGCCCAGCCCTTCTCCCGCACCCAGTAGCTGTACGACGCGATCCCGGCCGTGCCGCCCACCCCGCCGATCAGGGCGAGCACCGTCAGTACGTCCCCCTCCGGCAGCCTCGGACGCAGGGTGCCGAGCAGCCCCGGCAGATCGTCCGCGCGGGCGAGCGTGGCCACCGCGAGGACGGCCATGCCGAGGAACTTGGCGAGCATGAAGCAACTCATCACCCGCTCGAACAGGGCGTACCGCCCGACGTACACGATCGCCGCGGACACCAGCGCGATCACCACGGCCACCGGCCGCAGCGGCAGCGCCGGGAACAGCGTGGTCAGCGCCAGGGACGCCACCGAACCGAGCGCCGCCCCGTACAGCAGCCCGATGACCAGGACGAACGCGATGAACGCGCCCGGAAGCCAGCGGGCGGCCTCCCGCATGCTCCTGATCACGGTCTGCCCGGTCGCCATGTACAGCCGGCCCACCGCCTCGGTGAGCGCGTACTTGAGGATCACACCGATGACGATCGCCCACATCAGGGCCATCCCGTACCCGGCGGCACCCGCGAGCGACGTCACCATGTCCCCCGCGCCGACACTCGCCGCCGCCAGCACCAGACCCGGCCCGAGCAGGGCCTGCCGACCCCGCGGAGCGGCCGCGCGGCCGGTGGGCACGGAGTCGGCAGCCTCGGCGGCCGGGGAGCGAGGGGGACTTCCTGGAGTCGCGGTCACGTCAACCATCTCCGGATGTAGGGGAGTCACGGGAGTCATGGGTTCGTGCGGCTCGGTGTGGTCGCCGGGGGAGGAGGACAGGGGGGTAGCGGGACGTCCGTACACCCTGAGGAAGGGCGTCGTACGACGGCGGGGTCATGCGGTCCGTGCGGTTCCGCTTTACGGCAGGCTGGGCCATGGTGACGGAAGGGAACAACAACTCCGGCGGTAATGACGGAATCGGCCATAGTGTGGGTCCGATGGACTCACCGCCGACCGGCCCCGTGACGGATTCGCTGGACCGCCGCATCATCAGCGCCCTCCAGATCGACGGCAGGGCCTCCTGGCACCGCATCGCGGCGGCCCTCGGCGAGCCAGAACGCACCGTTGTCCGTCGAGGCACCCGCCTCCTGGAGTCCGGCCTGGTACGGATCGGCGCCATGGCGGTACGCGGCCGCAGCACCGTCGTCGGGGTGCGTTGCGCACCCGGCAGGGAGCGCCTCGCGGCGACGGCCCTGGCCCGCCGGCCCGACTGCGTCTTCGCCCACGTCCTGACGGGCACCCCGACCTGCGTCGCGGAGGTGCTCTGCCCCCGCGAACGCCTCGCGGGCCTGGTGATGGACGAACTCCCCGGCCTGCCGGGCATGGAGGAGACCTTCACCCTCCCCGTCCTGCGCCATGTCCGCACCATCCGCGAGTGGCACGCCGGCCTGCTCACCACCGCCGAGATCGCGGCACTCCGCGACGCAGCCCCCGCCACCCCGTCGGCCGTCGACCCGCTGCCGCCGGGCGAACCTCCACCCGAACTCGCCCGCGCCGACCGGCTGTTGCTGCACGCCCTGGCCGAGGACGGCCGCCGTACCCACGACGAACTCGCGCGCTTCGCGGGAGTCTCGGAAGCGACCGCGCGACGCCGGCTGAGCGCCCTGCGACGGGCGGGCCGGGTCCGGATCCGCGCCGTGCTCGAACCGGCCGTGCTCGGACTCCCGGTGGAGGCGGTCCTCTGGGTGCGGACCCCGCCGTCCGGGGCGGAGGCCGTCAGCACCGCCCTCGCGGGGTCCGCGCACGTCCGCTACGCCAGCTTCGTCACGGGGGAACGCCAGTTCCTCCTGCTGACCGCGTTCCCCGACGAGTCGGCCCTGCACCACTTCGTCACCCGTTCCCCCTGGCTGCGCGACGTGGAGTCCGTGGACGTCTCCCTGGTCCTCACGACGCTGAAACGCGGCGGCCTGCTCGCCCCGTGGCTACGGGACTGACCGCGTGTCCGAGGCCGGCCTCAGACCACCACGACCCCTACCCCCGCCTCCTCGAACCGCCGCACGGTCTCCGGCTCGGCCGCCGCGTCCGTGACCAGGGTGTCCACCGAGTCGGCCGCGCAGATCCACGCGAACGCCCGCCGCCCCAGCTTGCTGGAGTCGGCCGCGACGACGACGCGCTCCGCGCGCTCGCACAACAGCCGGTTGACCGCGGCCTCCGCCTCGTCGTGCGCCGCCGCGCCGTGCACGACGTCGAACGCGACCACGCCGAGCACCGCCACATCCAGGGTGATCTGCCCGAGCACCCCGTCCGCGAGCGGCCCGACCAGCTCGTACGACTGCGCGCGGGCCACCCCGCCCGTCACCACGATCTTGAACTGGGGCCGCACGGCGAGCTCGCTCGCGATGTTCAGCGCGTTGGTGACGACGGTCAGCGCGGGCGCCCCGGACGCCAGATCGCCGCGTACGGCCAGTGCCCGCGCGACCTCCGTGGTGGTCGTGCCGCCCGTCAGGCCCACCGCCTCCCCGGGCGCGACGAGGTCCGCCACCGCCTTCGCCACGCGCTGCTTCTCGGTGGCCCGCCGGGCCGTCTTGTAGCGCAGCGGCAGCTCGTACGACACCCCGTGCACGACCGCCCCGCCCCGCGTCCGGACGAGCATCTGCTGCTCGGCCAGCTGGTCGAAGTCGCGCCGGATGGTCGCCGCCGACACGGCCAGCTCGGCCGCCGCCTCCTCGACGTCGAGCCGCCCCCGCTCCACGAGCAGTTCGAGCAGCGCCTGCCAGCGGGCGTCGCGGGACATGGGGCACCCCACCTCTCCGTCCGGACGTGATCTTCGGACGACCCTAGCGCAGACGCCACCGCCCGCATGCTTGAAGATGCTCGAAACAAGGCTCTATCTTGCACATGCGAGCATGGAGCTGTCGTCTGCTGGGGAGGGTGACCGCATGACCCACGTCGAGGACGAACTGAACAGCCAACCCGAGTGCTGGTCCCGCGCCGCCGCCGAGGCGGCGTCCCACGCCGGTGCCCTGCCCACGGCGGGAGAGCGGGTGGCGCTCGTCGGCTGCGGTACGTCGTACTTCATGGCCCAGGCCGCCGCCGCCCTGCGCGAACGCGCGGGGCAGGGCGAGACGGACGCCTTCGCGGCCTCCGAGTTTCCCCACGGCCGCACCTACGACCGGGTCGTCGCCCTCACCCGGTCCGGCACCACCACAGAGGTGCTCGACCTGCTGGGCACTCTCCGGGGTCGTACCCGCACCACCGCGATCACTGCCGACCCGGACACACCGGTGACGACGGCCGCCGACGACCTCGTCGTGCTGGACTTCGCCGACGAGGAATCCGTCGTCCAGACCCGCTTCGCCACCACGGCGCTCACGCTGCTCCGCGCCCACATGGGCCTGCCCGTCGACGGCTCCGTGGCCGACGCCCGCACCGCCCTGGAGGCCCCGCTGCCCGAAGGGGTCGTCGACAGCGCGCAGTTCACCTTCCTCGGCCGCGGCTGGACCGTGGGGCTCGCGCACGAGGCCGCGCTCAAGCTGCGGGAGGCCGCGCTGGCGTGGAGCGAGGGATATCCGGCGATGGAGTACCGGCACGGCCCCATCAGCGTCACCACGCGAGGTACGGCGACGTGGATGTTCGGGGAGGCCCCCGAGGGGCTGGCCGAGCAGGTCCGCAGGACCGGCGGGACCTGGGTGGCCGGCCGGCTCGATCCCCTCGCCGAGCTCGTCCGCGCCCAACGCCTCGCCGTCGCCGTGGCCGCGGCCCGCGGCCTCGACCCGGACCGACCCCGCCACCTCACCCGCTCGGTGATCCTCGACCCGACCCCGTGACGAGCCGCGTCCGCGCGACGCCCGCGGACGCACGGCGAACGCGAGCCCCGCGACGCCCACGGATCGTACGGCGAAGGCCGGCCGCGCGACGCGCGCGGATCGCGCGACGAACCCGCACCGACCGCAGATCCTCGACCGCCCAGCCCCTCAGGAGGAGTTGTGCCCCTCACGACAACCGGTGAGCTGATCACGGGGGCCGCCGCCGCGCACACCGCCGTGGCCGCGTTCAACATCATCACCCTGGAGCACGCGGAGGCCGTCGTCGCGGGCGCCGAGTCCGTCGACGCGCCCGTCGTCCTCCAAGTCAGCGAGAACGCCGTGAAGTTCCACGGCGGGGATCTGCTCCCGCTGGCCCGCGCCGCCACCGCCACGGCCGAGCGGGCGACCGTGCCCGTCGCGCTCCACCTCGACCACATCCAGAGCGACGACCTGCTGCGCCGGGCACCCGACGCCGGCTTCAGCTCGGTGATGTACGACGCGTCGCGCCTGCCGTACGCCGAGAACCTCGCCGCCACCCGGGCCGCCGTGGACTGGGCGCACGCCCGGGGCCTGTGGATCGAGGCCGAGTTGGGGCAGGTCGGCGGCAAGAGCGGGCTGCCGCCGCTGGACGCGCACGCCCCCGGCGCCCGTACCGACCCCGACGAGGCCCGAGCCTTCGTGGCCGATTCCGGCGTGGACGCCCTCGCCGTGGCCATCGGCAGCGCGCACGCCATGACCACCCGGACCGCCACGCTCGACCACACCCTCCTCAAACGGCTCTCCGGCGCCCTCGACGTCCCCCTCGTCCTGCACGGCTCCTCCGGCGTCCCCGACGACGAACTCCGGGCGGCCGTCACCGGCGGAATCGTCAAGGTCAACATCGGTACCGCCCTCAACATCGCCCTGACCGGCGCGATCCGCGACTTCCTGACCGCCCGCCCCGAAGCCGTGGACCCCCGCACCTACCTCGCGGCGGGCCGTACGGCGATGACGGAGACGGTGGCCCGCCTCATCGGCGTCCTGGCCACCCCTTCGACATGAGGCTCGGCGCCAGGCGGTGAGGGGCGCCGTCCCGTGAGCCGGGGCGTCCCAGACGACCTACGGCCGTCCCCGGCGGAAGAAGCGCGCCCGGGGGCTGCCGGGTAAAGGTCCTGCTAACGGAGCCGCCCGGGCGGGGAATGTGACGGCCGTCACTGGTAGTTTTCCGTCATGCGGGAGACGGAGATCCACCTCGGTGAGCCGCCCGTCGTCGCGGGCATCGGAGTCGGCGTGCACGGGGTGGCCGGGCGGACGGACGTGTTCCGGCTCCCGGAGCTCTGGCAGCTCCACCTCTACCAGTACGAGGCCGAGCTGACCGTCGACGGCTCCGTCCACACCATCCGCCCCGGCCGGGTCAGCCTCGTCCCGCCCGGCACCACGGTCCGCTACCGCTACCGGGGCCGCTCGGAACACCTCTACGCCCATCTGCGCATCACCCCGACCGGCGCGCTCCGCACGGTCCCCGTCGTCCAGGACGCCGGCCCCGAACTCCCCGCCCTGACCGACCTGTTGCTCCAGGCGGTGGCCGCCGCCCCGAGCGAGCCCGAGCGCACCAGGGCCGAGATCTGGACGGCCCTGTGGCGGGTCGCCCACCTCACCCCGCCCGCGGCGGCGGACCCGGGCCCGCACCCCGCGGTCATCACGGCCATCGCCCATATCGAGGCCCACCTCGCGGCCCCGCTGTCCATCCCGGACGTGGCCCAGTCGGCCGGCGTCTCCCACAACCACCTGACCCGGCTGTTCCGGGCGGAGACAGGCAGCACGGTCGTCGGTTACATCCGCCGCCGCAGACTCGAACGCGCCCACCACCTGCTGCGCGCCACGACCCTCTCCATCCCCGCCGTCGCCGCCTCCGTGGGCATCCCCGACCTCCAGGCCTTCAACAAGGCCTGCCGCCGCGAACTGGGCGCATCCCCGAGGGCCCTGCGCGGGGTCGCACCGTGACCTGCCGCCGACCACCACGGACAGGCATCCTCGCCGACGCGGGCGCGCACCCCCGCGGTCACGGACACGGAGGCGCGCCCTCGGCGTCACGGCTCTCGACGCGCGCCCTCGCCGTCACGACCCCCGCTTGACCGCCCGCAACACCACGAACTTCGCGTCACCGGCGACGAGTCGGCTGTTGCCGAAGATCCGTCGCAGCTTCACGTGGTACCCCAGATGGCGATTGCCGACCACCCACAGCTCGCCCCCCGGCCGCAGCGCGCGCCGCGCCCCGGTGAACATCCGCCAGGCCGTCGCGTCGGTCGTCGCCTGATGGGAGTGGAACGGCGGATTGGTGAGGACGAGATCGACGCTGCCCGGAGCGAACCCCGCCATCCCGTCCCCGACCCGGAACTCCGCCTTGCCGTCCGCGTTCGCCCGGTACGTCGCCTCCGCCGAGGCCACCGCCTGGTACGACTCGTCCACGAACACCACCTCGGCGTCCGGGTCGTCCAACGCGACCGCCGTACCGACCACGCCGTTGCCGCACCCCAGATCCACCACGCGCCCGCCACCGCGGCCCCGAGGCAGGTGCCGCAGGAAGAACCGGGTGCCGATGTCGAGCCGGTCGGCGCAGAACACCCCCGCGTGATTGACCACGGTACGCCCGGCCAACGGCCCGATGTCGTCCGGCAGTTCATAGGTGTACGGCCACGGGTCGGCCTCGCGGGCCCGCACGACCCCGGCGTCCGGCGTGCAGAGGATCAGCCGTGCCTTCTGCTCGGCGAGCGAGGTGCGGGTCGGCCCGAGGATCCGCTCGAACAACTTCAGCGTAGAGGTGTGGATCTCCTTCACCATCCCCGTGCCGACGACGACCGTCCCCTCGTGCACGGCCGGCGCCAGCCGGTGCAGCTGGTCCTCCAGGAGGGCGAGGCTCTTGGGCACCCGGACCAGGAGCACGTCGACCCGCTCCGGAGGCGGGTCCTGAGTGGTGAGCAGCCGCACGGTGTCGGGGTCGGCCCCCTTGCGCGCCAGGTTCGCCCGCGTGGCCTCCCGACTCAGGAAGGAGTCGGTGATCTGGATCGGCCGGTGTGCCGCGAGCGCCGTGGTCAGGGCGCCCCAGCGGTCACCGACCACCACGACCGTCCCGTCCAGCGGTGTTCCGCTCGCCGCGAGGTGGCGCAGCAGATACGCGTCGGACGCGTCCCAGGCGCGCAGCCGGTCACGGGGGTCCTCGGGGTGGCGGGCCAGGGCGTAATCGCCCCAGGGCGCGGTCATACGGTCGCTCATCGTGTGCCCAGGCTAACCGAGCCGCAGCTCACGCCGGTTCCCCGCAGGGTGCGTGATGATGGAGCCATGGACGCCGAGCTGTTCCCCCGCAGCCGTACGGAGATCGCGCCCGGCGCGGTCCACGTCCCCGACTGGCTGGACATGGAGCGGCAGCGGCGGCTCCTCGCGGCCTGCCGCGACTGGGCCCGCCCGCCCGCCGGGCTCCGCACGGTCCGCACCCCCGGCGGCGGCACGATGACCGCCCGCCAGGTCTGCCTCGGCCACCACTGGTACCCGTACGGCTACGCCCCCACGGTGGTCGACGGCGACGGCGCCCCCGTGAAGCCCTTCCCGGCCTGGCTGGACACCCTGGCCCGCCGCGCGGTCGCGGCGGGCCAGGGTGTCCACCCGGTGAAGGGCCCCGGCCCCGCGACGCCCCCCGGAACGGCTGCCGACCCGACGCCGGACCCCCGCGTGCCGGCAGACCTGCACGACCTCGCCCCGTACGACATCGCCCTGATCAACTTCTACGACGGGGACGCCCGCATGGGCATGCACCGCGACAGCGACGAGAAGTCGGACGCGCCGGTGGTGTCGCTGAGCCTCGGCGACACCTGTGTCTTCCGCTTCGGCAACCCGCGCTCGCGGGCCCGCCCGTACACGGACGTGGAGCTGCGCAGCGGCGATCTCTTCGTGTTCGGCGGGCCGTCCCGGCAGGCGTACCACGGGGTGCCCCGGGTGTACGCGGGGACGGCGCCGCCCGCGTTGGGCCTGGCCGGGCGGCTGAACATCACTCTGCGGGTGAGCGGCTTCGGCGACGGGTGAGGCCGACTCGGCGGCACCCGAGCCGGTACGGATCATGGGAGACTCGCCCTCATGGACGGCAAGGCGGCCCCCAAGGCGGCGGGCGAAGGGACAGCGACGGCGACACGCACCCGGCTGGACCGGGGGAGGGGCGCGCTCGGTCCGGCGCTCGAACTCGTGCACACCGGGCGGGCGCCGACGCGGGCCGTGCTCACCTCCGAACTGGGCGTCACCCGGGCCACGGCGGGCGCCGTGGCCGCGGAGCTGGAGGCGCTGGGGCTGATCCGGGTCGACGCGCACCCCGGCGCGGCCGCCGGTTCCCAGGGCCGCCCCTCGCACCGTCTGGAGGTCGCCGAGGAGGGCCCCGTCGCGCTCGCCGCCCAGGTGCACGCCGACGGATGGCGGGCCGCGCTGGTCGGGCTCGGCGGGCGGATCGTGGCGACCGCTCCCGGCTGCGAGACCGTCGACGCCGACCCGGCGAAGGTGCTCGGGTCGGTGGTCGAGGCGGGCGCCGACCTGCTCCGCGAGACGGGCCGGCGATGCGTGGGCGCCGGACTCGCCGTGCCGTCCGCCGTGGCCGAACCGGCGGGCCTCGCCCTGAACCCACTCCACCTGGCCTGGCCGGCGGGTGCCCCGGTCCGCGAGATCTTCTCCGAACGGGTACGGGCGGCCGGCATCAAGGGCCCGGCCTTCGCGGCCAACGACGTGAACCTCGCCGCGCTCGCCGAACACCGGCACGGCGCCGGCCGGGGTGCTCGCGACCTCCTCTGCGTGGCCACCGGACACCGGGGCGTGGGCGGGGCGCTGGTCCTCGACGGCCGCCTGCACACCGGGAGTTCCGGGCTCGCCCTCGAAGTCGGCCATCTCACCGTCAACCCCGAGGGCCGCCCCTGCCACTGCGGCAGCCGCGGCTGCCTCGACGTGGAGGCCGACCCGCTGGCCTTCCTCACCGCGGCCGGCCGTGACCCCGGACCCGTGATCTCCCTGCTGCAGCAGGCCAACGACCTCATCCGCACGGAGTACGCCGACCCGGCCGTCCGCACCGCCACCGAGTCCCTCATCGACCGGCTCGGCCTGGGCCTCGCCGGTCTCGTCAACATCCTCAACCCCGACCGGATCATCCTCGGCGGCCTGCACCGCACACTCCTGGACACCGACCCCGACAGGCTGCGCAGCGTGGTCGCCGACCGCAGCCTCTGGGCCCGCCAGAGCGCAGTGGTCCCCATCCTCCCCTGCACCCTCGACCACAACAGCCTGGTCGGCGCCGCCGAACTGGCCTGGCAACCCGTACTGGACGACCCGCTGGCAGCCCTGACCTGACCGGCCCCGTACTCCGCGGGAGGTACGCCCACTACCGCCGCCCGTACGACGACCCGTACCCCCTCGCGGCGAGAACCTCGACTCATCGACACAAGGCGCGTCCCAAGGAGATGAGTTCGAGATGCACACCCTCGCGCACGGGAGCGGCGACGGCCCCGGCCCCTGGCTCCTCCTCTTCCCCCTGATCTGGGCTGCGGTCGTCGTCGGAGCCGTCACCCTCCTGCGCCGCACCGTCCGCCGCGGGCACCGGGCCCCGTGGTGGCCGTCGGCGGCCGGCTTCGCCCCGCACGGCGACAGCCGTCCCACCGGCGACTCACCGATCGCGATGCTCGGCCGCCGTTTCGCCTCCGGCGAGATCGACGAGGACGAGTACTGGCGCCGACTGTCCGTCCTGGACGAGCAGTTCGGACCACGGTCGGGCAAGGGGGGATGAGACACCGGCGGGGGCCACCGGCCGGCGCACGGAGCAGCCGTACGGCGCACGGACCAGCCGTACGGCGAAGGCGGTCACCGCCCGGTCAGCCTGCGACGGCCGACCGGGCGGGAGCGTGTTCGGGCCTGCGCCCACGCGCGGCGGGCCGGAACCCGGTGTCGCACGGCTGCAACTGCGGCTGGGGCTGCCCGACGTCGTACGGCGAGATCTTCGGCACCGCCGCCGAGGACGCCGGCAGTGTGAACCACACGACCTTCCCCGTCCGGCCGTGCGGACGGACACCCCAGCTCTCGCTCACCGCGGCGACCATCGCGAGCCCGCGCCCACTGGTGGCGAACAGCTCCGCGTCCTGGACGATCGGGAGGCGGGGGTCGTTGTCCTGCACCGAGACCGTGAGCCGGCCGAGGAGCAACTCCATCTCCACGGTGCACGACTTGTCCGGCTCCGCGTGCCGGTGGACGTTGGACAGCAACTCGGTCACACCGAGCGCGGCCCGCTCTATCAACGGATCCAGATGCCAGTAGCGCAATTGCGCAGATACGATTCTGCGGACCTGGCCGATCCGCGACGGCAGGGCTTGGAGCTCCACCGTGCAGTGCCTGCTTTGCTGGCTGATCACGGCTGCGACTCCCCGATGTGAGTCCGGAAGATCGGAGTACGGATCCAGCGAGGTGGCTGGGCGAAAAACGCCGCCTGCTGTGGGGCGGCCGCCTGTGACTGCCGCCTGGTGGACGGCCGCCGGGGGCTGCCGTCTGCTCGTGGGGTGGCTGCGTACAGATCGCCGCCCGCTGTCGTGGCCGGCGGGCTGGTTCGCAGCGTTATCGCCGGTAAACCCAGAGTTACGTGAGAACAGCGTGACCCAGGGGGTCGGGTCCCGCAACTCGCGGTCCGTCAGCCACCGCGCCCCGCCGCCTTGCGCACCGCCTCGATGAACCGGCGCGCCGAGGGCGGGCCTGGCTTCCCCGGAGCGGGGTCGTGCTCGTTCAGCGTGAGCGTGTAGCGGGTGCCGTTGACATCGGCCAACGCCCGGTCCTCGTTGGCGAACCAGGGCTTCGAGGCGCGCACCGCCTGCACCGGGGCGCTGTCGATCTCACTGCCGTAACTGGTCAGCAACTGCAGCCGGCCGTCCTCGATCCTGACCTGGCCCGCCCGGGTGAGCTGCCGCAGCCGCTTCCCGATCCGCACGCCCGTGGCCGTGAACTCCGGCTCCGCCATGTGCCCCGCCCCCTAGTGCGCTCTCGGCCGTCCACTGTCGTGATCCGTACCGGGCCGTGATCCAGTGTGCCCGAGGGGCGCGCTTCCCCGTGCCACCCCCTCGGCGGGACCGACCAGGCCCGTGCGGTGAAGTCTGCACGTCCCCGCCGTCGAGCACCAGTGCGCACGGTTGGTCGGGGGCGGGGTTCCGGCGCATGCGCGGCATGCGCCCCCCATGCGCCCCGCGCATTGCCGCCACAGGACTGTCTTTGAGTTGCTCAAAGGGATGTTTATGCAGGTGAGAAGCGTGCGGAAGGTGTTTATCATCGGGACGTCCGACGCCGCGACACGCCGTCGGCGCACCCTGTGAGGAGCACGCCGTGAGCACCCCCCAGACCACTCGCCCTGGCGCGACCCTCGACGTCGACCACAGCGACCCCGAGTACCGGACCTGGCTCAAAGAGGCGGTCCGCCGGGTCCAGGCCGATGCCAACCGCTCCGCCGACACCCATCTGCTGCGCTTCCCCCTGCCCGAGACGTGGGGGATCGACCTGTATCTCAAGGACGAGTCGACCCACCCGACGGGCAGCCTCAAGCACCGCCTGGCCCGTTCCCTCTTCCTCTACGGCCTGTGCAACGGCTGGATCCGGCCGGGCCGTCCCGTCATCGAGGCGTCCAGCGGCTCCACCGCCGTCTCGGAGGCGTACTTCGCCAAGCTGATCGGTGTCCCCTTCATCGCCGTCATGCCGCGCACGACCAGTGCCGAGAAGATCCGCCTCATCGAGTTCCACGGCGGCCGCTGCCACTTCGTGGACGACTCGCGGAAGATGTACGAGGAGTCGGCCCGCCTCGCGGTGGAGACCGGCGGCCACTACATGGACCAGTTCACCTACGCCGAGCGGGCCACGGACTGGCGAGGCAACAACAACATCGCCGAATCCGTCTTCCGCCAACTGGAGTTGGAGCGCTTCCCCGAGCCCACCTGGATCGTCGCCACCGCCGGCACCGGCGGCACCTCCGCGACCATCGCGCGCTACGTCCACTACATGCAGTACGACACCCGCATCTGTGTCGCCGACCCCGAGAACTCCTGTTTCTTCGAGGGCTGGACCACCGGCGACCCGGACGTCACCTGCGACTGCGGTTCCCGTATCGAGGGCATCGGCCGCCCCCGGATGGAGCCCAGCTTCGTCCCCGGCGCCGTCGACCGCATGATGAAGGTCCCCGACGCGGCCAGTGTCGCCGCCGTACGGGCCCTGGAGCAGACCATCGGCCGCAAGGCGGGCGGCTCCACCGGGACGGGCCTGTGGAGCGCCCTCAAGATCATCGCCGAGATGGTGGCGGAGGGGCACCGGGGCAGTGTCGTCACGCTCCTGTGCGACCCCGGCGACCGCTACCTCGACAAGTACTACTCCGACGCGTGGCTGCGGGAGCAGGGCCTGGACATCGCCCCTTACACGGCGGCCATCGACTCCCTCCTGGCGACGGGAGTGTGGGCGGCGCCCCCGCGGTGACGGGGGGCGGGCGGCCGTACGACCGGTGTGGCCGCCTCGCGGTAGCGGAGAGACGCCGGCGCCCGGACCGAGCCGGCGCCCGTGACGGGCAGGCGTCCGGACGGGACCGGGGCCAGGGCGGGGCCGCGCCCGGACGGGACCCGCGTCCTCGTCAGAGGTCCCTGTCCTCGTCCTCCCCGGCCACCACCAGCCGCCGCAGGTGCTCGGAGATCTCCGCCCGCGCCTGCGCGGCCAGGCCCGCGTCCGTGACCAGCGTGTCCACCTGGTCGAGCGCGGCGAACGAACTCAGGCCCACCGTCCCCCACTTGGTGTGGTCGGCCACGACCACGACCCGCCGTGCCGACTGCACGAGCCGGCGGTTGGTCTCTGCCTCCGCCAGGTTCGGCGTGGACAGGCCCGCCTCCACCGATATCCCGTGCACCCCGAGGAACAGCACATCGAAGTGGAGCGCCGCGATCGCCTGATCGGCCACCGGCCCCACGAGCGAGTCGGACGGCGTCCGCACCCCGCCGGTGAGCACCACGGTCGCCGCCCCCTGCCGGGGGCCCGTCGTGCGCTGCGCGGCATGGAAGACGTCCGCGACCCGTACCGAGTTCGTGACCACCGTCAGATCCGGCACGTCCACGAGCCGGTGCGCGAGCGCGTAGGTCGTCGTACCGCCCGACAGGGCGATCGCCGAACCCGGCGCAACCAACTCGGCGGCGGCCCGCGCGATGTCCTCCTTGGCGCTCAGCTCCAGCCCGGACTTCGCCTCGAAACCCGGCTCGTGCGTACTCGCCTCGGCCACCGGGACCGCGCCGCCGTGCACCTTCTCCACGGCGCCCTGGCGGGCCAGCGCGTCCAGGTCGCGGCGGACCGTCATGTCCGAGACGCCCAGCTTGCGCGTCAACTCGTTGACCCGGACCCCGCCCCTGCGGCGCACCTCGTCGAGGATCAGGGCACGCCGCTGCTCCGCGAGGAGGTTCTGATTCTCACTCACGCTCGCTCCGGTCCTTTCGCCCCATCACGCCCGACACGCTCCCATACCCCCTCCGAAGCGGATATTCCCCCGTCCCCGGTCCCGAGGACGTCCCATATTCGCACGCCACACCACTGGTCGCGCCACCACCTGCACGCGCGCGAACAGCCCGTATCGCGTTTCCGCGCCCGTCACTATCACACGGATCGGGGAGATTCGGTGACCACAGGTGTAGGGAGACCGCTTTGCGGCGATCATCTGTACCTGCACATGACACATGCCTTGCGGCGCATCACGGGGGAAGCGGACCAGTGGATCGTGCGACGGAGCACGCCGAGTACGGAGAACGCCCCGGACGGTCGGAGACGGGCGGGCGCGAGGCCACCGGCCGCACCGGGACCGACGACGACACCGCCCTCGAACTGCTCGTCCACGGCGTCGGCGGCACCACCCCCGAACGCATGCTGGACGATCCGCGCACCGTCCGCGTCACCGGCGACGACACGGCGGCCGTCTTCCGCCGCATCGACGACGCCGACGCCGAGGCCCGCCCCGCCGACCACCGCGGCGGACCCGTGCCCGAGGCCTACGTCTGGTGCAACCTCACCTCCGGCAACGGCTCCCGCGCCCTGTGGCTGTTGCTGCTGCCGTTCATGGTCGTCAACCTCGCCCACTGGATGCGCCCCGGTGCCCGCCACAGACGGCGGACCATACGTCTGCACGGCCTCCTGGTCCGCCTCACCGGTCTGACCCTGACCGTGCTGCTCGTGGCCGCCGCCTGCGAGGTCGCCCTCGATCTGACCGCATGGCAGTGCGCGGGCACGCGCGCGTGCGCCGAGGCACACACCTGGCTCGGCTTCCTCTCCCCGGACCTCTCCCACCACGGCTGGTGGAGCAGCCCCGGCCGCCGCCTCGCCCTGGCCGCCCTGGTGCCCACCGCCCTGACCGTGCTCCTGTGGTACCTCTCCCACCGCACCTGGAGCGAGTACGAGTCGCAGCGCCCCATGGACCGCGCCGAGGCCCGCCCCACCGAGGACGACGTCGAACCGGTCGCGCTCGGCCGCCCCGGCTTCTGGTACGGGCGCCGCCTCGTGGCCCGGCTGCGCGCCGCCCACACGGCGGCCGGGTTCCTGACGGTCGCGGCGGCCGTCGGGACGTCCGCCGCCCGAGAGGACCGCCGCCCCGGCGGCCCCGCCGTCCTGGAGCTCCTGGGGTGGCTGTTCAACGCGACGCTCGTGGTGCTCGCCGTGGTCGTGGTGTGGGTGGTGTGCCGCAGGGGCCGCTCCGAGAGGCGCCTCGACCGCGAACTCGACGGGCACCTCGTGCGCGGCCTGCCCACGGCCTCGATCGCGGTGCTCGTCCTCGCCCTGGTGTACGCGGGCTGGTCACGCCCCGGCTGGAGCTCCGCGGGCCGACTGCCGGGAGACCTGACCTTCGGCGGGATCACCCTGGTCCAAGGCCTCCTCGTCCTGGCCCTCGCTGTGGTCGCCCGCGTCCTTCACCGCTCCCGCCCCGACCCGCGGACCGCGCTGCACGGACTCGGCGGCCCTGCCGTCGCGATGCTGGCCTGCGCCCTCGGCGGTGTCATGTCCGCCGGTGTCGCCCAGCGCGTCGCCGACTGGCTCGGCGGCACCGACGACGCCCTCCCCGGCCCGCCGATCCTCCTCACCTGGCAGGCCGCCGTGATCCCGCCCCTGCTCCTGGTGGTGGTGACCCTGCTCGTCTGGCTGGCCCGCCGCACCTGGGTGCTGCGGCGCGCGGAGACGGCGGCGGTGGAGGAGGAGTACGGCCTGGCCGAGGCCGTACGGCCGCGGGCGAGCGGCACGGACGAGGAGCCCGAACCCCGTGACACCGCCCGGACCCTGCGGATCGCCCGTACCCGTGCCATGGCCGCCCTCACCGACCGCGCGCCCCGCGTCGTCGGCATCATCTCGACCGTGACGCTGCTGCTCGGCGCCGGAGCGCTGGCCGGCGCGTTCGCCACGGGGCAGACCCCGGCGCGGGCGGCGCGGGACTCGTACGCCTTCGTCGCGGGCGCGGCCCAGACCGCGCAGGCGCTCGGGTCCTGGTTGATCGGCGTCGGCTTCCTGCTCTTCGTCACCTGGGGCCGCCGCGCCTACAAGGACGCCTCCGCGCGCCGCACCATCGGCATCCTCTGGGACGTCGGCACCTTCTGGCCGCGCGCCGCGCACCCCTTCGCCCCGCCCTGCTACGCCGAGCGCGCCGTGCCCGACCTCACCTGGCGGATGGCCACCTGGACCCGCACGACGGGCGGACGACTGGTGATCTCCGGACACTCCCAGGGCAGCGTCCTCGCCGCGGCCGCCGCCTGGCAGCTGACCCCGTCGGTCCGGAGCCGGGTCGCGCTGCTGACGTACGGCTCACCGCTGGAGCGGCTGTACGGACGGTGGTTCCCCGCCCACTTCGGCCCGGCGTCCCTCGCCTCCCTGCACCGCGAGGTCGACTGCTGGCGCAATCTGTACCGGCTCACCGACCCCATAGGCGGCCCCGTGCGGTTGCCGGGCCGGTGCGGGCCGGAGGTCGACGCCGAGCCGTTCAAGGACCCCCTCGCCTACGGCCGCACCGCCGGCCATCCGCTGCCCGCCCCGATCCTCGGCCACTCCGACTACCAGGCGGACCCGGCCTTCGCCGCCGAGCGGCAGCGGCTGCTGGCCCGCATCGGCCCCGAGGTGCCGGGCCCCCGCGACTGCTAGCGCACGACGGCCTCGGCCCCGGCCCTCGGCCCCGGGCCGCCAGGACGTGCCCCGGCTACGCGTCGGGGCAGGTCACGTCCCGCTCGGGCCGCTGTCCCGTGAGCAGGAACGTGGTCACCGTCCGGTCGCCGCACGCGTTGCCCGTGCCCAGGTAGGCGCCGTGGCCGCCGCGCTCCACCGTGACGAGCCGCGCCCGATCGCCGAGGGCCGCCCGCATCCGCAGCGCGCCGACATGGGGCGTGGCCGGGTCCCGCCGGTTCTGGATCATCAGGATGTTGGACGGGCCGTCGTCGGTGATCCGGGTCGGCTTCTCCGCGGGCCGGTCCTTCCAGAACGAGCACGGGCCGATGTTCACCGGCATGCCGGCCGTGAGCGGGTACCGCACACGGTGCTCGGCCACCGCCCGCTCGTGCGCCGCCACCGACGTCGGCCAGCGCACGTCGTTGCAGATCACCGCCATGACGGCCGCCGCGTCCTCGTCGCTCAGCGGCCCGGCCAGATCGGGCGGCAGCACCGGCGTCGCCTTCGGGTCACCGGCCTGCCGTATCAACAGGGCCAGATCGTCGAAGGAGGCGTCGTTGTAGAGGGCGAGATGCATCGCCTGACGCAGGCGGTTGCCCGTGAGCGGCACGCCCGGGGTGGCCGTCTCCCGCGGCGCACGGTCCAGTTCGGCAGCCAGGGCCAGGAACAGCGGCCGTACGTCCTCCGGGCGCCCGGCGAGCCGCAGGCCCTCCGGCGCGCGGGCCGGGTCGGCGGCCCAGGCGGCGAAGTCCGGGAACCGGTCCTCCGCACCCCGCGCCATGTTCTCCAGCCAGCGCCGCGCGACCCGGCGCGGATCGGGGTCGTCGTTGCTGTCCATCACCCAACGATCGGTCCGCTCCGGGTACTTCTGCGCGTAGACGGCACCCACGTACGTCCCGTACGACACCCCGTACGCCGACAGCCGCTCCTCGCCCAGGGCCCGCCGGAAACGGTCGATGTCGCGTACCTCGTTGGCGGTGGTGAGGCCGCGCAGCACGGCCCCGCCGTTCCGTGCGCACGCCTCGGCGGTACGCCGGGCCCGTGCGATGTTCTCACCGATGCCGCCGTCGGGCGCTGGCCAGGCCCGCAGGGTCACCAGGTGCCGGTCCTCGGCGGGGAGACCGCAGGTCGCCCGTGTGCTGCCGCCGACGCCACGCGGATCCAGGCTGACGATGTCGTACGCGCCGCCGAGCTGCCCACGCAGCGCCTTCCCCTGCTGGGTGAGGCGTCGGACGCCCGAACCGCCCGGTCCGCCGGGGATCACCAGCAGCGTGCCGCGCCGTGCCTCCGGGTGCTCACTGCGCAGCCGGGACACGGCGAGCGTGAGCTGCGGGCCGTCGGGGTCGCGGTAGTCGAGCGGGACGGGCAGGTCGGCGCACTCCTGGTCGGTGGGGCCACCGGGTTGCGCGCAGGGGCGCCAGGTGAGTGCGGGCGGGGCGGAGGGCGCTCCGGCGGCCGGGCCGGCGAGGGCGGTCAGCGTGGTGGCGGCGGCCGAGACGGACAGGGCGAGGACGAGGGCTCGTCGAGTGCGATGCGTCATGAGGATCATGCTGTCGGCCGGAGTCCCTCGGCCCCATCCGGCCGACCGCACACCTGTGGTGGGGTTCTCCCCCTGGGGCTCACCCCAGGGGGCAGCGCCCCGGCGGCTCCACGACGCGCGCCGGGGGAGCCGTCACGGCAGCTCGGGGAGGTCCTCCGCGTACAGCAACGTCAGGTCGTCGGTGCTGGGTTCGTCGACCTGGGCGACCCGGCTCGCGTGACGCTCCACCATCGCCTCGAAGGTCTGGCGCGCGGTACGGCCGTTGCCGAAGGCCGGGCCCTTGGGGATCGCCGTGAAGTACTTCAGCAGGGCCTCGCCCGCGCCCGGCGCCAGCCGGTACTCGTGCTCCTCGGCCTGCTGCCCGACGATCCGCAGGAGCTCCGCGGGCTCGTAGTCGTCGAAGGTGATCGTGCGGGAGAAGCGGGACGCCACACCGGGGTTGACGGTGAGGAAGCGCTCCATCTCGGCCGTGTAGCCGGCGACGATCACCACCACCGCGTCCCGGTGGTCCTCCATCAGCTTCACGAGGGTGTCGATGGCCTCCTTGCCGAAGTCCCGGCCGGAGTCCTCGGGGGACAGCGCGTACGCCTCGTCGATGAACAGCACCCCGCCGCGGGCCCGTTCGAAGGCCTCCTGGGTGCGGATGGCGGTGGACCCGATGTGCTCGCCGACCAGGTCCACACGGGACACCTCGACGAGGTGGCCCTTGTCCAGGACACCGAGGGAGGCCAGGATCTCGCCGTAGAGACGGGCGACCGTGGTCTTTCCGGTGCCGGGGGAGCCGGTGAAGACGAGGTGCCGTTTGACGGAGGCGGCCTTCAGGCCGGCCTGCTGGCGGCGGCGGCCCACCTCGATCATGTCCGTGAGGGCGCGCACCTCGCGCTTGACGCTGTCCAGGCCGACCAGCGCGTCCAGTTCGCCGAGCACGGCCTTCGACGTGCGGGCCGGCTGCTCGGGCTCCACAGCGGGCGCGGTGGCCGCCGACGGCTGGGGTTCGACGGTGCGCTGGCCGGGGATGGAGCCCAGCAGACCGGGGGAGGGGGGCGCGGTCTGCGTCGCCGTCTCGTGCGCGACCGGGGGCCGCACGCCGGCGCTCTCGTCGCTGGCGCAGTCCTCGACCACGGGCCCGCCGCCCAAGGAGCCGGGGCCGCCCTCCGCGAACTCGTAACCGCCGCGCGCGCAGCGCTCCGTACGGCACTTCCGCAGGGTCGCGCGGCAGCCGTCGATGATGTGGAAGCCGTAGCCCCCGCTGCCGGTGACCCGGCAGTTGAGGAAGCTGCCGCGGCCCTCGGCGGAGACGTAGAAGCCCGCCTCGGCGGGCGAGGTGACCGTGCAGCGCTCGATGGTGGGGTCCGCGCCCTTGGTGACGATCACTCCGGTCTGCGTGCCGTCCAGGGTGCAGCCGTTGAGGGTGCCGCCGCTGCCGTGGTCGCGGAACCAGGCGCCCGTCGCGGCGTCCCGGATCCGGCAGTCGTCAAGCTGCGCGGTCGCGCCGTCGCTCACCGACACGGCCGTGTTTCGCACCTGCGACAGATCGCTGTCCACGACGTCCGCGCGCGACCCCCGGTCCAGGACGAACAGGGCGTCCGGCACGTCGTGGACCCGGCAGGACTCCAGGACAACCGTGGCCCCGTCGCTGACCCAGACGGCCGGATAGTCGCCCGTGCTGTCGAAGATCTCGCACTGGTTGGCGTCCACGCGGGTGCCCGGGTCCCATACCGACAGTCCGTTGCGCCCGAACTGGCGCACCGTGGTGCGGGTCAGGGTGAGCACGGAGCGGGAACGCAAGTCCACCGCGTTCTCCGGGATGTCGTGGATGCGGCAGTCCGCCAGGGTGAGCACGGCGTCCGTGTCGAGCGTGACGCCGTCCGCGGTCGTACGGTGCACATCGCAGTCGGTGAGATGGGCGGTGGCCCGCCCGGTGATCTGGACGCCGCTGCCCCGGACCTCGTAGATCTCGCAACCGACGGCCTCCAGAGCGGAGTTCTCGCCGGTCGCCGTCAGGCCCGAGCCGGAGGCGTGGTGCACCCGGCACCGGTCGAGCCGCGGATGACCGCCGCCGCGCACCGCGACACCGGCCTGCCCGGCCGCGACGACCTCGCACTCCTCGAACACCCCGCCGCCGCCGTCGACGACGGCGATACCGATCCCGGCGGGGTTGTCGACCGTGCACCGCCGCACCGTCGGACGGGCGCTGCCGCGCACCTCGATGCCGGCCGCGGAGCGGGTCACGATCCTGAGGTCCAGCAGCTCGGGCGTGCCGTCCTCGACGAGCAGCGCCGGCGCCGCCGCGTCCTGGCCCTCCACGTGCAGGTCCTGCACCACGGCCGAGGCGGACACCGTGAGCGGCACACCGTCCACGGGCGCGATGCGGACCGAGCCGGGCGATCCCTCCGGGCCGCGCAGCGTGACCCCGCGCTGCACGACGAGGTTCTCCCGGTACGTGCCGGGAGCGACGATGAGCACATCGCCGTCGCTCGCGGCCTCCAGGGCCGCGGCGAGCGATGTGTACTCACCAGTGCGGCGCCGCCACCGCGATGTACCGGTGTGCGTCACCTGGACCGTGCCCTGTGCCATGGCGTTGCTGTGCCCCCACCTCGTGGAACGCGGGTCGATGCCGAACAGTTCGGCTGGTCGGTCCACCGTAGCGTGCGCGGACACGGCGAGTTGACCGGAGTGGGAAGGCCGTCAGCTGCCCGTGCCCGTCCTGCCCCAGTCCGGCCCCGCCTTGTCCCATGCCTGGTCCCAACGGACGTACCGCCGGCGGATCATGCGCCAGACGATCAGTCGTCGGCAGCCCTCGATGAAGCCCGCGGCCAGCACGGTCGCACCGAAGCCGGCCAGGACCGCGTGGGTCGTCGCGGTCGCGCTGTCGAGCGGCCGGCCGACCGTGCGGCCCCGGGCGTCCGTCCACAGCGCGAAGCGGTCCCCCGGCCGCGGGTCCTTGAGGCCCGACAGGACCGTGCCGTGCCGGTCGGTGCCGTCGGGGCCGGTCCAGTCGGCGACCACGCGGCTGTGCCGGTCACGGGAGGTCGACGTCTCGGGGTCGGGGTCGAACGGGGAGCCGCCGACCCGCTTGACGACGGTGGCCGCCACCAGGTGCCGGGCCGCCCGCTGGTCCCGCACGGACTGCTGCAAGGAACCCTGGGTGGCCGTCCCGACGACGGCGCCGACGAGGGGGGCGGCGACGAGGATCAGCGTGAGGGCCGCGAACGCCAGCCACGCCTCGACGAGATCGGTCGTCCGGCGCAGGGGATTGTGGCGCCAACGCCACAGCCCGCCGAATGCCCCCAGCCCGCCGATTGCCCGCACTGTCCCACGCCCCCTTCCGCGTCCGTGATAACCCCCAGCGGGGACGCCCACGCGCGGTACCGGTGAAGAGAGAGCGAAATCACCTCTCCGACCGGCCTTCTCATGAACTTCTCACAAAGGCCCAACGGCCGGGCCGGGTACCTGTGTTCCCGACCGCCGACCGAATCCAGGATGTTGAATTTTCAAAGTGGATGGTACTCCCCTGCGTTCGCGGGGATCTCCACGGCCCGAACACCCCTTATCCGCAAGGCTATTCGAGCACGCGCACCGGATCGCCGATCCGAACCGTGCCGCCGGATTCCGGAACGAGGTTCTGCCCGAAGACCAGCTTGTCCCCGAACCGCCGGTGCCGGGCGAGGGTCCGCAGCGGCTCCCGGCCCCGCTGTGCGGTGTCCTGGTCGGTGGTGGTCACCACGCACCGCCCGCACATCTTGGCGACCCGGAAGGTGACCTCGCCGATGGCGACGCGCCGCCAGCCGTCCTCGGCCCACCCCTTGGTGCCGTCCACCACGACGTTCGGCCGGAAGCGGCTCATCGGCAGCGGGCCCTCCTCGGGATGGTCGCCGTGGGCGATCAGGGAGTTGAGCGCGTCGAGCGAGCCGAGGGTGGTGAGCAGCAGCGGGTAGCCGTCGGCGAAACTGACCGTCTCGCCGGGACGGGCGAACTCGGGGTCGACGGGGCGACGGGTCGCGGGGTCGTCCAGGTGGACCAGGCGTACGGGCACGCCCAGGTAGTCGCTGAACCAGGCGTGCGCGGCCACGTCGGCGGGCACCGCCTCCACCTTGTCCTGCCAGATCTCCACCGTGACCGTCGGGGCCGGCCCGGGTGCGACGACGGTGAGCGGCTCGCGGCCGGGCGCGGACAGCACGACGCCGCCGCCGGGCTCCAGCCCGGCGGCGGCCAACGCCATGCGCGGATGCGGACGTTGTGTGATGACCTTGCCCGAGTCGTCGACCAGCACCCAGCGACGGTCACCCGCCAGACCCCAGGGCTCCACGACGGCCTCCTCGGGGGCGAAGCCCCGGGCCGCCTTCAGCGGGTGGACGTGGATCGAGTGCAGCGACGGATTCCCCATGGGGTCATCCTGCCAAACGGCGGTGACCACCCCACGCGGAATGTTTCAGTCGGCTCGGTACCGCGGCTCAGTACCCGCGGTACTGCTGGCCGTTGTACGGATCCTGCTGATACGTGGGCGCCGGGCGCGGGGCGGCGGGGCGCATGGCCTCGTAACCCGTGCCGGGACCCATGGGGCGCTGCTGCTGAGGCGGCTGCGCGCCGGGATAGCCGCGCGGACCACCGGCCTGCTGCGGGATGTACGCGGACGGCGCCTGCTGAAGCGGCGACGGCTGCTGGGCCTGCGGATAACCGTAGGCGGGCGAGGGCTGCGAGGGGCCCGAAGGAAGCGCGGGGAGCGCCGACGGGAGCGCGGGCAGATTGCTGCCCGGCGTGTCGTACGCGGCCGGGACTCGGATCGGCGCGATCTGAGGGGTTCCCCGCTCGGCGACGAGAGAGTCGTAGATCGGGGTGTCCGCGAAGGACGAGGCGGAGTAGTAACCGCCGCCGTAGGTGGAGCGGGGGGAGGTCATGGCACATAAGTTAAGCCCACGATGTGCTGGTTGGGGAGACCGATAAGAGGGTTGTTTTCCGTGTCCGCAGTGACGCTGGATCCCCAATGCGAGCGAACTCGGCGAAAAAGGGCAGCGAAAAGGGCTGTGATCGTGTAAAGGCCGAGTTCCGGGCGGGTTACCGGGGGTTGGCCACTGATCTTTCGGTACGGCTTCTGGGGGTTCGGGCGCCGGGGGAATAGGTTTGGCGCCGACAGACGGGCCGGACGGTTCGGACGGACTGCGTGGGACGCGGCCTGGCGATGACCCTTGCGGGTGACCTTCTGATGGGGGCGGACATGACAATGCCGAAAGGATCGAACGTCGCGGTGCCGACGGCCGAGCTACGCGTGGAATTGGGCTGGCGCTCCGGGCCGGGTGTGCCGGACGCCGACGCGTCGGCGCTGCTGCTGACCGGGGGGAAGGTCCGCTCCGACGCGGACTTCGTCTTCTACAACCAGCCCGCGCACTCCTCCGGTGCCGTCCGGCACGGGGGTAAACAGGACATCGGCGGACAGGTGACCGACTCCCTGCACGTCGACCTCACACGCGTGGAGCCCGCCGTCGAGACGGTGGTGCTGGCGGCGTCCGCCGACGGAGGAACGTTCGGGCAGGTGCCCGGCCTGTACATCCGCGTGCTCGACGAGCGGGCGGGCACCGAGGTCGCGCGCTTCGACAGCGCGGACGCCGGAGTCGAGACGGCCTTCGTACTCGGCGAGTTCTACCGCCGACAGGGCGCCTGGAAGTTCCGTGCCGTCGGCCAGGGCTACAGCAGCGGCCTCGAAGGACTGGCCACCGACTTCGGTATCACCGTCGACGAACCCCAGCACGCCGCCGC
>NZ_LIQX01000021.1 GCF_001418475.1 Streptomyces ossamyceticus | reverse complement strand
GTATACCGCACCCGCTGTATACCGAATTCCCCCCGTACGACCGTGGGATGTCCCACCCCTCCCCCCTGAGGGGGCCGAGACACGCCACCACACCCCCGTACCGTTGACGCATGGATCTTCGACTGACCGGCCCGCGCCTGCGCGGAGCGCTCCGGCGGAGGCCGCGTCGCACCCTCGCCGCCGCGGCCGCCGTCGTGGTGCTCGCCGGCGCCGGTACCTGGACGGCCACCGCCTCGGACGAGGCGGCGCCGGTGAAGCGCACGGACCAGGCTATGGCCATGGGTGAGGGTGTCCGCATCGACACCTCGTACTTCACCTCGGGCGCCACCGGCCGCCGGCCGGCCGTCCTGCTCGGGCACGGCTTCGGCGGCAGCAAGAACGACGTACGACGCCAGGCCGAGGACCTCGCCCGCGACGGCTACGCGGTGCTGACCTGGTCGGCGCGCGGCTTCGGCCACTCGACCGGAAAGATCGGGCTCAACGACCCGAAGGCCGAGGTCGCCGACGTCTCCCGGCTGATCGACTGGCTCGCCAAGCGCCCCGAGGTCCAGCTGGACAAGAAGGGCGACCCACGCGTGGGCGCCGCCGGCGCCTCCTACGGCGGGGCGATCTCCCTGCTGGCCGCCGGGTACGACGACCGGGTCGACGCCATCGCCCCGGCCATCACGTACTGGAACCTCGCGGACGCCCTGTTCCCGAACGGCGTGTTCAAGAAGCTCTGGGCCGGCCTGTTCTTCAACACCGGCGGCGGCTGCGCCAAGTTCGAGGCCGACCTGTGCGCGATGTACGACCGGGTCGCCGAGTCCGGTGAGCCGGACGCCGAGGCCGTCAAGCTCCTCGCAGCGCGCAGCCCCGAGGCCGTCGGCGACCACATCAAGGTGCCCACGCTGCTGCTCCAGGGCCAGACCGACTCCCTCTTCCCGCTCGGCCAGGCCGACGCCGCCGCCAAGGCGATCAAGGCCAACGGCGCGCCCGTCGACGTCGACTGGATCTCCGGCGGTCATGACGGCGGCGACATGGAGACCGGACGCGTCCAGTCCCGCGTCGAGGCCTGGTTCGACCGCTATCTGAAGGGCGACAAGAGCGCCGACACCGGCTCCGCGTTCCGCGTCACCCGCACCCTCGGCACCGGCTCCGGCGACGGCGAGCCCCGCCTGAGCGGCACCACCGGCGACACCTACCCGGGCCTGGGGAGCGACCGCCGGTCCTTCGCCCTCATTGGACGGGATCAGAGCTTCGAGAACCCGGCCGGCGCCAGCCCGCCCGCTCTCTCGGCCCTGCCCGGGATCGGCGGCGCCGCCGGCGGCCTCTCCCAGCTGTCCTCGCTCGGCGTGAGCCTGTCGCTGGACTTCCCCGGCCAGTTCGCCGCGTTCCAGTCCAAGCCCGTCACGGACGACGTCCAGATCACCGGCTCACCCACGGCGACCGTCCATGTGAAGTCCACCAGCGACGACGCCGTCCTCTTCGCCAAGGTCTACGACGTCGGCCCCGGCGGCGCCTCCCAGGTGCTGCCCTCCCAGCTCGTCCAGCCCGTCCGGGTCGAGGGCGCCAAGGCCGGCAAGGACGTGAAGCTCACCCTCCCGGCCATCGACCACGAACTCGACGACGGCCACAGCCTGCGCCTGGTCCTCGCCTCCACCGACCTCGGCTACGCCTCCCCGGCCGCCCCGGCGACGTACACCGTCTCCCTGAAGGGCGACCTGGAGGTGCCGACCCCGCTCGGCGGGGCCGACCGCTCGGACGTCCTGCCCGCCTGGGTCTGGTACCTGCCGATCGGCGGCGCGGCCGTCGCGGCCGTGCTGCTCGTCACCGGCCGTCGCCGCATCACGACGCCCGCCCCCGACCCGGCGCTCGCCGAGGTCCCGCTCCAGATCACCGACCTCAGCAAGAAGTACAAGAACGGCGACCGGTACAGCGTCCGCGACCTGTCCTTCCGCGTCGAGAAGGGCCAGGTGCTCGGCCTCCTCGGCCCGAACGGCGCCGGCAAGACCACCACCCTGCGCATGCTGATGGGCCTGATCCAGCCGGACGGCGGCGAAATCCGTGTCTTCGGCCACGCGATCGTGCCGGGCGCGCCCGTACTGTCCCGCGTCGGCGCCTTCGTCGAGGGCGCCGGCTTCCTCCCGCACCTGTCCGGCCGGGAGAACCTGGAGCTGTACTGGCGGGCCACCGGCCGCCCCGCCGAGGACGCCCACCTGGAGGAGGCGCTGGAGATCGCCGGCCTCGGCGACGCCCTCGCCCGCGCGGTGCGCACCTACTCCCAGGGCATGCGCCAGCGCCTGGCCATCGCCCAGGCCATGCTCGGCCTGCCCGACCTGCTGATCCTCGACGAGCCGACGAACGGACTCGACCCGCCGCAGATCCGCGAGATGCGCGAGGTGATGATCCGCTACGCGGCCGCCGGCCGTACCGTCATCGTCTCCAGCCATCTGCTGGCCGAGGTGGAGCAGACCTGCACCCACCTGGTCGTCATGGACCACGGACAGCTCGTCCAGGCGGGCCCGGTCGGCGAGATCGTCGGTTCCGGCGACACCCTGCTGGTCGGCACCTCCGCCCCTGTGGAGGAGCCCGTCGTCGACAAGATCGCCGCGCTGCCGGGCATCGACTCGGCCGTACGCACCGACGAGGGGCTGGTCGTCCGCCTCGACGCGGACGGCAGCGCCGAGCGGCTGATCGCCGAGCTGGTCCGGCTGGAGGTCCCCGTCGCCGCGGTCGGCCCCCACCGCCGCCTCGAAGACGCCTTCCTCACCCTGATCGGAGAGTCCGCATGAGCACGCTGACCGAGCGTGCCGAGCACGCAGAACCCGGGCGCGGGGAGCCGGGGCCCACCACCCCCGTCGAGGTCGCCGACGGCTACCGCGCGGGCCGCACCCTGCCTCTCGGGGTGGAGCTGGTCCGGCAGCTGAAGCGCCGGCGCACCATGGTCATGGGCGGCATCCTGTTCGCCCTGCCGATCATCCTGGTGATCGCCTTCCAGGTCGGCGGCACCCCCGGCGAGGGCAACAACCGGGTCAACCTGATGGACACGGCGACGGCGTCCGGCGCGAACTTCGCCGCGGTGAACCTCTTCGCCGCCGCCGGGTTCCTGCTGGTCATCCCGGTCGCGCTGTTCTGCGGCGACACCGTCGCCTCGGAGGCCAGCTGGTCCTCCCTGCGCTATCTCCTCGCCGCGCCCGTGCCCCGCGCCCGGCTGCTGTGGTCCAAGCTCGTCGTGGGCCTCACCCTCAGCCTCGCGGCGCTGGTGCTGCTCCCGGTCGTCGCCCTCGCCATCGGCACGGTCGCCTACGGCTGGGGCCCGCTGGAACTCCCCACGGGCGGCGAACTGTCCTCCTCGGCCGCCGCCCAGGCGCTGGTGATCACCGTCGGGTACATCTTCGTGTCCCAACTGGTCACCGCGGGCATGGCTTTCTGGCTCTCCACCCGTACCGACGCCCCGCTCGGCGCGGTCGGCGGCGCCGTCGGCCTCACCATCGTCGGCAATGTCCTCGACTCGGTGACCGCCCTCGGCGACTGGCGCCACTTCCTGCCCGCGCACTGGCAGTACGCCTGGCTGGACGTCGTCCGCCCGCAGCCCGAGTACACCGACATGATCCAGGGCGTCTCGGTCTCCGTAACGTACGCGCTGGTGCTGTTCGCCCTGGCCTTCCGCGGTTTCGGCCGCAAGGACGTCGTCTCGTAGGTCAACGGAGGATCACCCACCGGTCTCGAAGGGCCGTCGCCGTGGCCGCTTCGAGACCCATCCGCAACGCCCTGTGTCGCACACTCGGGCCCCCTCGGCCGTCACAGTCACAACAGCCGCCCACAACCGGGCGACGACGACGTGCCGAGGGGGCCCGATGCACACGTATCGCAGCACAGGGACGACACGACGACTGACCACCGCGCTCCTCGCCCTGGGTACCGCCGGAGCGTTGCTCCTCACCGGCTGCGGCCAAAGCGGCCAGAGCAGCGACAGCAACAAGGGCGGCGGCCGCACCGCCGACGGCTTCCCGGCCCCCGCCCCCGACGGCCCCGACGGGCAGAACGGCGAGCAACAGGACGACGAGTCCCGTGACATCGCCCCCTCGCCCGACCACCTGTCCACCTTCGCCCTGGACGTCGACACCGCCTCCTACGGCTACGCCCGCCGCACCCTGGAGGACGGCAGCCTGCCCGACCCGTCGACGGTCCGCCCGGAGGAGTTCATCAACAGCTTCCGGCAGGACTACGAACGCCCGGACGGCGACGGCTTCTCGGTCACCGTCGACGGCGCCCGCACCAAGGACGACGACTGGTCCCTCGTGCGCGTGGGCCTCGCCACCCGTGCCGCCGACGGCGACCGCGAACGGCCGCCCGCCGCCCTCACCTTCGTCATCGACGTCTCCGGCTCCATGGCCGAGCCCGGCCGCCTCGACCTCGCCAAGGACGCCCTCGGCACGATGACCGACCGGCTCCGCGACCAGGACTCCGTCGCCCTCGTCACCTTCAGCTCCACCGCCGAGACCGTCCTGCCGATGACCCGCCTCGACGACAACCGGGCCAGGATCCACGACGCCGTCGACAGCCTGGAGCCCGCCGACTCCACCAACCTCGGCGCGGGCGTCGAGACCGGATACGCAACCGCCGTCGAGGGGTTGCGCAAGGGCGCCACCAACCGTGTCGTCCTGCTGTCCGACGCCCTCGCCAACACCGGCGACACCGACGCCGACACCATCCTCGAACGCGTCGCCGGCGAGCGCCGCGAACACGGCATCACCCTCTTCGGTGTGGGCGTCGGCAGCGACTACGGCGACGCCCTGATGGAGCGCCTCGCCGACAAGGGCGACGGCCACACCACATACGTCTCCACCGAGAAGGAGGCCGAGGAGGTCTTCTGCGAGCAACTCCCGCGCCACGTCGACCTCACCGCCCGTGACGCCAAGGCCCAGGTCGCCTTCGACCCGGAGACGGTCGAGGAGTTCCGCCTCATCGGCTACGACAACCGCCGGGTCGCCGACGAGGACTTCCGCGACGACAGCGTGGACGGCGGCGAGGTCGGCCCCGGCCACACCGTCACCGCCCTCTACGCCGTCCGTACCCGGGCCGGCACCGAGGCCGGCCACCTGGCGACGGCCACCGTCCGCTGGCTCGACCCCGACAGCCGCACCCCGCACGAGGAAACCGCCGACATCGAGGCGTCGGCCCTCCACGGCGACCTGTGGTCCACCGCACCGCGCGGCCTCCAGGTCGCCGCGGCGGCCGCCTACTTCGCCGACGCCCTGCGCCGCGACGACTCCCGCTGGACCGGCCTCCCGGCCGGCCCCACCCTCGGTGAACTGTCCTCCCGTGTCCGCGAACTGATCAGGTACAGGGAGGACAAGCAGCTGAACGACCTGTCCGACGCGATAGACGCCGCCCGCAGCCTGATGGACTAGGACCGCTCCCCGCACACCGAGGGCAGCGCCCGGACCAGTCCCTCCGCATGGAGCAGGTCAAGGTGGTGGGTGTACGTCGAGCGGATCGCGGCGAGCCGCAGCCGGGGCCCGCAGGAGGCCCCGGCCCGCAGCGGTTCCGTGTCCGCCAGCGCGGTCAGCACCTGCGTGGTGATCCGGTCGAGGACGGGCCGTACCTCCTTCACGAGGTCCGGCCGCTCGGTCGGCCGCTCCTCCGGGTGCGCGTCCCAGCGGGCGTACAGACCCCGCTGCACCAGCTTGTTCGCCTCGATCTGGTCCCGGAACACCGCGGTCACCGCGTCCGGATCGAGGCCGAGCCCGACCGCCCGCGCGGCCACGTCGTCGAGGATCGCCTTCTCCCGCACCGGATCGTCGATCGGCGTGCTCGTCCCGTACTTGGCCGCCGCGACCTTGTCGGCGACGAGCAGCCGTTCGGCGAACAGATCGGTCAGCACGCTGAGCGAGTGGGCCCCCGCGACCGTACGAGGGGGAGCGTCGGGTGACTGGGCGGCGGCCGGTACGGCACCGGAGAGAGCCACTGCGGACGTGACACAGACGGATATCAGGACGGACCTGAGGCGGTGGGGGCGCATGATCCACACCTACCACGCGAACCCGACGGCTCCCGGGACTCAGTCCAAACCATTGAAAAATCCTTACTTACCGGTAAGTTGACTCGTCGGTAATGAAGACGGTGGCCGGCCTCGGGGAGCCGTGATGGGTGTACGCAAGGACTTGAACCAGGCGAAGCAGCGCGCGGACCTCGCCGACCGCGTCACGGTAGAGGTGATCAGGGACGCACAGGGCGTGGTCCGTGAGGCCCGCACCCCCGCCCTCGCGCCCCGGCAGACCGGCGGCAGCACCGCCGACCTCCCCTTCCGCAACGCGACCGAGGCCCCGGACGCGGTGGTGCTGCGCCGCGCCGACGCCCACGGCACCTTCCACCCGGTCACAGCCACCGACTTCGCCCGCGAGGTCACCGCGACCGCCAAGGGCCTGATAGCGGCCGGCCTCGAACCGGGCGGCCGGGTCGCGGTCATGTCCCGCACCCGCTACGAGTGGACCGTCCTCGACTTCGCCGTCTGGGCGGCCGGCGGCCAGTCCGTCCCGATCTACGCCACGTCCTCACCGGAACAGATCGAATGGATCGTCCGCGACTCCGGCTCCCACTTCGTGGTCGTGGAGACCCCCGAGAACGCGGCGGCCGTCGCCACCGCCACCGCCCGCCACTCCCGGCCCCCGCACGTCTGGCAGCTCGACGAGGGCGCCCTCGACGTCCTCGCCGACCTCGGCCGGAGCGTCCCCGAGGACGAGGTCGCCAAGCGCCGCGCCGCCCTGACCCCGGACACGGCCGCGACCATCTGCTACACCTCCGGCACCACCGGCCGCCCCAAGGGCTGCGTCCTCACCCACGCCAACCTGTACGCGGAGGCCGCCAACACGGTCGAGCTGCTCCACCCGATCTTCAAGGAGATCACCGGCCAGGTCGCCTCCACCCTCCTCTTCCTGCCCCTCGCCCACATCCTGGGCCGCACCATCCAGATCGCCTGCCTGCTGGCCCGGATCGAGCTGGGCCACTGCCCGAGCATCAAGCCCGACGAACTGCGGCCCGCGCTCAAGAAGTTCCGCCCCACCTTCCTCGTGGGCGTCCCGTACCTCTTCGAGCGGATCCACGCCACCGGCCGCGCCACCGCCGAACGCATCGGCCGCGGCGCCTCCTTCGACCGCGCCCACCGCGTCGCCGTCCGCTTCGCCAAGGCCTACCTCGACAAGTTCCTCGACCGGGGCCCCGGCCCCACGCCCGGCCTGTACGCCGCCTGGGCCCTGTACGACACGCTGGTCTACCGCCGCGTCCGGAGCGAGCTCGGCGGCCGTATGCGCTACGCCATCAGCGGCGGCTCACCGCTCGACCGCGACCTCAACCTCTTCTTCTACGCCGCCGGGATCATCATCTACGAGGGCTACGGCCTCACCGAGACCACCGCGGCCGCCACGATCGTCCCGCCGCTGGGGCCCCGCCCCGGCACGGTCGGCCGGCCCGTCCCCGGTACCGCGATCCGCATCGCCGACGACGGCGAGGTCCTCATCAAGGGCGGCATCGTCTTCGGCACCTACTGGAACGACGCGGTCGCCACCGACGCCGCCCTCACCGACGACTGGTTCGCCACCGGCGACCTGGGCGCCCTCGACGACGACGGCTACCTCACCATCACCGGCCGCAAGAAGGACATCCTCGTCACCTCCGGCGGCAAGAACGTTTCGCCAGCCGTGTTGGAGGACCGCCTCCGCAGCCGCCCGCCGGTCGGCCAGTGCATCGTGGTCGGTGACAACCGGCCCTTCGTCGCCGCCCTGATCACCCTCGACCCCGAGGACGTCAGCCACTGGCTGCACGTGCGCGGGATGTCCCCGGAGACCCCGCTCTCCGAGATCGTCGCCGACCCCTCGATGCGCGCCGAGGTCCAGAAGGCCGTGGACTACGCCAACCAGGCCGTCTCCCGCGCCGAGTCGATCCGTGAGTTCAAGCTGGTCGAGGGTGAGTTCAGCGAGGAGAACGGGCTGCTCACCCCGTCCATGAAGATCAAGCGCCACGCGGTCTCGGCGGCGTACGCGGAGGAGATCGAGACCCTTTATCGCGGCTGACACCCTCGGGGCCGGCGCCGGTTCTTCGGCCGACCGGAGCACCCACCGTTGTGCGGCTCGGGACCCCTATGGTCGCATCGTCCAGAAAAGGCACCTAAAGGACATTTGGGTGCCGCGATCGAGGGTCGGCTGCCCATGGGCGGCTGTTCCGGTACCTGGGAGGACCTTTGTCTCACCGCGTGCTCCGCTCAGTGGCCACCGTGCTGCTGGCGTCCGCTTCGCTCTGCGCCGCCGCGCCGGCGCAGGCCGCCGCACAGCAGCCAGACTTGCCTTGCTCGGTCGGCCTGCGGAAGGTCGACGACGCGGCGACCAGTGCGATCACTGTCAGCGTCCAATGTCAGCAGACGCGGACCGTCAGTGTGAGGATCACCGCGAACGGCGTCGCACTCGCAAGTCTGCGGCAGACCGTTCAGGCGGATCTTCGGCAGACGGTCAGCATCACGGTGCCCAGGGTCCCGCAGGTCTGCGCCACGCTGGGGGCCAACGACCAGACCCTCACCCTCTGCGCCCCTGCCGCATTTCGTCTGCCGGCGTCCGCCTGAATGAAACGGCCGCCGTCGCCCGTCCCGCGATTGTCGGGGCCCGGACGGGCGGCGGCGACCGCCCGAATGCGTATTCGTGCGGAGGGTTGGAATTGAATGGTTGTTCAGCTTGATTCCCAGGTGCGGTTCCATTGCTCCATTCGATGACCGACCTGGCCTGACCTGGGCGTTCTGTATTTCATATCAATTGCCATTCGGGGCTGTATGGATGAATATCCGGGGTCTGGGCCCTCTCAAGTGGTGCGGGCTCGGGTGGTTGGGGCAATATCGGTCCCGTTCTTCCGAACGGAAAGAACCGAGAAACGGAGATATAAATGCGCAAGACCATGAAGCTGGGCGCTGCCTCGACGCTCGCTGCGGTGGCCCTGGTCGCGGGTTCCGCGACGGCTGCCAGCGCCTTCGGTGGGGGTCACCCGGACGACCCGTACATCTGCGGCAACTCCGTGGCCGAGGTCGGGGCGGAGGGCCCGGACGCGCAGGCTTCGGCGACGGGCAACGGCCCGGTGCCGAACTGCCAGGTCGGTTACACCAACATCTACAACAACAACTCGACGAGCGACGACAACGAGGGTGGGGACCTCTCTCTCATCGGGGACACCATCGAGGAAATCCTTCCCCTCCCCTAACGTCGACGAACTGAACGGAGTCCCTGATTCCGCTTCGTGACCGTCCAAATCCGGTGCGGCAGTCAGGGGCACCCGTTCTCGATTCCCTGAGGGATCGTGTTCCGTCCTGAAAGCGTCTTTCCCTGAAGAGTGGATGAGGAAACATTCTCATTCATCACGGGAGAGGCGCTTTCCCTTTCTCTGACTCAGAGTCGATCACCGCGAATTAGTCATACCGCAGGTGATAGGAAAATCGGTGCGCATCGGAGCGGAATGAGTGACATGAGCGTCCTGCCGCGTTGTCCGGATACGGGAAAGGCCTCATTTCGTAGCGAGGATGAGGCGCGTATCTGGATTGTCAGACAACCGCTGATCGAAAAGATTCCGGATCGGATCTACCGGTGCCCCGGCTGTCGGTATTGGCACTTCACAGGATCCCATCATCTCACCAGTCAGAAAATCAAGCAGCGGCGAAACCACGGCAGGCGTGAAGCCGCTCCCCGACGCAGTCGCGGGAAGAGGGAGAGGACCTGACACGCACGCGGTCGGCGTCGCCCACTGGTGCGGTCGCCGCCGGACCTCGTCCCGTCGCGGTCCCGCAGGCGACATCGGCGCGTCCGGTGTGAGTACTCGAACAGGACGCGCACCACCAGCGGAACGGCTGCGGCACGGGCCGCCCCTGGACCCGTTCCGGTTCCAGGGCCGGCATTTCCACACGGCTCGACCAGGAAGACACGAGATTGCGACAGAACCTGAGCAGGGGAATGGTCGTGGCCGCCGCCGCGACGAGCATTCTGTCCCTGTACGGCACGCCGGCCTTCGCGGACGCGCGTTCCGATAAGACACCGGGGGGCTCACCCGGCGCGTCTGCCGCCCTGCCCGGCGACAGTGCCCTCCACACCCTGAAGGGCGGTCCCGCAAGCGCGAGCCCCAAGCACAGCGAGATGAGCACCGCGCCCGACCTGTCCCCCGTGAAGTCCCGCGTCAGCGGCTCCGACCTCAGCGGGACGCGGGCCGCGGCCCGTGAGTTCGCCCCGGCTGACGGCCGTCAGCACGGCGGCCACTGGCGTCATGGCGAGGCTGCCGGGTACGGCAGCGACGGCGGCTACGGTGACGACGACAGCGGCGACGGCGGCGTCGGCGACCACTTGCGCCTTGGCGAGGCTGCCGGGAACGGCGGCCACGGTGACGACGGCGGCGGCCATATCGGCGTCGGCGACCACTGGCGTCATGGCGAGGCTGCCGGGTACGGCGGCCACGGTGACGACGACGGCGGCTACGGCGGCGACGGCGGCTACG
>NZ_LIQX01000209.1 GCF_001418475.1 Streptomyces ossamyceticus | reverse complement strand
GGCCTCGCACGGTCCGCTGCCGGCCGACAGTGTGCGGGTTCTGGCAGCGGACCGTGCGAGGCCAGGACCTCCGCGAGGGTGGGGCCGAGGACGAGTTCCGTCGCCAGCCAGGGCACCTCGGCGTCGGGACCGAAGTCGATGAGCTGCGCGATGTAGGGGCTGCGGACACTGCGGGCAACCTCGATCTCACGGGCGAAGCGTTCCCGGTAGCCGGACACCTTCGACAGCTCGGGCCTGATCGTCTTGAGCGCCACCAGCCGCGTACCACCCACCACGCGGGCAAGGTACACGTGGCCCATGCCGCCGGAGCCCAGACGCCCCATCACTTCGTACGGCCCCACGCGCTCGGGATCGACCCCGTACCGAAGCGGCTCCACCACGCTGCACCCTCACCCGTCCCTCGACGTCCCCGGGAGACGACCACGCCGTCTACCGGGAAGCCGTGACCGATGGTCCAGGTGGGCCACACACGCAGCAGACGGGCAGGCCGCGCTGCCGGACCGGCTCACCAGCAGAGCCGGAAGTACATTCTGACGATCCACCCCCACCCACCACAGGGCGCGCAGCGGCGCGACGGGGCGCACGGAGACGGGTGAGCGCTCCCGTGTCGTGCCTGGGCGTCGCGTGGTCCCGACTGTTGGATGCAGCCAGGCCACACGAGCCCTCTATCCGTACATGGTGATGGGAACCCGCGAACTGCACGGGCAATCAGACCGAATGGACACCACTGGTCGGGCCCACGCCGACGACGGCGGGACCCGCCCGCCCTAGAAGCCCAGCACTTCGCCGTACTTGATGGCGCCGTTGGGCAGCGCGAAGCCGAACGGGGTGAGCGACTTGCCCTGCGGGTACGTCTCCTCGGCGCTGGTCGGCACGAACCAGACGCCACCCGACCTGGGGTCTCCGGCATTCTCGCCGGGCGCGCTCACCGCGGTGTCCCACAGACCGTCACGGTTGTAGTCCCCGACCGCCACCTGGGCGCCGAACCGGTCGCCTGCTTCGGCCGTGCCCGGCATGTTCGGGGTGCTCTGGCTGCGGGCCAGACCGCCGTAGAGACCCTTCTCCGTACCGTTCATGACGACGTATCCGCCCGCGTCCTTCACGGTGCCCACGTCCTCACCGGGCACACCGACCACCAACTCGGGACGGCTGTCGCCGTTGAGGTCACCGGCGGACAGCGCGGCGCCGAAGTCGTCGCCCTGCTCGGCGGCGCCGCCGACCTCCGGGCTCGACTGGGTGACGCAGTCGTGCTCGGTGCCGAACTTCGCCGTCTTCGAGCCCTTGAGGAGGAGCACCGCACCGCCGAGCCGGTCCTCGCAATGCGTCGTCTCCGTCTCGGGGTTGGGCTGCACGAGCCCGACCGCGAGGTCGTCGGTGCCGTCCTGGTCGAAGTCGGCGGCGGTGAGCGCGCTGCCGCGGTCGGCGTCGCTCCACCACTGGGCGGGCTCGGCCTGGTCGTCCCACCGCGTGATGAAGGTTCCGGAGTCATCCAGAGCCCGCCACGTGGTGGCGAGGTCGTCCCGGCCGTCACCGTCGAAGTCGCCGGTGGCAAGGGCACTGGTGCGGCCGCCCATGCTGTACCTGCGCAAGGTCGTGGGGGTCACCGGGTCGGCGGTGAGCGGGCCCGGCCGGAACCGGATCGCGCCGTGCTCCTCGCCGTTCTCGCCGTACACGAGATCGGTGTCGCCGTCGCCGTCGTAGTCACCCGTGGTGATGGTGCTGCCGATGGCGCTGTACTCGGACGTGCCCCTGGCCACGGTGGTGCCCTTGACGTTCCATCCCGAGCCGTCCAGAACGGTGATGGTGCCCTCGTCCTTGAGCTGGTCCGAGGTGAGCGACTCGCCGCTCGCACCGACGACGAGCTCGAAGACGCCGTCGCCGTTCACGTCGACAGCGGCCAGGGAGGAGCCGAAGCGGTCACCCGCCTCGGGCGTTCCGGGTACGCCGGTCTCCGCCTGGCTGATGACGCCGGTGGACTGGCTCGGACTCTGCCCGCCGCCGAAGATCACGCTGACGTAGCCGGCCTTGGCCTTGCCGTCCACCGTGGCGTCGGGCATACCGACCGCGATGTCCGTGTATCCGTCGCCGTTGAAGTCGAACCGCGGAGCCGTAGCGGCGGCGGCGCTCCCGGCGAGCGGCAGGGTCAGACCGGTCGCGGTGAGTGCCGCTACGGCGGCGGTGGCGGCCAAGGTGCGTGCGCGCACGGTGAACTCCCCTAGTCAAAGCAGAGAATGAAGGCGAATGCTTACGGGGGATGTGACTCACGAGGTGTACGAACGGTTGTGTGAGAGTTGCCGCCCGGTGGACACGACATCGACGCACTGCATCGAGGACACCCGCCTGCCGGGCCTCACCCTCATGACGCCGAACACGTCCGTGAGATCGCCCGGTTCCAGGACAGCGATCTCCCCCGGACGGAAACTGGTTGTGGTGCAAGGCCGCGAATTCCATGGCGATGTCCATCTGCACACCCATGGCTCGACCCCACTGACTACGCGGCGTCACTTACCCGTTGACCTCATACGTCCAACGGAATGGGCCTGGTCCGCGATCCGAAAGGCAGCGGTCTCCACCGGTTCCGGGAGCAAGGGAACGTCGTCGGTCGCAGTACGTCGATGACGCGCCGTACCTCCTCGACCGCGCGCCCCGCCTCGGAGCGCAGACGGCGGACTCGTTCCTCCACTGCCGGCGGGACTGATCACGGGCGGTCGGAGGCGGTCGCAGATGGCCGCCGGTGGCTGCTGCTCCCGTTTCTGTGGCCGGTCAGAGGCCGTCAGCCGTCCACTCGCGTCACGGCGTCGCCGATGCGGACGGCTCCCGGCTCTACGACGTCGAGGTATACGCCGACGCAGGAGAGCCGGCCGAGGTCGAGAACGGGTATGCGGTGTCGGCTCGCGACGGTGCGCATGATCTGGGGGTCGGGCGGGAGGTCGCCGTGGCTGAGGGTGGGGACCACGCATCGGGGTGTGGGCACCAGGGGACGCAGGAGGGCTTCACCGATGCGCAGATGGATACCGATCCAGGCGTCTTCGGCGAAGCCCGGTTCGTCACGGGGTGTCGATGACGAGGTTGGGGCGGAAGCGGCGAGGGTCGAAGTCGCCGGCGGGGTAGGCCGAGCGCAGTCGTGCCAGCGTAGCCGTGGTGACGAGGTGGAGGGTGCCGTAGTCGAAGAAGCTTCCCGGTGGCGTACTGCCGGAGGTGATGGTGACACCGGTGGCGTCGGTGAAGGCAGCGGCACGCAGGCGGTCGGGGACACCTCCCCGGTGATCGGGAACGGCCCGCTCCAGCCGCCCGCCGTGTTCTGGTGGGGTGTCCGACAGGACGACGCGGCGGCCCAGCAACGCGGACAGCCGAGTGTCCAGTTGAGGGGTGACCAGCAGGCAGCTCGGCTCCGTCCGGTGTTCGCACGGTGACGGTCAGGTCGTCGGTCACTCTGTTGCGGCAGGTGAGCAACGGGCCCCACTTGCGGGGGTGCTTGGCGCTGCCGACCGTACCCGTCGCGTCGAGGACGGCTGCCATCCGATCTCCCCGCAACCCCCGTTCGGTGATCACCGCGTGGGACAATGTCTCTCCCAGCATGGACTTCACCGGGTATCGGTGCAGGGCTTTGACGGTCCCCACGGCGTGGTTGCCTTCCTTTCGTCTTGCGGGTGCGGCCGAGGCCGGATCAGGGCCGGATCACGGCGACGGGGTCCCCGACGCCGACGGTGCCCGGCGCGGCCACGGTGCCCAGTGCGTCCAGACGCATGTCATGCGCCTGCGCGATCGTCTTCAGCACGAGCGGGGAGTGCGGCAGCCCCTGCTGCGACTCATTGACCATGACGCAACGCTCGCTGGAGCGTACGAACGTGACGCACACCGTGCCACCGATGCGGACAGTGGAGCCGAGCCACCGGTCCTCCACGAACGCGGGTGTGCCCGGTGGCGTGCGGATGAGGAGATTGGGCCGGAACCGGCGCTCGTCGACCACGGTTCCCGCGAGGGCGGTGCGCATCCAGTCGAGGGTGGCGGTGCTCAGCACGCTCAGCGGAAGCTGGTCGAAGTGCGAGACGGACCCTTCGCGTGCCACCTCGACGTCCTGGCGCCGCAGGTAGCTGCGCAGGTACGCGGTGGCATCGGCCACCGGAACCCCCTCGGGGTCGAGCAATTCCGGCTCGCCCAGGCAGTCCGCTTGCGGGTAACGGGAGCGCAGCCGCAGCAGGCCGGGCATCCTGCGGAACCGGCGGGTGTTCTTGCCCGAGCCGAACCTGCCCTCAGCGTCCCGTACCGCATACAGCCGGTCGCCCAGTAGACCCCGCTCGTCCAGGTCGGCCGACTCCAGCCGTTCTCCTCCTGTGGACTTGATCGGGTATCGCCAGATCCGCTCGACGGTGCCCAGCCTCATCCCCACCCCTTTCCCGGCCGACGGCCGGCTCGACATCTCCTGAACACTCACTTGGCTTCCGCGGCCACACGCAGACCGAAGCCGATCAACACGACGCCCGTCACGCGCTCCAGCGCGACGCGCACACGCGGCCGTTCGAAGAAGGAACGGGCCGAGGACACCGCATGGGCCACACCCGCCAGCCAGGCCAGACTCAACACCGCATGCAGCAGCACCAGCAGACCCATGCCCGCCCCCGCGGGGAGACCGCCCGGGGCCAGGGCGGGGAGCAGCCCGACGTAGAAGACAGCGATCTTGGGGTTGAGCACATTGGTCGCCAGGCCGGTCCAGTACCCGTTCCCGACCCCCGTCGTCCGACGGCATGCCTTCAACGGCACGCCGTGCCGGGCACCGAACAGCGCACGCGCCCCGAGGAAGAGCAGATACGCCGCTCCCAGGAGCTTCACTACGGCGTACGCCTCGGCGGAGGCCGCCAGAACCGCCGCAAGCCCGACCACGCAGAACACGCCCCACACCAGCAGCCCGGTGACTACGCCCGCAGCGACACGGGCGGCCTCCCGGCGGCCGGAGGCGATCGCGTGCTGGGTGACGACCGCCATGTCAGGACCCGGCACCACCGTCACCAGGGCAAGCACACCGATCACCCCGACCACCTGCGCCCCCACGGGGCCGGCTCCCCACGCTTCCACCACGGTGATCACTCCTCGGTATCGTCAGGCCCGGCACCGGCACTTGCAGCAGTACCGGCTGTGGCCAGGCGCAGGGCCTCCGTCACAGCGGCGGGTATGTCCTGCACGGGGAACAACACATGCCGGACCGCCCCGTCCGGCCCGACGACGAGAATCAGCCGCTTCAGACGCAGCCGACCCGCCCCTCGGAACGTCGGCAGCCGCAGGGCCGCGGCCAGCCGTTGCACGGCATCGGAGAGCAGGGGGAAGGGCACTGCTTCGGCGTGCGCGAAATCGGCCTGCTCATGGGGAAGTTGGGTGCTCACCCCGCGCACCTCCACTCCCGCCCGCCGAAAGTCGGGCCAGGCATCCTTGAACAACCGGTTCTCCAGCGTGCAGCCGACGGCTCCGGGAATGGGTTCGTCCCACTCGACCCCGGCGCCGGGAAACGTGAACAGGACGGTCCCGGCACAGTCCGGCGCGACGACGGGCAGGTCGACGCCGTGCGTGCTGGGCAGTACGAGCCCCTCCGGGATGAGCGTGCCGACCTGGGCATGCACGCGGGCGTGTTCCGCGCCGTCCGGTGCCGCTGTCCCGGTGACCGTTCCGTCCCCGAGCACCCACCGGTCACCCCAGTCCTGCATCGCGACCAGCAGAGGCAACAGCGCCACCCCGGCGTCGGTGAGCAGGTACTCGTAACGGTCCGGCCGGCGTTGGTACAGGCTGCGTCGCAGCACGCCACGCTCGACGAGCCGGCCCAGCCGCTCGGCGAGAACCTTGCGGGAAAGACCGAGTTCGCCTGCGAGCGCGTCGAAACGCAGATGCCCGCGAGCGATCTCGCGCAGCACGAGCACGCTCCACCAGTCGCCCATGACAACGGCGGCCTGGGCGATGCCACAGGTCTCATCCGCCCGATGCATCTTCATGCCCGCATTGTAGGTTCCTTTTCGGAACTCGCTGCGCTCTTTGCCGAGGACCTATCCGGCTCGGGGCGGAGGGAAACGATGGGGATGCCAGCGAGCCTTGCGAACGAGGGCCGCTGCGTCCGCCGGCAAGCGACCTGTGCCCGCGCTGATCGCGGCCTTGGTCGTGACCCGCACCTGCCGGTGAAGAGGCAGTGCTCCATCACCGCGCGCTGTCGGTGAACGGTGCACCAAGCGATGGGGGTTGCGGTGCGGCAGTGGCCATATTGAGATGCGTTGGCGCCTGCGACTTGTGCGGACTCCCCGCATGGCTCCTGAAACCGCTGTCTCGCTTCAGGAGAGGGCTCTGCGTCATGTCGCTGCTTCGTCCAGAGGTAGGCCACTCCCTCCGGACCTACGGGTGACGATGCACTTTCATCCTGATCGAGCCGAGAGGAACCGTCCCATCCTGGTCCAGATGGCTGACGACGGTGTCTACAAGTCACAGTTCGCCACAGGGACCAGTAACGGCGGACTGACCGCTCACCCGGGCGGAGACCGATGGCGCTGGGAGAGCCGTATCTTCGCTGGAGCGTATGACGAAGCCGCACCTGACGAGCGCCCTGTCTACGGCGCGTTGAACTACCGCCGTGAGGCGTTCGGCGCAGCTCCGCGATTCGGCTCCTCGTACTTCAGGCTCACGCCCGAGACTCTCACACGCGCTACTTTCTGCTACCCGGACAGCTCCACCGAGCCCTCTGCGTTCGGCATCGCCGATCGATGCGCACTGGTCGAGCTCGCCGAGGCAGCGGACACGGATCCCCTGGACGGTCACATAGAGACACAGGTCCATGGGCCTGTCAGGTTTGATCGTGACGTGGAAGCGCTGGTGCTGGATCCCAGTTATCGCGATACGACGGTCGAGCACGAAGCAGAATGCCTGCCGTGCCCAGTCGAGTGGCATCCCGGTTTCCGGCTCGGCATTGCTGACCTGCGTCGTCATCCGCACTATCGCGGCAAGGCGTACGTGGACCTGGGAGCCGCGATCGCTCCAGGCGACTGGCTCACTCCGCGGGTAATCGGAGACGCTGCCCGCACAGGTCGCTACGCTCTCCAAGATCTCAAGAAGGTCTGGCACTGCGTGGCCCGGTTCGGAAGGCTCAGCGGCTGTTGAGATGCCGTGTTGCGTCCGGCACATCGGAGCCAGGAGCGGCGAGCAGCGTTCAGCCCCCGCTGGCCGGCCGATCCCGCACCGATCGAGTCGAGGATGCCGAGGGAGGGTGTCTCCGGCCGACAGTGGACGAAAGGCGGGACCTGCTGTAGGTACGGCGACCTGTTGAGTCCGGCCTTGCTATAGGGCGTGGCGCAGGACACGGAGCCGGCTCGGATGATCGTGCCGTTGAAGATGAGACAGTCCGCGATGGCGCGTAGAGCCGGGGTCTCGAAGGCATTCGCCCAGCCGCCGAACGACTCACTGGAGGCGATGGCGAGGCTGTTCTTCTCCCAGAGGTCGGCCAGGAATTGGAGCAGCGGCTCAACGCACCTCCGGTCGAGTGCCATGCAGCCGAGTCCATCGACGCGGAGAGTCCGACGCGGCAGTAGACGGCGATCGTCTTGGCCGGTTGCTCCTGGAAGCCGTGCATGGGGCTCCGTACGTAGCACGCCACGCGTTCGACGCTCCCGGCGGCGGGGACAGACCATCGTTTGGCTGATGGCTAGCCAATCTTCTTCCAAGGCTTGCAGCCGGTGGTTTGGAACGCCTTGTCACCTGCGGCTACCTTGACGATCGCCGGGCCCTCGGCGTTGCCGCTGGCGATGATTGCGTCCCCTTCACCAGTAGTGTCGCTCAACCGCGCCCAGTAGCAGCCGTACTTGTTCCTGCCCTCGCTGCGATAGGTGCCAGCCCGAATATCCTTGCCCACCAGGAAGGTTCCATCGCCCGGAATCCCTCCCTCGGGCGCCACCTCCTCCTGCTCCCTATCGGTGGCGCTGGAGGAATCGGCCGCTTGTACCTCTGCGCTCGTCGCTGTGGCGGTCACAGTCACCGTCGCGGAAGGAGAGGCCTTGCTCCCTCCAGAGCCGACGCTGCCGATCAGGATTCCTGCCAGTAGCCCGCCGACGGCGACTGCAGCGTGGATGAGCCATGCGCGGCGAGATGAGCCACGGACAGCACGGGACGGCGTCTGATCCGACGTCGGTCCAGGGGGCGGCCCTGCAGGTCTGTTTCCTCTCATGTCCACAGAGTGCGCCTGCCTTCCTCAGGGCGCACGACGACGCTTCTTCGCTCCGGGCCAACGCGCTGTGAGTCGGCTCCGGCGCCGAGAGCAGCCCCACCTGCCAAGTGATGCAGCTTCCACCCAGGCGCGCCAGCTGCCAAGCGATGCCTCGGTTGTGAGGCGAGGCGGGAAGCGCTGGACCCTCCAGCCAGGGGCGGCTGGGAGGCGGAGGCGGACACCAGGACAGCGCGGCCGGGCCCTTTCCGAGGCGCGGGCGAGACTGTGAGGATCGACTCCGTGCGCGGGTGCCCACCGGCACGGTAGGTACCTAAGGTGCTGGTAAACGGAGGGTCCGTGACCGGATTCGCTGCGTACCAACTGTTGGGTGGATGGCGCCCCCGCCGGACGTGGCGGGCCGGGCGTCCGGCGAAGGAGGATCGGGTGCGCAGCTTCGAGATGGGACAGACCGTAGTCCGGCGCGACGTGTACGGTCCCGGCCGGGTGTGGAGCGAGCACGCACTGCGCGTCGTCACCGATACGAGTGAGGCCTTGATGGTCGCATGCTCGCCGGGAGCCGAGACCCGCTGGTCCACCCTGTACCTCAGGGCCCGTGCATTCGACGACCGTGCGATGCGCATCGAGGCGTTCGACGCGATGGCGAGCGGCGCGTGCGAGCTGGAGGCCGCCGTGTGGCAGGAAACCGAACTGCTGTTGTGGAAGCCGCCAGTGGCGTGGTTCAGCGTCAACGCCTTCTACACCGACGGAGGGCTGCGGAACTGGTATGTGAACTTCGAGCGCCCTACGGTCCGTACCGGCTCCGGGTTCGACACCTTCGACCTGACCGTGGACCTGGTCGTCTCCTCGGACCTGAGCAGTTGGCGGTGGAAGGACGAAGATGAGTACGCGCACGTGCGGCGGCTCGGCATCGTCACCGACGTCGAGCATCAAGCCGTGGACTCCGCCCGCGACCAGGCCCTTGCGATGCTCGAGGAACGCTCTGGCCCGTTCGCCGACGCCGCCTCGTGGTCGGCCTGGCGGTGGAACCCCGCGTGGCCCATCCCGAGCCTTCCGCACCCCGCGGCGCCTGGAAAGAGGGGCACACCGGCAGGCGGCTGAACCGTTGGCTGGGTGGTTGCCTCCGACGAGGACGGGAGGTGAGAGCCCTCTCCAACCAGACACACTCCTTTCCGCAGGTCAGCCCCAGTGGGCAAGCCGCTCGGAACGGCGACACCTTTTTTCACTCGGTAGCTGAAGGAGACGAGGTGCCGTCGCTTGACGCGGAACCGGCCAGGTCGGGACGGGCTGGAGAATGGCGAGCGGGGGCCTCTGGGTATCTCCACCGAACTCGTTGCTCCCAGTCGACATCGAGCTGCGCAGTGGCCGGGGGTAGTCCAGCGTGCTGTCCAGGTTCACATTGAGATAGACCAGCAGCGTCGACCGGTGACCCCCGGGCCCCGAGGCCCGTCACATTCGCCCTTTCACCGATCCCGTCGGGGGCGCCCAGGGCTTCGGCGATCCGGTCCGCAGCCACACCACCGGAGATCGGCGGGGGGAGGAGGACAGCACGGCCCGAATCGTGTCGACGTTTAGCATGTCGGCAGCGGCCCGCAACCTCCGCCAGGTGGGCCGATCCGGGTCTGATTCAAGCTCGGTCTGCCGCGCCCACGGCATGCAGCGAACTGGACCGGCCGAGTGCTGAGCGAACTCAACGTTCCCCCCGCACCGAGGGTACGGCTGGCTATGTCTCCGAACAGCTATGTCGTTTGTCGCTGAGCTGAAGTGTTGTCAGCATGTTCGGGCTCTGGTCCAACTTCTGTGACCCGTGACTGTGGGTGATCGCTTAGATGTCGACGAGAGCTTCCTCTTGTGGAGGAACCGGAGGGTGAAGGGACGTCGCGGAGGCGGGTGATGTCGTGGCGCCACTTCGAGCCGTTCGCAGCATCGTCCCAAAGTTCAGCGAGTTCAGACCGCTCGGAGGCCACTTGGTCCAGCGTCGACGGCGAGCGTTCGATATCCAGGAAGCCGCAGGGGCAGCGGCGCTTTTGAGCGCGCCGCGGATCAGGGCTACGCGCTCTTCCAGGGTTGCCTCGTCCAGGTCACCTCCGAAATCGGCGGCGGGTGGCTGGCTGTCGGACGACAGCGAGCCACCGCACGACCCCCTGCCTCGTCCGCCGCCCGCCTAGCGACGTGCTACGCGCGCGATCTGACACGGGTGTTCCTCAACCCTCGACCACGGCACGCCGGTCCCAGGCAGGCGGGAATGAAGGGCGCCCGCGGAATTAGGGCCTGCCACGGTCTGGCATGGTGCGGGCGGGCAGGTCGGACACAGGGGGCCAGGGCATCACCCGTGCGAGGTCGCGGCGTATGCGTTCGGCCTCACCGCGGACCTGGGCGGGGATGTCGCCACGCTCGTCGACGAGGCGGCTGAAGATGGGAGTCTCTTGAAACACGGCGGGATGTTGCTCTCTTTCAGCTTCCGGCCGACGGTGCGGGGCCGGTGGGGTGGCTTATTACTGCGGGCGCAGCCGGTGACAGGCCACGTCCGATGCACCCTACGGCCGGGCACTGACATTGATGTTGCCGGGCAGGTCTTGGTGGCGGTGGCGGTGGCGGTGGCGGTGGCTCGGGCACGGCCGGACGTTCTGCCCGGCTGCCGTGCCCCTGGCATGGCTCCGGCCAGGCGGAACATGTCCTGATGGAACGCCGGGCGGAAGCTCCTTCAATGTCCTGTCCGCGCGACCGGCCGACGCCAACCTTCGGTGGGGGCCCCGACTTTCGTGGACGTCCAGGCCACGTGATCGTGATCTTCGTGCAAGCCGCCGCCTCCCGGGCCGTGGCCCGGACCCGCTTGAGTCTGTTGAAGCAGCGTACGACCAAGTTGCGGGCTTTATATAGCGCTGGATCGAAGGCTGGCGGCTGTCCGCCGGCCCATGCTCGGCGCTTTCGGCTGTCGAACTGGTTGGACCGTTCAGGGATGACCGCCGCCAAATGATCAAGCATGGTTAGTCACCCATGAACCACAAGTAGCTGCCCGGCGTCTCCGCACATGCTTCAAGCAGCTCGGCAAGGTCGAGCAGGGCCGCCTTTTGCTCGTCGCCCGAACACCTCTGTGTGAGGGCAGAGACTTCCTGGCGGGCGACTTGGGCTTCCTGTTCGTTGAACAACGTGTCGCGGTACGGATCCACCCAGGCCAGCTTGCCCGAGCCCCGCCGGTCAAGGGTGCTCAGCACCCTCGCCAGCGCCGCACCGTGCTCGTACGAGCTCCGCAGCAAGGTGTCCCGCGACGAACCCTTGTGCGCGGGGCGCCCCGAGTGCAGTTCCAGCTCAATCCCCATGACCCCTCCTTCAACCTCGGAGAACGAAGCTTCGCAGAGATCATTTGCCAGGCACGGCCAGGGGACCTCACCCGCTGGGCACGACCAGCCCCGACTGCTCCGTACGAAGCGACAGCACCTCGAAACGCCACTCCAGTGACCCGGACATCGAGCGCCTCTCGCGCGCCTGTCATGCCTGCGCCGCGGAGGCCTGGCCGTACGAGTCGAGTCGGGGGGGTTCCGGGGGTGGGCCGGGCGCACTCTGGGTGTTCCGGCGCCACCGCCGACGGGCAATCGGCGTGGCTGAGGCTGATGCCAGCACCGGAGGGCAAGGCGTCGGGGAAGGGGTGGGACGGTGCCCAGAACGCCCAGCACGCCATTGGTACCTGGACGGGCACCGGCCCGCTCTCCTGTGCCGCCCCGCCGTGCAGTGGCTCAGCCTGGTCAGCAGCTTGATCTGCACCTGATTGGCGACCAGGGCGATGCCTTCGGTACGCAGGACCATGGGCAAGCAGATCAACTGGTGGGCGCTCAAGTTGCTCAGACGAAGAAATCTCTTGGAGTCCACCGGGCCCGTGGCCTGAGGTGACGGCGAAGCGGGAGGCCCCGTGGCGCAGGCCGGGGGAGGTCCGGCGCTGGGTGAAGCGCTGGGTGAACGCGCTCGCGGTTGGGTACGGCCGGTGGCAGGTGTTCAGTCGGTGATCACAGGGCTGCGACGGATCCACTCGGCGCCGTGTGCCGCCTTCTGTATGAAGGCGGCGACGTCCGCGCGACTGATGGTCGGGTTGCTCCTCATCGGCAGCCGGTCTCCCGCGCTGTACGCGCCGTTGGCGGGGCCGTGGGTCAGCCGGGTGGGGTAGACCACGGCCCAGTCCAACCCGCTGTTGCGGATGCGTTCGTTGGCGATTTTCTTGTCGGCGTCTCCGTGAGGCGGCGCTTCCACCAGGGTTCCGTGGGTGGTGAGTACGGATCTGGGAGGGTCCGTGCCAAGAAGCGGTCGTCCAGGGGAGCGACTGCTCTGAGAAGTTCACGGCGTGCCTGGCGATTCATGGCTGAGGCCGCGCCTTGCAGCAGCGTTCGCGCGTGCCTGTCCCTCCAGAGGGTGGTTCCCCAGCCATGGTCGGGGCCGTGGTCCGGCCATGGGTGAAGCGACAGAGCCCATGCCCGGCAGGCGTGGGCGACGTGACCGGGAGGCAACCGGTAATGAACCTCGAACTGTGCGATCTGTCGGTTCGTCGCAGCGGACAGACCAGCGATGACCTGTCGGCCTCTGGCGTTTCTGCGGCCTCTGGAGTTTCTGCGACGGGGTCGTTCGGTCCTGATCTCGCCCGGTGACCGGCGAGGCATGGGCACTTCCAGCTGGGAGGACGAGTGAGCGTCCGACGGTAAGTGGAGTCAGTCCGAAGAGCAAGCGGCAACCGGCCTTTCACTGTTCGACACGGGCGCGGGTCGTGGCGGGGCGTGGCGAGGCGGTATGAGTCGGTGCCGGTCTCGATGATGTGGCCGCCGAAGGCGAGGCGGGCGGCCCACCCGCACCCACACGCCCACGAGACTGGCGTCGCCGCCATAGGCGGCCCTCACTCCCGCTTTAGGGAGGACGCCGACGTCTTGGTGGACCCGGAGGACGTGCGGCCCCTGGCGCCCACCGCTGTTCGTGCCGCCGCCACGAACGCTGCGATCGCCGGGTGAGTGCCGCCGCCTGCCCGGAAGGCGACCTTCGAGCGGCGGAAGAGAGGCAGCCGGGTCAGGACCACGTTCTCGGGGGTGCGTGCCGTGGCCATCTCCGGTACGAAGCCGGCGCCTTGACCGATGGCGGCGAGTGCCAGCACTGTACGGAAGTCGTTGACTTGATGGCGGATGCGCGGCTGGAAACCAGCTGCCTGACAGGCGCGTACGGCCATCGCGTGACCGGTCGTGCCGTCCCGGGCCGTGATCCATGGGGTCGTTGCCCACGGTCCGAGCAGTTCCGCCAGCGTGTCACCGCGCGTGGCGGTACCTCTTGCGGAATCGGTGTCGATGGCTGTGCCCGTCGCCAGGTACATCGGCTCCTCCAGCAAGGGCACCTGGTCGACCGTGGTGTCCGGGGAGGCGGGCACGAAGTCGTAGTCGTGGACGAGGGCCACGTCGAGTTCGCCGGCGCGCAGGCCGTCGGAGACGCGCGTCGAGTCGATCTCCTGCACCATCGGTTCGAGCGCGGGATGCCGCTGGGCCAGTTCCGCGAGCGTGGCGGGCACGATCGCGGGGCCGCCTGAGGGAAAAGTTCCGATTCGCAGCGGCCCGCCGATGCCTTCGCGGGCCCCGGCCAGTTCGGAGACCGCCAGTTCGAGGCGTTCCAGGACGGCGTCGGCGTGGGTGACGAGGGTGCGGCCCGCGGGGGTGAGCACCACCCGTCTGCCGCTTCGTTCCAGCAGGGGTACGCCTGCCTCGCGCTCCAACACGCTCAACTGCTGGGAGACGGCGGAGGCGGTGAAGGTCAGCGCCTCGGCGACGGCCGCGATGGTGCCGCGTCGGTCCAGTTCGCGCAGCAGGTGAAGACGTCGGACATCAAGCATAAGGTGAGCTTACGTATAGCCGTAGAAACATGAACTGGATCTACTGGGTTCGTGTCGGTCAGGCTGGGCGCATGAAGCCCGAAGCGAATCTCACCGGCCTGTTTGTCCCCTTGGTGACCCCGTTCACCGACGACCTGCGCCTCACCCCGGACGCGCTCGCCCGCCTCGCCGACGAGGCCTTGGTCGGCGGCGCTCGCGGACTCGTCGCCCTGGGCACCACCGCGGAGGCGGCCACGCTGACCACCGACGAGAAGCGGGCCGTGATCCGTATCTGCTCGGCTGCCTGCCGGGCACACGGCGCTCCCCTGATCGTCGGCGTCGGCACGAACGACACCGCCGCCGCCGTCACCACACTGCAGGAGCTCGCTCAGAGCGGTGATGTCACCGCGGCGCTGGTTCCCACGCCGCCCTACACCCGGCCCGGCGAGGCGGGAACGCTGGCGCACTTCACGGCACTTGCCGAACAAGGGGGCCTGCCGCTGGTCGTCTACGACATCCCGTACCGCACCGGGCAGACCCTCAGCACCAGCTCGCTGACCGCGCTCGGCCACCTGCCACAGGTCGTCGGGGTCAAGTACGCGACAGGTGTGATCGACGCAGCCGCGATGGAACTGCTCGGCTCGCCTGTCCCGGACTTCGCCGTGCTCGGCGGCGATGACGCCGTCATCTCGCCGCTGCTCGCGGCGGGCGCCCGCGGCGGCATCCTGGCGTCGGCCAATGTCCGTACCGCAGACTTCGCCGAGCTCATCTCCCTGTGGCAGCGCGACGCCACCGGACCGGCCCGCAGACTGGGAGCCGAGCTGGCCCGGCTGTCCGCCGCGCTCTTCGCCGAGCCGAACCCCGCCGTGATCAAGGGGGTGTTGCACGCTCAGGGCCGTATCCCCAGCCCGGCCGTCCGGCTGCCGCTGCTGGCCGCCTCCGCCCATTCGGTCGGGCGAGCGGCGGACCTGGCTGCATCCAGGGCCGCCCACCAAGAAGCCGCAGCCTGACACGTCCTCCGGGGCCCTGTGGAACCCGGTGGACTTCGGTGCAAGCCGGTGAAACCCCGTCCGCTCTCGCGCCAACACACTTCCCGTGTGGGCGACTTCCGCAGGTGGTCGGGGCGGCGGGTCGATCCATGATCGTGTGCTGGCTCGCTGGGGTTGTGGTCGTGCCGTGCGGGGGAGTACGGCTTGCTGTTGATCCATCCGGCGTCGTCTGACTTGAGTCCATCCAGGGAAGGCGCTCGTCCGGTGTGGGGGGCCGGTCCTCGGGCCGGTGGCGGTGGTCAGTTGTGGTGTCCGTTGCTGTCGGTGTCGGTGTCGGTGTCGGTGTCGGTGTCGGTGTCCGCGGAGGTATCGGTGGGGGTGGGGGTGAGTTGTATGCGGAGGGCTTTGCTGAGGGCTCGGATACGGACTGACCACATGTGGCGTGCCGCCTCCGCGTCGGGTGCGTAGTGTTCCGCGGCGTGGTAGACGCCGGGGTAGACGTGCAGCTCTGTGGGGACGCCGGAGGCGAGAAGCCGCTGCGCGAGGGCGATGTCCTCGTCACGGAAGACGTCGGCAGTACCCACGTCGATGAATGTGGGCGGTAGCCCGGCCAGGTTCTCGGCGTGCAGTGGGGCGGCGTATGCGTCAGGTGTCTGTCCGGCGAGGAACCACTCCCAGGCTTCGATGTTGGTCTTTCGGTCCCACACTCCGGTGTCCGTGATCTGGTGCGCGGAGGGGGTGGCATGGCGGTGGTCGACCATCGGGTAGAGGGCCATGATGTAGGCGAGGGCGGGTCCTGCGAGGTCACGCGCTTTCAAGGCCGTGGCGAGGGCCAGATTGCCGCCCGCGCTGCCCCCGAAGATCGCCAGCCGTTCCAGGTCGAAGTCGAGTGATGTCGCGTTGTCACTCATCCAGCAGAGGGCGGCGTAGCAGTCGTTGACCTGTGCCGGGTGCGGGTGTTCGGGTGCCTTGCGGTAGCCGGAGGAGACAACGAGTACGCCGAGTTCCTCGCAGATCTTCACCGCTGTTGTGTGCTCGTAGTCGAGGTCACCGAGGCACATGCCGCCGCCGTGGATGAAGAACACTGCGGGCGAGGCCGATTACTACTTCGGCAGCAAGAGTGGCCTGCTCCTCGAACTGCTCCGCTGGAGCGAGGACGAGCTGGCCGGGCAGCGGGACCGCCTGCTGGAGTCCGGCGGCCCGGCCGAGGAGCGGCTGCACCGTCTGTGTGTGCTCAACTTCCCTCGTACCGCCGGTGACCCTCGCTGGCTGCTGTGGGCCGAGCTGTGGCCGCGGGTGATGCACGAGCCTGCTCTACGGGAGGCTCAGTTGGAGTTCGACGCTGCCTGGCGCGAGGCGATCGCCCGGATCCTCGGCGAGCTGACCGACGACGTCGAACCGCTCACGCAGCGCGTGGTCGCCCTCATGGACGGGCTGAGCGTGGCCCTGCTGACGGGCGACACCACGCTCACCGTCGAAGGGGCGTGGCAGCACGTGAAGGCACTTCTGCCCACGACACCTCCCGACCAGCCTCGGCGCGCGCGACCTCACGCACTCCCGTAGCGCAGTCGGCGCCACCCCGAATCGGCTCACCTTCACCGCTGCGCGGACATCGACAGGAATACCTACACGGGTGGTACCCCGGCCCAGATCTGGGACTGCGGCAACGTCACCAAGGAGAAGTGGACCTCAACTGACCCGTTCCTGACCGCCTGTCGTGGGAGCGTGCCCCCAACGCCCGCCGAGCGTGCGGCAGTCCCGAAACGGCAGAACCGCGCGATCGCCAACGTCCTCATCCACAAGCTGGCGAGCGGTGCAGCCCTTCTTCCCCGTCAAAGCCGTCGGGGCATCAGCCCGCTCAAGCTCCTCAACTCTTCAGAGCGTCCGAGATGGACTTGACGCCGCCGTGCGCCGTGAGCCCTCCGTCCACCGCGATCTCCGCACCGCTGATGAAGGACGACTCCTCCGAGAGCAAGAACACCACGAGCGGGGCGATGTCTTCGACCGTCCCGCTTCTGCCCAGTGGTGTCTCCTTGAGGGTCGCGTCACGAAAGGCCTGTGTGGCCTGGGCGGTCATCTCGGTCTCGATATAGCCGGGGAGCACGGTGTTGACCCTGATCCCTTTCGGCCCGAGTTCCGTGGCTGCGATCTTTGATACGGCACGCAGTGCCCATTTGCTGGCGGTGTAGGCGACGGGGTAGTAGCCGGTGAGGGCGGTCGCCGACCCGATGTTCACGATGGACGAGCCGGGCGGCATGAGCGGGGACAGGCGCTGGATGCCCAGCAGTGGGCCGGTGGTGTTCACCGCCTGCACATGCGCCATGTCCTCGGGGCGTACGTCGTCGAGCCGCTTCCTCTCGATGATCCCCGCGTTGTTGACCAGCCCGTGGACGTGGCCGTACGTGTCCTTCAGTTCGGCGGCCAGTTCGTCCCAGCCGCTCTCGCTGCTGATGTCGAGCCGTCGGCATCCATCACCCTCGGGACGCGCATCGGTGGCCACCACGATGGCACCGGCTCGGGCCAGCGCCCGAACCTCGGCCGCGCCCTGTCCGCGGGCAGCTCCGGTGACGACGACGACTTTTCCTGCCAACTGCCGAGCGGGCTGCTCGCGTTCGAAGATCGAACTCATAGCCGACAACTTACCTCCCCGGTGTCACCCGTCCGGTGTCCCTTCTTGTCATGAAACGACAAAGACTCCGCCCCGAGCACGTGATCGCCGCATGACTGAACAGCCGAACCAGCCTCCCTGCCGTACTCCAGGCAACCGCTGCACACAGCGCCGGTGCGGGCAGGGCAAAGGTCCCCCTCAAGGTGGGCCGCCGCTGTGCGCGATGGCGGTGCCTAGGCCAGCAGCGAGGACCCTCAGCGGATCGGATCTGCCCACGGCCGCCTCAGGGGCGTTCGGAGGTTGAATGGCCTCCCCGACGGTGTTCTCGGACATTTCGCTCGGCGTCACCCTGCCCGCAGGGGCGGTGGCTGGTCCGGTGGCGGTGAGCGCGACCACCGCCGGAGGTAGCGACAACGGCTTGACCTGCTTCTACGTCGTTACCCTGACGCTACGACCTGTGGATCTGCTGAGGGTCGGCCGACGGCGGAGGTGACGGTCAGCCGCCGAGGGAGCTGACGGTCAGCCACGGACGGGGTCGCGTGGGCCGCTGGTGGCGGTCCGCGGGGCCCCGTCGTCCGTCTTCCCGTCGTCCTCGTCCGTGCCCGGAGCCGCCCGTGGTCCTGTCAGGAGGTGGGTGAGGGCGAAGCCCGCGCCGACGACGGCGGCTCCGCCGGCCGCGTCGAGGACCCAGTGGTTGCCGGTCGCGACGATCGCGGCGAGCGTGAACGTCGGGTGCAGCAGGCCGAGGGCCTTCATCCACCAGCGGGGCGCGACGATCGCGATGGTGAGCCCGCACCACAGGGACCAGCCGAAGTGCAGCGAGGGCATCGCCGCGTACTGGTTGGCCAGCTGGGTGAGTGTGCCGTAGTCGGGCTTGGAGAAGTCCTGGACGCCGTGGATGGTGTCGATGATGCCCAGGCCCGGCATCAGCCGGGGCGGCGCCAGCGGGTAGAAGAAGAACCCGACGAGCGCGAGGACCGTGGTGAAACCGATCGCGGTACGGGCCCAGCGGTAGTCCGCGGGACGGCGCCAGTACAGGACGCCGAGGACGGTCAGCGGCACCACGAAGTGGAACGACGTGTAGTAGAAGTCGAAGAAGTCCCGCAGCCAGCCCACCTGCACCACCGCGTGGTTGACCGCGTGCTCGATGTCGAGGAACAGGGCCTTCTCGACCGTCAGGATCTGCCGGGCGTGCTCCTCGGCGACGGCCCGGCTGCCGGCCGCCTCCAGCCGGGTGCGCTGGTAGGCGGCGTACGTGACGCGGATCAGCAGCAGTTCGAGCAGCAGGTTGGGACGGGTGGCGACCCGGCGCAGCAGCGGCGCCCAGCTGAAGCGGGTCTGCGTCTTCGGCGCGTACACGGTGGGGACGGGGTGGCGGTAGTAGGGCGAGGTGCGGGACAGGAACGGCACCACCAGCGCCGAGGCGAGCGCGGCCAGCAGGACCACGTTGTCCCGCACCGGATACAGGACCCCGACGTTCGGCACCATCATCTTCGCCGGCAGCGTCATCACCAGGACGACCGCCACCGGCCACACATACCGCGAGGACGCCTTCTTACCCACCCGGCCCACCGCAGCCAGCAGCACCCACAGCAACTGGTGCTTCCACGACGTCGGCGAGACCGCCACCACCACACACCCCGTGATCGCGACCGCGAGCAGCAGCTGCCCGTCACGGGCGTAGTGGATGGCGCGGCGCATGCCGAACACGGCGACGGCTGTGGCCAGCGTGAAGAAGACCGCGATCTCGGCCGGGCCTTCGAGGCCGAGCCGCAACAGCGCCCCGTGCAGCGACTGGTTGGCGAGGTCGTCCGCCCGGCCACCCAGCCCCACACCCGCCAGATGATGCACCCAGTAGGCGTACGAGTCGTGCGGCATCACCGCCCACGCCAGCACGGTCGCCCCGGCGAAGGTGATGCCGGTGCTCGCGGCGGCCCGGCGGCGGCCGGTGAACCACAGCAGCGGCACGAACAGCAGCAGGGCCGGCTGGAAGGCGGCGGCCACCCCTATGAACACACCGCTGACGCGCTCACCGCGTACCGCGAAGCAGCCCGCCAGGACGAGCAGGACGGGGATGATGCTGGTCTGGCCCAGGTAGAGCGTGTTGCGGACCGGCAGCGACAACATCAGCAACGTCACCGCGACAGGCGCCGCCAGCAGGGCCGTTCGACGGGTGACCGGCTGCGGCAAAGCGCGGGCGGTAACCAGCCCGAGAGCGACGACCAGCAGCAGGGTGCCGAACGTCCAGCCCCAGCCGAGGG
>NZ_LIQX01000208.1:374-7591 GCF_001418475.1 Streptomyces ossamyceticus | reverse complement strand
GACCAGGACGGTGGCCCGGCGCTCGTCGAGCCACTCCCAGGGGAAGTCGGCCGCCGGGCGCCGGGTGAACGCCGGACCGACGTACCGCAGCTGCGGCAGCCGAGGGCCCGGGCCCGCGAGTTCGGGGGTGGTGAAGGAGAGCACCAGGTCGGGGGAGAAGCGCGGATCGTGGGTGCGCCCCGGGTCGCCGAGGCGGGCGCGCAGCTCCGCGACGAGCCCGGCGGTCCACTGAGCCACCTTCGGCATGCCGTCCAGGGCGTCGCTGAACTCCGCCGGGGTGGTCGACGCGGTGGCGTACGGCACCCCGAGGCGCTCGGCGACGAGGGCACCGGCGAGGGTCTGCTGGTCGGCGACGACGACATCGGGCCGGAACCCCTCGACCGCGCGGCGCACACCGGGCGCCATCGCCCCGGCGAGCGGCACGAGGAACTCCTCCCACAGGAAGCGCAAGGCCGCGGCACCGCGCAGGGCACCCGGACGTTCCGGGAGCGTGGGTACGTCGCACGGGTACACCTCGGCGTCGGGCCCGGCCAGTTCCCCGACGAACCCGGGCAGTCCGGCCCAGGCGGTCCGGTGCCCGCATCTGGTCAGCTCGGCGGCCACGCTGACCGCCGGGTTGACGTGCCCGACCAGGGGCGGCACGACGAACAGGAAGCGGCTCACGTCGCGACCAGCTCCCGGTGGCCGTCCCGTAGCCAGTCGAGCAGCAGCGGGACGACCGTCTCGGGGGTGCCGACAAGCACGGAGTGCCCGTGCCCGGGCACCGTCAGGGTGCGGCAGCGGGGCAGCAGCGATTCCAGCCAGGGCGCCGTGTCGGCCAGGTCGGAGGTGGCGCCGTACACCGCGCAGACCGGCACGTGCAGGCTCTGCCAGGACTCCTCGGCGGGGACGGGGCAGGACGCGATGTCCTCGGCGATGGAGGTGCCGTGCAGCAGCCGGGTGGCCCAGCGCACCAGGCGGGCCTCGTGGCGGCCGTAGGTCTCCTCGATCCACGGCAGGGTGCGCTCGTCGTGGAGCTGGTGGGCGGAGCCGGCCAGGATGCCGCTCATCTTCCTGGCCCAGGCGGCGGTCGGCGGCTCGGACTCGAGCATCAGGATGCCGGAGACCCGCTCGGGGCGGCGCAGCGCGTAGGCGAGGGCGACGGTGCCGCCGAAGGAGTTGCCGACCAGGTGGACGGGCCCTTCCAGGGCGAGGGCGTCGAGGAGCGCGTCCAGGTCGCCGCTGAAGTCCTCGACACCGTAGCCGCGCGGCGGGCGGGAGCTGCGGCCGTGGCCGCGCTGGTCGTACATCACGACGTCGTGTCCGGCTGCGGCGAGCGCGGGCGCGATGGTGAAGTAGTAGCTGGTCAGGTTGTCGGTGGCGATGCCGTGCACGAGGACGACCGTCTGGGGCGGGCCCGGTGCCGGGGTGGGTGCGCCGCTCAGCCGCTCCACGTTCAGCCGGATCCCGCCCGCCTCGATCATGGTCACCGCAGGCACCCCGCGATGTACTGGACGAGTTGTCCGACGGTCAGTCCGATGATGTCGGAGAGTTCGAGCGAGGCGAACCAGGCGGGGAAGTCGACCCGGTCGCCGTAGCGCCCGCCCAGCTCGGCGGTGAGCGTGACCAGGTCGATGGACTCCAGGTCGAGGTCCTCCACGAAGCGGGTGTCGGAGGTGATCGGGGTGTCGTCCAGTTCGAGGTCGTCGAGGACCGTGTGCAGCGCGTCGGTGATCTCGGCGAGGACGGCGGCGTACGCGGGGCCGGTGGTGGCGGGGCTGGTCATGACGGGCTCTCCTCGGTCCAAGCGACGGCGTAGGTACGGGTGGGCAGCCCCGGCGGGTTGGTCACCTCGGCGAGCCGGATGCGCCGCAGCCGGCCGGAGGGCGCCCGGACCGTGAGGGCACGGGCGCCGTCTTCGACCTCGACCGCCGTGAAGTCCCGCGGCCGACCGCCCAGTCCGGTGCCCTCGGCCTTGGCCGCGGCTTCCTTGGCGGCCCAGAACCGGGTCAGCCAACCGGGGCCGCCGCCGAGCCCGGTGAAGAGCGCCCGCTCGTCCGGGGCGAGGATGGCGTCGTAGGCCGTTTCGGGGCGCTCGACGATCTCCTCGATGTCGACGCCGGTGCCGGTGCCAGGGCTGTCGGCGGGGTGGACGAGTGCGACGGCGGCCTCTTGGCAGTGCGCCAGCGACAGTTCCAGAGGCGGGAGTTCTCTGCCGTGTACGCCCTCGGGGCGCGGTCTGCCGCCAGGGTCGTTGACGACCCGTATCTCGGCGGGGAAGACGGGGCCCGCGCCGTGCGCCCACAGGTGGCGGCGTACGGCGTCCTTGGCGGCGATCCGGCCGAGCAGCCACGGGCGCCGGCCGCGCGGGGGGTGCCCGGCGTACTGCTCGCGCTCAGGGCCCGCGAGCTGGCTGCGCATGTATATCTCGCGGGATGCGGGGTCGGGCCAGCGTTCGAAGACCAGCTGCCAGCCGCCCTCCTGGGTTTCCGACAGAGTGTTGTGCTCGGGCCATCGTTTGACCGGATCGACCTCGGGCGGCGAGTCGAAGCGTCGGTCCCGCCAGCCGCGGATCTCGGCCCAGACCTCGCCGTCGCGGGCGAGCTGCGCGTCAGCCACCAGGGCGGTGTCCGTCACGGTGGTGACCCTGATGTGGCAGTCGAGTGCGGTGCCCTGTTCCGGGGGCGGGCCGTGGAAACGGATCTCCTCGACGCCCGTCGGGAAGACGACGGTGCGGTCGGGGTGCGTGGCCATCAGCCAGTAGCCGAGCAGCTGACCGACGTTGTCGAGGAGCGCGCCGGGCGCGGACGGGGTGGTCAGGACACCGCGGACGTGCCGCTCGCCGAGCGCGCGGATCTCGGTGACGCCGCGGAAACGCGGCCCGTGGAACATCCAGCGGTCGTCGTACATCTGCCGCGCGGACACAACCGGACGGCTCTCCGGGGCGTCCGTCCGCCACGCCCGTGGTCGGGGCGCTGTGTCGTGCCCGTCGGCGGTCTCGACCGTGGCGCGGGCGTGGCGCCCGAACTCCACGGCGTACCGCCCCTGTCCCTCGGGCCGGGCCGTGACCGTGGCCTCGGTGGGCGGGGCGGCGACGGTCCACTGCAGAAACCGGGCGTCGTGCACGGCCACGGCCCTCCCCGGGCCGGGCACGGCGTCGATCATGTGCTGCACCAGGGTGGTGGCGGGCACCACGGGCCAGCGGTCGGCGATCTCGGGCCAGTGCGCGGGCTGCCGGAAGAAACAGTGGTCGGCGAGGTACGGCATGGTGTCGAGGGAGATGCGCAGGGTGGTGGCGCGGGTGGTGGCGGCAGGCGGCGGCACCGCCCCGGTCGCCGAGGGCTCGGGGGGCGGCGCCGCGGGCGCGGTGCGGCGCGGGGCCGCCGCCACGGCGAACAGTTCCGCCAGTTCCGCTGCCGTGTCCGCCGTCTCGCCGAGCAGCGAGCGCAGTTCGGCCGCCACGGGGCTCCGCGCGGCCACGGCCGCGAGCCGGTCCAGCCCGGGTGCGGGTGCCGCGCGCAGGGTACTGCGGAGCCGGTCCCGGGTGGCTGCGTCGAGCGAGACGAGCCCGGAGCCGAGGGTGAGGGGGACTGTGACGGGGGCGGCTCGCGGGATCTCCGCGGCCGTACGGACGGTCTGCGCCGTACGGACGGTCTGCGCCGTAGGCTCGGTCTCCGCCGTACGGGCAGCCGCCGCCGTCGACCGAGGCGCGGCCCCCGCCCGCAGCGCCGCGAAGTCCGGCTCGGCACCGTGCGACCAGAGTCCGGCCGCCACCCGGTACAGCTGCGAAAGCCCGCTGTGCCGGGGCGTGTTGGCGCTGAGCGTCAGGCACGCGCGGCCGGTGAGGGTGTCGTCCACGAGAGCCGGCAGCTGGCCCTGGCCCAGCTGCACGAAGGCCCGGAACCCGGCGTCGTACAGGGCCGTGGTGAGCCGCCGGAAACGGACCGGTTCGAGCAGGTGGCGCAGGAAGAGCGCGCGCGCCGCGGCCTCGTCGGCCGGGAAGGGCGCGGCGGTCGTGGCGGACCAGACGGGCACCCGGGGCGGGTGCAGCGTGAAGCCGCGCGCGGCCTTCTCGATGGAGGTGAGGTACGGGGCGAGCATCGGCGTGTGGAAGCCGGACTCGAAGGGCAGCAGCCGACCGAGCACTCCCGCGCCGCGCAGCCGCCCGGTGAGCGCCTCGACCTGGTCGTGAGGCCCGCAGACGACGGTCTGGTGGGGCGCGTTGTCGTGCGAGACGACGACGTCCGGGTACGCCGCGAGCTCGGCGTCCACCTGGTCCGCATCGGTGCCGAACGCGGCGAAGGCGAGCCCCGGGACGCGCAGCGTGGCCGGGTCGAAGTCCCGCAGGAAGGCGTCGACCTGGGCGTCCGCGTACATCCCGCCGACCGCCATCGCCGTCCATTCCCCCACACTGTGCCCGGCCAGCGCGTCCGGCCGGACGCCGATCCGGGCGAGCGCTCCGGCGAGCAGCCGGCCGAGGCCGACGACGGCCGCGCCGTGCCGGGCGACGTCGCCCACGCGGGCGTCCGGCCAGTGCGGCGCCGGCAGGCCGAAGTGGCGGGCGACGTCCTCGGCCCGCGGCTCGAACTCGGCCTCCAGCCCTGGGCAGAGGAAGGCGATCTTCCCGCCGCCCGTGCCGAGCACCGGCCGCGGCGCGCACCAGACGTCGCTCCGGCCGCCCCATGTCCGGGCGCGGGCGACTGCCTTGCGGGCCAGGGCGAGGCGGCGGTCGGTGGGGTCCAGGACGGCGACGCGGGCGCCCCCGGCTCCCCTCGCTCCGCCCTCGGCGGCCGCGCGCAGTTCGGTGTCGTCGGCGTCGAGCAGTTCGGCGAGGTCCTGCGGGGTCGCGGCGGCGAGCCGCAACAGCCGGGGAGGCTCGGCCACTTCGGCACGGTCCGCGGAGGCAGCAGGCCCGGCGCCCGGGCCGCCGGGTGCCGGGGTCGCAGGCGCGACGGCCGATGCCGGTGCGGGAGGAGCCGACGCCGGGGCAGGCGCCCATGCGGGGGCAGGTACGGGCTCCGGTACCGACTCCAGGACGACGTGGGCGTTGATCCCGCCGAAGCCGAAGGCGCTGACCGCGGCACGTCGGACGTCCCCGTCCCAGGGCCGGGCCTGCTGGGCCGGAGCGAAGCGGGTGACGCGGAGCGCCGGGTGCGGGTCGTCGCAGTGCAGGGTCGGCAGGAGCATGCCGTGGTGCACCGCCAGGGCCGCCTTGACGAGGCCCGCCACACCCGCCGCCGGCATCGTGTGGCCGATCATCGACTTCACGGAGCCGATGACGGCGTCGGGACCGGCGTCCGGGTCCGGCGGCCCGAACACCTCGGCCAGCGCGGCCAGTTCGGCCCGGTCGCCGCCGGGGGTACCGGTGCCGTGCGCCTCCAGGAGGCCGAGCGACCCCGGTGCCGCCGGGTCGAGCCCCGCCGCCGCCCAGGCGAGCCGGACGGCGCGGGCCTGGCCGCCGGGGTCCGGGTTGACCAGGGAGCCGGCCCGGCCGTCGCCGGCCACGCCGACGCCGCGGACGACGGCGTAGATCCGGTCGCCGTCGCGCCGCGCGTCCGCGAGCCGTTTGAGTACGACCACGCCGGTGCCCTCGCCCATCAGCACGCCGTCCGCGTCCCGGTGGAACGGGCGGATCCGCTGGGACGGCGACAGCGCCCGCAGCCGGCTGAAGACGGACCAGAGCGTGATGTCGTGGCAGTGGTGCACGCCCCCCGCGAGCATCACGTCGCAGCTGCCCGCGGCGAGCGCGCCGACGGCCTGGTCGAGTGCGACGAGCGAGGAGGCGCAGGCCGCGTCCACGGTGTAGGCGGGGCCACGCAGATCGAGCCGGTTGGCGACCCGGGACGCCGCGAAGTTGGGCACCAGGCCGATCACCGACTCGGGGCTCTGCTCCCCGCCGAGCGCGGCCGTGAACGCCGTCCGTACCGCGTCGAGCCGCTCGCCGTCCAGCTCGGGCAGCAACTCGTGCAGGGTGCGCACCAGTTGGGCGGACGTACGCATCCGCTGGTCGAGTCGGGCGAGCCCGTCGCTCAGATAACCGCCGCGGCCGAGCACGACACCGACCCGGGAGCGGTCTTCGGGCAGTGCGGCGTCCCCCGCGTCGGCGAGCGCGGCCGCGGCGGTGCGCAGGGCGATCAGCTGGTCGGGTTCGGTGCCGGGCACGGAGTCCGGCATGAGTCCGAAGACGGTCGGGTCGAAGGCGGTGAGCGCGTCGAGCCCGTCGACGAAGCCGCCGCGGCGGCAGTAGACGCCGTCGAGGCCGCGCCGTCCGTCCGGGTCGTAGTAGGTGTCCGCGTCCCAGCGGGCCTTGGGCACCTCGGAGATGGCGTCTGCGCCGGTGACGAGGTTGTGCCAGTACGCGCCCAGGTCACAGGCGCCGGGCAGGGTCACCGCCATGCCGACGATGGCGACGGGCTGCCGGTGCCGCGGGGCGGTCGGTCGCATCGTGGGGCTCACCGGCCCGACGCCGTCAGGACGACCTCGTCGGTCTCCGGCTCGCCCCAGGCCAGCTCCCGCAGCAGCGCGAGCACGCCCTCCTCCGGGTCGATCAGCTCGATGCCGCGGCGCGCGTACTCCCGGCCCAGCTCGGGGCCGACCATGCCGCCGTGCGCCCCGACCGGTGCCCACGGGCCCCAGTGCACGGTGACGGTACGGCTGCCGGTGTCGGAGCGCCAGAGGCGGCCGAGGCGGGCGAGCGCGTCGTTGGCGGCGGCGTAGTCGGCCTGGCCGCGGTTGCCGTACACCGCCGCGACGGAGCCGAACATGACGGTGAAGGCGGGCAGTTGGGGAAGCCGCCGGAGAGCCGAGAGCAGTGCGCGGGCGCCGTCCACCTTGGTGCCGTAGACCCGTTCGAAGGAGACGGGGTCCTTCTCGGCGAGCAGCCGGTCCTCGATCACTCCGGCGGCGTGTACGACCCCGTCGATCCGGCCGTACGTCGCGTACGTCTCCTTGACCGCCTGTTGCACGGCCTCCGCGTCCCGCACGTCGAGTGCCCGGTACCCGGCCCGGCCGCCCGCGTCGTGTACCTCGGCCAGGGTCGCGGCGATCTCGCGGCGGGCCAGGACGCGGCCCGCTTCGCGCTCGATCTCGGCGATGCTCAGACCGCCCCGGGCGGCGAGCGCCGCACGCAGCGCGGGCAGGTCGGTGGCATGGGCCGGCTCGTGGTACCCGCCCGTGCCGTCGTCGAGCGGCGTACGCCCGATCAGTTCGACCCGGCAGCGTGCGGCGGCGGCAAGGGC
>NZ_LIQX01000208.1:0-352 GCF_001418475.1 Streptomyces ossamyceticus | reverse complement strand
TCGGTGGCGGGCTCGTCGGGGTCGAGCTCCACGGTGCGGACCACGGTGTCGGGGTGTTCGCGGGCCGCGGTGCGCACGAAGCCGTCGATGCCGCTGGTGTCGTCGGGGAGGCGGGGGCAGAGCAGCCGGCGCGGGCCGCGCAGCAGCAGTTCCTGGAGCACGGTGAGCTTGGCGGGCAGCAGGTGCTGATCCGTACCTGCGAGAGCGCCCAGGTGCAGCACTCCGTCGACCGGGCCGGTGTGCCCGGCGAGCTGTGCGGTGTCCGGGCCGCCCCGGGCGGCGAGTGCGCCGAGTGCGGTGAGCCGGGTGACGAGTGCCCGTGCGAGTGGCGTGTCGTCCGCGACGATCAGGA
>NZ_LIQX01000207.1 GCF_001418475.1 Streptomyces ossamyceticus | reverse complement strand
ACCCCTCCCAGGCCGCGCGCCACCACTCCGCGCCCCTGCGCCGCCCGCCCGGCTCGGACGCGCGCCGCCCGCCCGGCTCCCGCGGGGCCCGTCCGGCTCGGGCCCGCGCGACTCGTCCCTCCCGGACCGCGCGACACGCGCTGCCGGACCCGTGCGACACACCCCGCTCCGGTGGCGCGGCGTGCTTCCCCCGCAACCCCGGTCAGTTGTTCACTTGTCGTTTCCGCGTGCGCCTCGGCGCACCAGTACTTGTGGCACTGCGCATTGGCCGAATCCGTCCCAGGAGGCTCATTCATGTCACACCGTCCGCCGATCTCCCTGCCCGGCCGCCGCAGTGTGCTGCGCGGTTCCCTGGCCGCGTCGGCGGCCCTGGCCCTGCCGGGCTCGCTCGCGGCGGCTCCGGCGTTCGCCCTGTCGGGGCGGCCGCGGGCAGGTTGGGGTGTGCAGGCCGGGGACGTGACCGCGCACTCCGGTCTCGTGTGGGTGCGCTCGGACCGGCCGGCGCGCATGATCGTGGAGACGTCCGCCACCGAGTCGTTCCGCAACCCCCGCAGGTGGCACGGCCCGCTGCTCGGCGCCGGCACCGACTTCACCGGGACGACCCGGCTGCACGGTCTGCCGGCCGGTGAGCAGATCCACTACCGGGTGGTCCTCGCCGACCCGGACGACCCGCGCCGCACCGGCGAGCCGGTGACCGGCACGTTCCGTACGACGCCGGTGAAGCGGCGCTCCGGCGTGCGGTTCCTGTGGTCGGGCGACCTGGCCGGGCAGGGCTGGGGCATCAACCCGGACCGCGGCGGCTACCGCATCTTCGACGCGATGGGACGGCTGGACCCCGACTTCTTCCTGTTCAGCGGGGACACTATCTACGCCGACGGCCCGATCGCCGCGACGGCGACGCTGCCCGGCGGCGGGACCTGGCGGAACGTCACCACCGAGGAGAAGGCCAAGGTGGCGGAGACGCTGGCGGAGTTCCGCGGCAACTTCCGGTACAACCTGCTGGACGAGAACCTGAAGCGGTTCAACGCGCAGGTGCCGTCGATCGTGCAGTGGGACGACCACGAGGTCATCAACAACTGGTACCCGGGAGAGATCCTCACCGACGGCCGCTACACGGAGAAGAGCGTGGACGTACTCGCGTCCCGGGCGCGGCGCGCCTTCAGCGAGTATCTCCCCATCTCCACGCTGCGGCCGGGCTCCCATGAGGGCCGGGTGCACCGGGTGATGCGCCACGGCCCGCTCCTCGACGTGTTCGTCCTGGACATGCGGACATACCGCGACGCCAACTCGCCCGGCAAGCAGACCACCGATCCGGTGGGCATTCTCGGCGCCGAGCAGTTGCGGTGGCTGAAGCGGGAACTGTCGCGCTCCCGTGCCGTGTGGAAGGTGATCGCCTCCGACATGCCGCTCGGCCTGGTCGTGCCGGACACCGGCGACGGGAAGCCGAACATCGAGGCGGTGGCCCAGGGCGACCCGGGCGCGCCGCTCGGACGTGAGCTGCAGATCGCCGAACTGCTGCGCTTCATCAAGCACCAGAAGATCACCGGGACGGTGTGGTTGACGGCCGACGTGCACTACACCTCGGCGCAGCACTACCAGCCGTCGCGGGCCGCGTTCACCGACTTCGAGCCGTTCTGGGAGTTCGTCTCCGGGCCGCTCAACGCCGGTGCCTTCCCTGCCAACTCCCTCGACAACACGTTCGGTCCCGAGCGGGTCTTCATCAAGGCGCCGACCACGGCGAACGTGTCGCCCGCGGGCGGTTACCAGTTCTTCGGCGAGGTCGACATCGACGGCCACAGCGGGGAGTTGACGGTGCGGCTGCGCGAGCAGGACGGCAGCGTGCTCTACACCAAGACGCTCCAGCCGGGGCTGGTGGGACAGTGACCCGCACGGCCTGAAGCGGGGGCGGAGACCCTGGCCCCCGGTCACATGGCGGACGGCTCGGCAACACCGGGCCGTCCGCCGCGTTTTCGCAGGTCATCGCGCGTTGTCAGTGGTCGCTCCTACGGTTTTCCCATGACGCGATCTTTGCAGGCCGTGGCCTATACCCGACCCTCCGTGCTGGAGTCCGCGGCGGGCGCACACCGGCTGGGACTGGAGACCTCCCGGGGTGCGACCCCGACGGGGTTCCAGGACCATCCGCGGTTCTTCGCGGGCTTCCTGACCTCTCCTCAGGTGGCCGCGGCCGCTCTGCTGACGGTCGCCGACGTGGCGGCGGCGCGCTACCACCAGCAGCAGCTGCGGGCCTCCCTGGACCCGGTGGTGACGGGCAACGGGGACCGGCTGCGCTTCGAGTCGTTCTCCGGCTGCGGCGGGGTGTACGCCCGGCTCGACGTGCTGGAGCCGGGGCTCGACGGGGGCGAGGTCGGCCATGGCACGACCAACGTCGACGTCAACAACCCGCTGCGCGAGGCGCTGTCCCGCGTCGGCTCCGACGATCCGCTGCATCTGCGGGTCGGCCCGGACGAGCTGGCGGTGACCACGCTGGGCGGCCCGGTGGTGGAGAAGAAGGTGCCGTTGCCGGACCGCTGGCTGCGCGGCTTCGCCGAGGCGCAGGTGATCGCCGCCGGTTTCGATCTGCGGGCCGAGCTGCCCGCCGCCGAGGCCGTACGGTTCCTGCGGTCGCTGCCGCGCGGTGGTGGGCGGGGCGCGTCGCGGGGCGCCCAGTGGGTCGTGCCCTCGGGCCGGGTCCTGCGCCCGACGACGCGACCGGTACCGGGCGCGGTCTGTCTGCCCGGCCCGGAGCGGCTGGTGGCCCTCCAGCGGGTCCTGCGCCACGCGACGGCGCTGCGCGTCTACGGCCCGCCGGCCGCCGGGGCAGCGGCCCTGGCGAGCGCGTGGGAGGTCGAGCTGCCCGGTATGCGGCTCACCCTCACGCTGTCCCCGGAGGCCGCGCGCGGCTTCTCCGGCGAGGGCGGCGTGCTGGAGGCCCTCGCCACCGACGAGGCTGCCGAGGACGCGGAGCTGATCTCGGTCCTCCTCGCCTGGGAGCCCCGCATCGACGTCGGCGACCTGGCCGCGTCCTCCGGCCTCACCGCCGAACGGGTACGGGCGGCACTGACCCGGTTGGGGACCTCGGGACGCGTCGGCTACGACACGGCGGAGGCCGCCTACTTCCACCGCGAACTCCCCTACGACGCCGACCGCGTCGAGCGGCACAATCCGCGGCTGCGCTCGGCCCGTGGCCTGGTCGCCGCCGGGGCGGTCTCCCTGGACGGCTCGCTCGGCACGGTCACCGCCGAGGACGGCCATGTTCACCGGGTCCGCGACGACGGGGGCACACTGAGCTGTTCCTGCCTGTGGTGGGCGAAGTACCGCGGGGGCAGGGGCCCTTGCAAGCACGCGCTGGCCGTCCGGATGGTCCGCAGGGGCGCGGACGCGGGGACCGGGGGGATATCGGCACCCGGTGAGCAGGACGGTACGACGATCGACAGGGAACCGAGCGGCACGAGCATCGAGGGGGGTGTGCGATGACGGCGACGACGCTGGTCAACGCGGTACGAGCGGGAAACACGGGTGACGTCGTCACCCTGGCGGACGGCATGACGGACACCGAACGACGGACGTGCATGCCCGAGTTGAGGGAGCTGCGCAAGAAGCTGCGGTCCGAACCGTGGGGCTCGCCCCTCCAGCGCGCGTATCCGGCGCTGCACGCGGCCGGCGCGGCCTGTCAGACGGGCGCGGCGGGGGTGGCCGACTGGATCGCGGGGTCCGACATGCGCTGGCGGCAGGCGCCGACGCCCGTCCTGATCGATGTGCTCGGCGACCGTGAGCCGCGCTGGCTCGACGACCTGGTGCACCGGCTGGCGGAGCGCCCGCTGACCGCGCAGGTGCCGTACGAGCTGATGTCCGGCCTGGTGCGGCTCGCGGGCTGTGCCGTGCCGACGTCCGAGACCTATGTGCGGGGCTGGATGGAGCACATCGGCCGGGCGCGCTGGAAGGCGGGCACCGTCATCGGCAATCTGCGCAAGGACCCGCATCTCACGGAGCTCGTCACCGCCCTGTTCGACATCGCGGAGATCGGCGCCCGCAGCGACTGGCGGTACGGCGAGGGACTGGACAACTGGACCTACGCCCTCACCCAACTCGCCGAGGAGGGTCTCCTCGACCGCAAGGTCCTCATCGACGGCTGTGTGTCCCGGCTGCTGCGCGGCGGCGGCTCCACGGCCGACAACAAGGTGTTCCTCGGCCTGCTGACCTCGCTCGACCTCACCCGTGACGAGCGGTGCGAGCGGATCGCGGACTGGATGTCCCTGTCCGCGGACGCCCCCTCCTCGGTGGCCGGGCACGCCCAGTCCGTCCTCGCCGACTTCGCCCTGGACGGTGAACTGGGGTCGCGCCGGCTCATCGAGTTGTCCGGCGCCGTGCTCTTCCGCCCCGAGCGGAAGCTCGTCCGCTCCCAGCTGATCCTGCTCGGCAAGGTCCTCAAGCAGGACCCGTCCACCGCGGGCGCTCTGCTCCCCGTGGTCGCCCAGGCGTTCGGACACGAGGACACGGAGGTGCAGGAGCGGGCGCTGAAGCTCGTCGAACGGCACATCGGCGACATCCCCGACGAGGAAGAGGCCGCACGCGAGGAGATCGCCGGCGCGGCAGCCGATCTGAGCCCCGGCCTGCGGACCCGCGCCCAGCAGGTCCTCGGTGTCTCCGCGGCAGAGGAGTCCCCGGAGGCGTACGAGGAGCTGCTCCCTCCCGTGCCCGAGCCCACACGACTCGTGCCGGCGCCGGAGACGGTCGCCGAACTCGCCGAGGAGGTCAACGCGCTGCTGGCCTCGGACGGCGACATCAGCGCCTTCGAGCGGACGCTGGACGGTCTCGTACGCCACGCCCACCGGGATCGTGAGGCACTCGTGGAGGCGTTGGGTCCGGTGGTGGCGGGGCGTTGGTGGGCGGAGATGGAGCCGGCCCACGTCGACCGGTACTTCCGGGACTCACCGCACGACCTGGAGATCGTCCTCGCGTCACTGTTCGAGCGGGTCCGCCTCTCCGTCCTGCACGACGCGCGCTCGGACGCGCCCACGTCCGGGGGGTGTGTGCACAGCGGCCTCGCCGGGGTCCGCGACGCCCGGCTGCGGGAGGTCGCCCATCGCGTCCGTACCGAGCCGTTGCCGTTCCTGCTGGCCACACCCACCTGGAGCACGGGTTCGCTGGAGCCCGGGGAACTGGTGGCGAGACTCGACACCTATCGGCGGCTCGGGGCCCGGCCCGGCCGGTCGGACTTCGCGCAGGCGCTGCTGCGGGTGCGGCGCGCCGATCCGGCCGCGTCGGAGTCCGCCGCGGTGGCCGCGCGGGAGCTGGGCACCCGGGAAGGCGACCGGCTGGCGGAGTGGCTGGCGACCGAGGTGCCCTCCCAGCCCGTGCGGAGCAGCCGTACGGAAGGGCCGAGGTTCCTCGTGGAGTACAGGGAGCTCCCGGAGTTGCAGAGTGAGTCCTTCCCGCCGGAGGTCCGCCGGCTGGGGCGCCCGCTGGCCGAGTACCGGGGCCGCTGGTACTGCTCCCACTGGGACGACTCCGAGTGGCGGCAGTGGCTCGCGGTCGTACCGGGACGCCCGGAGCTGGTGGCGGCACGCGTGCTGCGGGATCTGTCGCAGGGCGTCATCGAGGACACCGGGGCCGGGTTCTCGTTCCTGCCGACGCTCGCCGAGGCGGAGGGCGAGGCGGGCGAGGCCGTGCGGCTGTGCGTGGTGTACGGGCTGGGCGCCAAGCGGCCGGAGGACCGGCTCGCCGCCGTGGACGCGCTGCTGGTGCTGGCGGCCCGGGGGCAGCTCGACGTCGAGCAGGCCGGTGCCGACCTCGGTCGACTGGCCGTGACCAGCTATGTGAAGCCGCTGCGGATCGCCGAGGCGATACGTACGGCGGCGTCCACCGGCGCGTACGGCACGGCCTGGGCGGTCCTGCGAGCGGCCCTGCCGCACCTGCTCGCCGAACTCTCCGACGAGCAGGGCGATACGGAAGGCGAGAACACGAACCGGGCCGAGGGCGGCGGCAAGGGCCGGGCCAAGGCCACCACGCCGATCCGGGGGCTCGGGGAGCTGCTGGCCGTCGCCGCCGAATGCGTGGAGCGGTCCGGGGCACGCGGGGAGCTGCCCCACCTCGATCTGGCGGCGGACCGGAGGGGCTCGTCCCGGCTGGTCACCGAGGCACGGCGGCTGCGCGCGGCGCTGGCGGTCTGATCCGGCCCACCAGCCGTACGGCCTGCCGCGACGCCATCGGTCGTCCAACCTGCAACAAAAGGGACGGAACGATGCTTTTACCGGCCAGTCACAAAGCGTTCGTGATCACGCAACACCCTTCCTTCACAGTGGCCACATGACTCCAGACATGTCTGATGTGACGCGGGCGAGGAACGGTCGCCCGGTGCGCCACTGGCGGCGGGCCGTGGTCGGTCTAGCCGCGCTCCTCGCGGCGGCGGCGGTGGCCGACGCGGTGGCGGGCTCCACCGCGCAAGGCCCGGGCGGTGCGGTGCTGTCGGCGGTCGCGGCGGCCGTCCTTCCGGTCGCTGCCGGGTTCCACGTGTGGTGGACACGACGCCACGGTCACGCGCCGCCCACGAGCGATACCGGCGCCCGGCCGTCGCTCCCCGCGGAGCGGCAGGCCGGGCCGGCCGGAGTGGGCGAGGCAAGCGCGGCGGGCGTGGCGGGTACGGCGGGCGCCGGGGCCATGGCCGGGGCGACGGTGCTGTGGCGGATGCGGACGACCGTGAAGGACGAACCGGGGTCGCTCGCGACGCTGTGCACGGCGCTGGCGGCCCACCGGGTCGACATCCTGAGCCTCCAGACGCACCCGCTGGCCGAGGGCACCGTGGACGAGTTCCTGCTGCGGGCGCCCGAGGAACTGTCCGCCACGGAGATCAGCCGGTCGGTGTCCGACGCGGGCGGCAGCGAGACCTGGATCGAGCGCGGCGACGCCCACGACCTGGTGGACGCGCCGACGCGGGTGCTCGGCCTGGCGACCCGTACGGCGCTGGACGCCGCGGAACTCCCTCTGGCGCTGCGGCAGTTGCTGGGGCGCTGCACCATCCGTTCGCTGCCCGCCACCGCTCCCGGCTCGGGCCGGGTCCAGGAGAGCGCCCCGGTCGAGGGGGCCCTGGAGGACACGGTGATGCGGCTGCGGGCCCCGGAGGGCGGGACGATCACGGTGGAGCGGCCGTATCTGCCGTTCACGCCCACGGAGTTCGCTCGGGCGCGGGCCCTGGTGGAGCTGGACACGCGGCTCGGTCCCCGGATCCCGCGCAGTCAGGACGTGCTGACGCTGCCCGAGGGGAACGACATCACGGTGCGCCGTGCCGATGCGGGCGATCTGCGCGCCGCGAAGGCCATGCACGAGCGGTGCTCGGCGAGGACGTTGAGCATGCGGTACCACGGGCCGGTCGGCGACGCGGACCGGTACCTCAAGCATCTGCTGAGCCCCCGTTTCGGGCGGACGCTCGCCGCGCAGACCACCTCGGGACGCCTCGTCGGACTGGGCCATCTGCTCTGGGACGGCGACGAGACGGAGATCGCGCTGCTCGTCGAGGACGACTGGCAGCGGCGCGGTATCGGCAGCGAGTTGCTCCGCCGGCTGGTGGCCATGGCGGGCGACGCCGGCTGCGCGAACGTATACGTCGTGACGCAGTCCTCCAACACGGGGATGGTCGCGGCGATGCGAGCGTTGGGTCTGCCGCTCGACTACCAGGTCGAGGAAGGGACGCTGGTGATCACGGCCCGCCTGGACGCCGTGACGGAACACCGGGCCGAGGGCGCGGAGGGGCTCCGCAAGGGGCGGTGACCCGCCCCGACAGCGGCAGAACCACCACACACAGCGCGGGAGCCGGTGACCGACTCCCGCGCTTCGCTGTCACCGGGTCCCGTGCAACTCCCATGCGGCCTCCGGAGCCGTGTCACGGCACGCGTCAGGCTGCGAGAGGAACCTGCTCGCCCTCTTGTGGGATCTGGTAGTGAGCCCAGATCTGGTTCAACTCGTGCTGGTAGTAGAGCGGGTACAGGCCGGCCACGATGAAAAGGATGAGTCCGATCCAGGGATTGCAGTCCCGCTGCATCCCGGCCGACTGCTGCATACGGGCAATGCGCAGACCGGTGTTGTAGACCGATACGAAGGGGGGAATGATCACCAGCCAGCCGACAGTGATAGCCAAAAGGGCCAACACCGGATTGACCTCGATCCGCTGATCAAAATCCCGAGCTTCGCGATTCACTTTGTAATACCAGACCAGGTGGTAGATACCCAGCGTAATCAGCGGCCAGATCAGCCAAACGAGAAAGATGTTGCGGGTCTTTCCAGCACGACCTGACATGACGCACCTCCCATAAACCCAGTGCATCACGACCAGCCGCCACTCGCGCGTCGTGCGCGTGGGGCAGGCAGGCACCCCTGACGGCCACGAGACGGACCTCGTTCGGGCCCCCCGCCACAAGGCACCATCGCCCTGGACCAGAGGCGTAAGTATCCATCTGCGTGACCGCGCCGACGAACAACGGCGGACGAGCGCGAACGCCTGCGGACCATCAGTACAGGCGAAGGGCACAGCAGCCCAAGGCGGCGCCTCCGCCCAGGTTGCTTCGGGACGAAGCGGTCGTCCTCCAAAGCTCGGCGTTACGCTCCCGCCGGCACGGCTTCCTCATGTGAACGTCGCCGGCAGCGGGGCTGAGGCTGGACGGCGCTGACGAAGATGGTGCCTTCCGATACGGTCCAGGGCCATGGCGACTGGTAATGGTGTGCCGGAGAAGGTGGCGTGGATCCTGGTTCGGGACGACCGGGTGTTGGTGACGCGTAGCCACGGCAGAGATCGCTTCTACTTCCCTGGCGGTCATCGCGAGCCGGGCGAGTCCGACGGCGAGACCCTGGTGCGGGAGATCGACGAGGAACTGCGGGCGGCTATCGACCCTGGTTCCATGGTGCACTTCGGCACGTTCGAGATCGGGGAGGGCCATCCGGATCACGGCCCCTTCCGGATGATCTGTTACACCGCCGATCACCGCGGCGAGCTGACCCCGTCGAGGGAGATCGCCGAGAAGGCGTGGTTCCGCTACACCGATCGGGACCGAGTCTCCGCTGTCGACGAGATGGCTTTCGACGCGCTTCACGAGGCCGGGCGGCTTCCCTGATCCCCATGACCTGTACAGCAGCGAAGTACGGCAACCACCACGACCGCAGCCGCCCGCCAACGACCGTCAATGGCCGACTCACCAACTCACCAGACCTCAATGACCCCCAGCCGAGAGTTCGGGACGAAGAGGTCATACCAGATCCGTGCCAGGTCGTGCGGGCAACCACGGGGAATGGCGGGGAACACGAGTCGGCCCCCCACGTCTCACAACAGCTTCGCCGCAGGTCTGGGCAGCAACTACCGGCAAAGAACCCAAGCTTCCCGAGCTGATGGCCCGGCAGCTCAGTACGGCCGCGGCATCTCGTGCTCGCTCAACGCCGCCTCGTACCGCGCCAGCAGAGCATCCAGGTTCGCCAGAAGAAGGCCGGCGGAGTCCCGAGCTTCATCCACGTCGCCTCGCTCGCATGCCTCGACCACCTCGGCCACGTCGCTGCGGAGGATGTGAAGGGAGTCGCCCTGCACCAGTACCCCGGGGAACCGTCTGCCCGGCAGGCGAACCACTGCGCTGTTGCCACCATCGGTGAACAGCTCGGCCTCAATGCGCTCCATCGGATCATCCAACCTGACATCACCGGCTGACATCAACGACGATGGACGCAGGCGACCTTGAGCGATCACACGCGCCATACGGGCATGACGGCGTGGGCCGTAGGGGAGCCGCTCGATCGAACTCCTAAAGCGGGGCCGCGAGTTCGGCTCCCGCCTCTCATGGAACGTTGGCGGCATCGAACCGCTGGGGGTGTTCGGGCGTTAGCCTCGTGCTTTCACGAAGTGGGCTGTCCAGCAGGTGATCAGGACAGCAGAAAGTGCCTCTGACCAGCGAGAATGAGGATTGTCTAGGCCCTTGTTCCCGCCCCTGTCGGAGGCACTTTCCAGGTGAAGAAGCGTATCGGGTCGTACCCGCGCGTCCGCGTCGAGGGCGGTGGTCGCGGAGTGGTCTCGCAGGCCGGGTCCG
>NZ_LIQX01000206.1 GCF_001418475.1 Streptomyces ossamyceticus | reverse complement strand
GACAGCGGCACGACCGCCCGCCCTCCCCGAGACCGGCGCCGGTGAGCAGGTACTGGCGGCGTCGGGCATGGCCGCGCTGCTGCTGACGAGCGGCGCCATCCTGTATCGACGAGGCCGGGCGGGGTCCGGCCGATAGCGTCCCGCTCCGGGTGCCGGAGGAAGCATCTCCGGCACCCGGCAGCCCCTTGGCAGACGGTGCGTCTCTCAGGGGGCTTCTGCGTGCCTGCGTCCCATTGGCACGGGGATCGCCCGGGCGGGCGGGGCGGCGGTGCGCAGTCGGTGGCGCACTCCTCGTACGAGCGTTGTCGCCGTGAAGGTCGCTCCGTGGACGAAGCGCATGGCGGGTCCGAACGTGGAGGCCGTCAACAGGCCTGCCAGGAACAGTCCGTGACACGAGGACTCGAACGTCGGGCCGACAGCGGGGGCCCCGTCGGATGTCGTGGTGAGGCTCGCGCGCAACTCCTCGGAGAGCAGGCCGAGCCGGTCGCGGGTCGCGCGAAACCCCGTGGCCGCGATCACGTGCTCGGTGTCCAGGAAGCTCGGCTCCCCGGTCCGGCTCACCGTCTCCAGCCGTACGCCGCCCGGCACCGCACGGGCCGCGACGACCTCGCGGCCGAGCATCGTCTCCACCACCGGCTCGACCCGGTCCCGCACCCACCAGGCACCCGCCGGCCCCAGCGCCGTGGCCGCGACACGGGTGCGGGTCGCCTCGGGGAGGCGACGGAAGAGGCCCGGACGCTCGGCGTAGAACCAGTTGCGCCAGCCGCAGCCGAGACCGCTGTGCGGGGTGCGGGCCGACTGCCACCACAGGCGCCGCAAGGGCGGCGGTACGTCGTTCCAGCGCAGTTGTTCCGCCCGCGCCAGCAGCCGTACGCGTGTGCCCTGTTCGGCCAGGAGCGCCGCTGTCTCCAGGGCTGCCTGGCCGCCACCGATCACCGTGACGTCCATGCCGCGGAAACGGCCGAGGTCATGGTGGTCGCTGCTGTGCGTGACGAGTGCGGGACGCAGGCCACGCAGGACGGAAGGCACCTGCGTGAAGGGCATGACGCCGACCGCCAGTGCCACCGTCCGGGCGCGCAGCACCTCTCCGTCCTCGGTGACCGCCTCGAAGCCGACCGGACCGGCCGACACCCGGCTCACCATGCGCTCGTCGACCTCGGGCACGGCGTTGCGCGCGAACCACAGGCCGTACGCGGCGAACGTCTCCACCGGGATCGGCTCCGCGTGACGCGCCGTGAGCCCAGCGGCCGCGCAGTACGCGTCCAGACGCCAACGGCCGTCAGGGGCGGCGAGGTTGGAGGCCCATGGCTCGGACTTCAGATACATGCCGCGAGCCATGTGGGCCCGCCAGGACGCCATGGGCCGCCCGAGGACGCGCAGGTTCAGCCCGGCGGACGCGGCGTGCGCCGCGATGGACAGGCCGTATGGGCCTGCGCCCACCACCAGCAGGTCGTACATCAGCAACTGCTCGCTTTCTCGTCGTCGATGAGGGGCTGTGCGGCAGCCTGACGGGCTCCGCGTGCCGATTCGGGTGCCGACCGGACCGCGCGCAGCCGCTCCCGCAGCCGACGGGGCACGTGGCGGCACCAAAGGGACCACATCGCCCTGCCGGGAGCGGGGTCGTCCGTGGCGTGCCAGGCCATTTCGCGTCCGCGCGGCGCGGGCCGCAGCGCGGCCAGCGGTGCGTAGTTCTCCACCACGTACGACCGCCCCAACAGTGGTGCGGCCGCCTTCAGCGGACGTTGTGTCAGGTCGAGATGCAGGGCGCGTACGACGTCCAGCCCGGCGGAGTCGGAGAACAGCCGGAACTGGGCGCCGGGGCGCGGGTTGAAGTCGAGCAGGTGGTAGAGGCCCGTCGCGCCGCAACGGCGGAAGTCGAGGTCGAGGATGCCGCGGTAGCCGAGCTCACCGGTGAGCCGCTCGGCGAGTGCCTGTACCTGTGGGTTGGCCGTCCAACAGCCGACGGCGGTCAGGCCCGCCCCGCGTGGCCACGCCTGTTGCTTGCGGCCCGTCCCGCCCGCGCGCACAGCACCGGAGCGGTCGGCGTATCCGTGGAAGAACCAGTCGCGGTTCGGACCCGGCGGCAGATACGCCTGAAGCAGCAGTGCGCTGCCGGCCTCCTCGGTGCGCAGATACAGCTCCCGGGCCTGCCGGGAGGAGTTCACCAGCACCGTGCTGCGCAGCGTGCTGCCGGCGGGCACGAGCCAGGGCCGGCTCCACTTCGCCACCAGCGGAAGTCCCAGCCGCCAGGTGGCCTCGGCGGCGTCCGCCGGGCTGTCCGGGACCAGGGTCACCGGGTGCGCGATGTCCAGGGACGCGCACAGGGCGGCCAGGTCGGCCTTGTCGGCAGCGCGTTCGGGCAGAGTGCCGGGCGAGGGCAGCAGATAGGAGGGCGCGAGTTCCTCACGCATACGGCCCACGGCGACCGCGCTCGCGTCGTCCATCGGGACCAGGACGGCGGGCCGCCTGATCCGGGTGGCCACCCGACGCAGCGCGGCGGCGATCTCGCGTGGGGACGATCCGGGCGGCGGCGGGGGATGCATCTCCCGTAGAAATCGTGATCTGGCTACGGGGCTTGCCGTGGAATCGGCGACCACATGCACCTCCACTCCCGCTCTGCCGAGCGAACGAACAGCGCCCAGCGTTCCGTGGTGAAAGAAATTCCGGTCGATCCGCAGTAGAACGGCGGGGACGCGGGTGTCGAGCAGCTGCACGGACCTCACTCCTTCGGATCGGCTCACCCGTGCGGGCGAGCGAGGCACTCGAAAGTCGTAACCACAGTGGCGTCACGTCATTTCATGTGACTGGATGTCAGTAATGCGGGGTGTCAGTAATGCGGAGAGCGGCACAGAAAACCAACAGTGGCAGTGGAAACGCCAAGGCTGAAAACAGCAGGAGTGCGGAGAGCGGAGCAGACATGGTTCTACAGCAGTGTCGGGCCCGGACCAGGCGACCGGCCGTCGTCGCGGCGGTGGTCGCCATTTCGGCCGCGCTGGCCTCCGGCACCGGCTTCGCGGCGGGGACGGGGCCCATCGCCGGTTCTCCCGCTCCGTTGGCGGCCACCCCGGCGCCGACTGTGTCGACGCTGCCTGCGGTCGACCCACCCGTCGCGCCGCAGTCGCCGAAGTCACCGCAGACATCCGCGGTCGCTCCGGGCCTCACGCCCCCGCCTCTCACCGCGCTGTCGAAGCCGGCCACGTCGAGTTCTTCGGCCGCCGCCCCGCCGGCCTCGTCGCCCGGCGGTGAGCGCCCCGCCTTCGGTGCCTTCCTCGACTCCGGAGTCCGGGGCGTGTACGCCATGACGGGACTCAGCAGGTGGCTGGGTGGCGCCGAACTGCGCGTCGGCCACACCTATCTGCCGGGGGACCGCTGGAGCAACATCGAGGGCACGCACCGTTTCCTCGCGCCGTGGGCGCGCTGGCGCACGGCGAAGGACGACCGGATCTTCGTCCTCAACGTGCCCATGCAGGAGCGCAACGAGGAGGGTCTCTCCGACGCCGAGGTGAGGTCGCTGCTGCGGCAGGGCGCGGCCGGGCACTTCGACCATCACTTCCGCGCACTCGCCGAGCGGCTGGTCGCGTTGGACGTGCCGGACACGGTACTGGTGCTCGGCTGGGAGATGAACGGCACGACCTACACCCATCGCTGTGGACCCGACCCGACGGCATGGAAGTCGTACTGGAACAGGATCGTCACCACCATGCGTTCGGTTCCGGGCCAGGAATTCCGGTTCGACTTCACACCGAGTCGGGGCCGGGACGCCGTTCCCTGGACGCAGTGCTACCCCGGGGACGACACGGTCGACATCATCGGAATGGACTCGTACGACCAGCCACGAGGAGTTTCCTTCGACGAGCAGGTGACAGAACCGTACGGGCTGCAAGCGCAAGTGGATTTCGCGAAATCCCATAACAAGCCCATCTCCTATCCCGAATGGGGACTCTTCCGTAACGGTGACAACGCCGAATACATGCGGAGGATGCTCGCCTGGATCGACGAGCACAAGCCGTTGTACAACACACTGACCGACTACTGCCCGCACGGAGTCTGGCAGTGTGCGGACAATCCCAGATCTTCCCTGGTCTACCGGTCCGCCCTTTTCGGCCGTACGGGTGAACCGGCGACCCTGCCCACGCCTTCCGTGCCGCCCGCGTCCACCACGCCGTCGTCCCCCAGGAACTGCCCGCCGCTACGCCTCGGTGACTGGGGCGAGTACTGGCTCGACGGACGGCTGTGCCTGCGTCTCGACTTGTGGTTGGAGGCTCGATAGCGACCACTTGCGGCGGGACCCGCGCGGGCCCCGCCGCCAGCGGCCGCTATCGGAAGCGACGCAGAAACTCCTTGCCCCGCCGCCGCACGGCCACGTCGCCGACCACCGCCGACATCAGCGGGGCCGTGCGCCGCCGGGCCAGCAGCAGACGCCGGTTGGTGATGGGGTCGGGGCGCCAGTGGTGTTTGTAGGGCTCGTCGCCGCGCAGCAGGCTCAGCCGGTGCAGTCTCCCGTTACCCGCGTGCTGAGTGCAGGCGTCGAGGAGCATCACCGCCACGTCCGCCTTGCGTTCCCGCAGGCGTGGGTGGGCGCCGTACAGGTAGCCCCCCGCGAGCCGGGGCGACAGCAGTGTCAGGTCCACGGCCACCACGTCGCCGTCGAGCCGGAACTCGGTGACCACGGCGTCGCCGGAACTCACCATCGGCCCCACTGAGCGCGTCAGGTGCTCGCAGAAGCGTGTCTGCAGGTGTTCCGGCGTCACGTTCCGGCCCTGCCACTGCAGCCGGTGGAGTTCGAGCAGCCGCTGAAGCGCCGGGCCCACCCGGTCCGACGGTACGACGTGCCGCTCCACGCCGAGCGACCTCAGTTTGCGCAGCTTGGCGCGGATCCGTTGGGCCTTGCCGGAGGCCAGCCGGGACACCAGTTCGTCCATGGGCACGGCGGGCAGCTCCAGGCACAGTGAGTCCTGGAGCCGGTGGCGCGGCCCGCTCCAGCGCTCGTAGACGTGCTCGACCGCTCCGCCCGGCCGCACCTCGCGGAAGTCGATGAGCGCGGTGCGGGCCGCGGCCGACAGCGCCTCGGCCAGCACGGCGGCCGCCCGGTCCGCGCGCTCGTCGTCGATGAGGACGTCCCCGTAGTCGGAGATCGCCCCGCCGAGTGGTACGAGCCTGGGCACCGGGCCGCGCCGGAGCATCAAGGGCGCGGCGGCCACGAGTTCGCTGCCCTCGCGCACGAGCACAAGCCGCAGCCGGCCGGGCCTGCCGTACGAGAGCCACCATGAGTGCAACCAGGCGTGGTGCTGAAACGGGGTCGCCGCGCCGCACCGCTCGTACAGTCGCCCCCAACCGGGGGCCACGTCGGCGAAGGCCCGCGCGTCGGTGACCAGTTCCGTGGTGTACGGCGTCGTCACAGCTGTCCGCGTACGTCGACGGCTGCGGCCGGGCCGGGCACCGCCGCGGGGAGGGCGGTACCGTCGCTTTCCGTCCGCTTCGGCCGGACGAGCAGCGCCAGGCCGCCCAGCAGGCCGCCCGCGCTCGTGCCGACCAGGCCGGTCACCATCGGTGACGCGGATGTCGGCTCCACCGGCCGCACCGCCTCTGAGAACGGGACGAGTTCGACGTGGGTGCTGTACTTGGTCTTGTTCGCGTGGCGGGTCAGCGCGCGGGTGACGGCGTTGGCCATGCCGGAGGCGAGGCCGGGGCGTGGGGAGGTGGCCGAGACGGCGATCATCGGCGCGTCCGGTGAGGTGGCGGTCCGCACGTTCCGCCGCAGCGTTCGTGCCGGCACGCCCGCCGACGACTGCGCGTCGTCGAGCACCGCGAGCTGCGTGGCGGTGCGGCCGTATGCCTGTGCGAAGCCGAGAGCTGAGCCCGGGTCGGAGTTCTCGATGGGTACGGCGACGACATAGCTGGTCGCCGTGTAGGTCGGGGCCTTGAGGACGCCGTAGGCACCGCCGGCCAGGCCACCGACGAGCATGCCGGTCGCGAGCAGCAACCAGGGCCGCAGGAGGCCGGTTCGGCCCGGCTGGACGGGCTGCCGACGGAATCGAGTGGGGGTGTCGGTCATGACGAACCGGCTTCCTGGAGTGAGGGGGGCATGGAGTGGGACACCGCTGCCGTGTACACGTCCATCAGTAGGGCAGCGCTGTGGGAGATGCTGTAGTGGTGCGCGGCGTCCGCAGCCGTACGGGCCCGCGGGCCGGCCGCGCGCACTGCGGCGACGGCACGGGCGTACGCCTCGGGGCCGCCACGCACGCGTAGGGCACCGGTGGCGGCCTGCGCGGGCAGGACCTCGATCGCCGGGCAGGATGTGTAGAGCACGGGCAGGCCGGCCGCCAGGGCCTCCACGACCGCCAGCCCGAAGGTTTCCTCCGGGGACGGTGAGGCGAGCAGGTCCATGGCGAACGCGAGCGAGGGCACGTCGGGGCCTGAGGAGGCGTCGGGGACGTTGGGGCGCTCGCCGGTGAACAGGACGCGGTCGGCCACGCCCGCCTCGTGGGCGGTACGGCGCAGGACGTTGTCCGCCGGGCCGCCACCGACCAGCAACAACCAGTGGTCGTCCGGCAGCAGGGCCATCGCCCGGATGAGGACGTCGAAGCGCTTGCCCGCGGTGAGGCGGCCGATCCCGCCGACGACGTAGGCGTCCTCCGGCAGTCCGAGGCGACGGCGGGTGTGGTGGCGCCGGGACGCGTCGAAGCGGAAACGAGCCAGGTCGATCCCGTTGGGAACGACCTCGATGCGTGGGGAGGGCACGCCCCAGCGTTTGAGACGGTCGGCCACCGCGGGGGAGACGGCGACCGTGGCGGAGCCGAGGCGCTCACTGGCGAGGTAGAGCGCGCGGACGCCTGCCGTCAGCCTTCGGCCCTCCATCTGGGAGTCGCCGAGGGAATGTTCGGTGGCGACCACGGCCCGGACGCCGGCGAGTCGGGCGGCCAACCGGCCGTAGACGCAGGCGCGATAGAGGTGGGTGTGGATCAGGTCGTAGCCACCGGTGCGGATCAGGCGGGTGAGGCGGGGGAGCGCGGACAGGTCGTGGTTGGCGCCCATACCGAGGTGGTGCACGCGCACTCCGTCAGCAGCGAGCCCGTCGGCGACGGCGCCCGGGTTGGTGAGGGTCACCACCTCGCAGTCGACGCTGAGGTGCCGCAACAGCAGGCGGAGCTGTTGTTCGGCACCGCCGACGCCGAGACCGGTGATGATGTGCAGCGCTTTCATGTCACACACCCTCCACGCGGCGTCGGCGCAGCCGGTGCAGCCGGTGTTTGAGGTGCAGCCGCCAGGCTGTGTCGTTCTGACCGATGTGCAGACGGGGGAGGGCGTGCGGGCCGGTCAGGGGGCCGGGGTCGATGGCGCAGGCATAGGCGTATCCAGCTTCGCGTACGGCGGCGACGGTGCGGCGGTCGATGGTGCCGTACGGGTAGCAGAAACCGTCGACCGGAGCACCGATCAGCTCCGTGAGCAGTGCCCTGCTGTCAGCGACCTCGGCCGTCAAGGTGGCGTCGTCGGCCCTGGTGAGATCGATGTGCGTAAGCCCGTGCGAACCGATCTCCACGCCCGCGTCGGCGACCTGCCGGACGCCGTCCGCGGACAGCAGCGGCTTGCGCGGGCCGAGCGAGTCCCAGACGTTGACGCCCCCGAGCCGCGCGGGCAGGACGAAGAGGGTGGCACCGCAGTTCCAGTGGCGCAACGCCGGCAGAGCGTTGGCCAGGAAGTCGGCGTATCCGTCGTCGAAGGTGAGACCGACCAGGCGCCGCCCTTTGCCCCGGGCGCGGGCGGCGACCAGTTCGCGCAGGGACACACCGCGCAGCCGGTGCCGGCACAGCCAGGCCAGCTGCCGCTCCAGCCGCTCGGGCGTGACCGTGATGCGGTACGGGTCGTCGGAGCAGTCGCCCACGGAGTGGTACATCGCCACCCACGGGACGGGCCGGGGGCGCCCGGCGGGGCGTCTGTCCGTGCCGACAAGTTCAACTGGAACGGCCATGCCTCAGCCTCCGAGTGACGGCACCTACGGAATGGAGCGCGAATGTGCGGCCCTGGGCGTCCAGAGCCAGTTCGAGGAGGAGGAAAACGGCGGTCACGGTCACGCAGCCGACCGCGAAACCCAGCACCGGGGAGTCCGGCGCGCTGGAGGTGAACGCCCCCGCCGCCGTGGCGAGCGCCGCCGCCCGCAGCGGCTTACCCAGATCGGACAGCACATCCCGGGTACGGATGGGGACCTCGCGTTGCCCGCTGAGCTGCGCGGCACGACGTCGGGCCGCGGTCCAGGTCGAGGAGACCAACGAGTTCGGTCCCGCGAGTCTTCCCGCTCGCGGTGCGCCGACGGGACTGACGCGCCCGTCACGCCTGTGCGTGATGCCGGCGAGCAGCAGGGCGGCCGTGACGGTGATGCCGGCGGCGTTGGCGGCGGCGATCGCCAGGACACCCCAGGTGCCCACGGTCGCCACCCCGATCCAGGTGGTCGCGATGACACCCGCGGTCATGGCGCCGATCGGGTACCAGGTGGGCCGCCCGGCAGAGAAATAGGTGCGGATCAGTACGCCCACCAGGGTCTGGCCGAGGAGCCCGAGGGCGTACACACGCAGGACTCTCGCCGTCACCATCGTGTCCTGCCCGGTGAACGCCCCTCGTTGGAACAGGATCTCGATGATCTGCGGCGCGCAGGCGACCACTGCCGCCGCGCCGAAGAGCACCAGGCGGCAAGCCAGGGCGAGGTCCCGCTCCACACGGGCGCGAGCCCGTTCGGTGTCGCCGTCGGCGAGCGCCTGCGCGATCACCGGGAAGGTGACAGTGCACAGCATCAGCGACAGCGTCATCGGGATCTGGGCCACCTTCTGCGCGTAGTTGAGGTGCGAGATGGCCCCGGCGGGAAGGGTGGAGGCGAGGAGGCGTTCGATCAGTACCTGGGACTGGCGGCACATGGCGAAGATGAGAACACTGCTGATCAGGGCGAGGTTCATCGGGCGTACTTCGACGTCGCTGCCGGAAGCGGCTGGGCGTCGGGCCCTGAACAGACGCAGCAGGGAGGGCAGCTGGGCCGCGACCATCAGGCAGCCGCCCATCGCCACGCCGGCCGCCGCCGATCGCACGCCCCAGCGCTCGCCGAGCAGGAACATCGCGGTGATGATGCCGGTGTTGTACGCCACGTAGATCGTGGCGGGGGCCAGGAAGCGACGGTGCGCCCGCAGAGCCGCGCTGCAGTACCCGGCGAGCCCGAAGCTCAGTACACAGGTCGCTGTCAGCCGGGTGCAGTCGGCGGCGAGACCCGGGTCGGGGAGGCCGGGCGCCAGTGCCTCGACCAGGTAGCGGGCTCCTACGATGATCAGCGCGGACACGGCGACGAAGCCGAGGCACAGGCGGGGCAGGGTGCCGGTGACGAGGGAGCGGACCGGGTCGCCGGAGGCACCCTGGGCGCGCCGGGCCAGGGCCAGGCTGAAAGCCGGGATCATCGCGATGGCCAGGCCGTCCTCGATGAGGAGCGTGGCGGCGAACTCCGGTACGGTCCACGCGACCAGAAAGGCGTCCGTCTCGATGCCCGCTCCGAAGAGCTGGGCCAGTGTCTGATCCCGCACCAGACCGAGCAGCGCCCCGGCGACCGACAGCGACGCCGTGATCAGGGTGGCCCTCGCGATGAACTTCCCGGAGGCCGCAGGGGAGACGGTGCCGGCCACGTCCTGCGTGGCTGCCCGCGCCGCGGGTACGGTCGCCGTGTCGGTCCCGGAAACGGGCGCATGCGGAGTCTGCGGCGTCATGGACATCGCGTCACGCTTTCAGGCGCGTTCGCGGGTAGCGGAACCGCTGGGGCGGCCTGCGCCTTGCCGTTCCCGGCCAGCGCCCACCACGCCACCATCCCGAGGGCCACGGCGGCCAGCACGGTGGAGGGGCCGCCGATGTCGGCGTACGCGAAGTCGGTGAGCTGCCAGACCAGCAGTCCGCAGGCGACCAGCCCGCAGTCGATGCCGTGCGGCCCCGACGCGCGTGCCCGCACGGTCGCCCGCAGCGCACACACCAGCAGCGTCAGCCAGCTCCCGGCGAACGCCATCAGCCCGAGCAGGCCCTGCTCGCTCAGCACCAGCAGGTACATGCTGTGCGGTGACAGCAGTGGCTGCCTCCGGTACGCGGCCCCCGCGCCGTCGGTGTCGCTGCCCGACGACAGCGTCAGCGAGGCGTACGCGTCCCGGTACTCGGGAAACCCTTTCAACCCGACGCCGGTCAGGGAGTGTTCGCGCCACATGTCGGTCGCGGCCGCCCACAGCGCGTACCGGTCGGCGACGGACTGGTCGGGGGCGTCGGCGACCTGCGCGATGCTGTTGATCCGTTCCTCCAGCAGCGTTGTGCCGACACCGAGACCGCCCACCAGGACCACGCCCGCCGCGACTACGGCCGCAGCCACCTTGAGCGCGCGCCGCAACCCGGTCAGGGCCAGCTGCACGGTGCAGGTCACAGCCGTCGCGATCCACGCGCCCCGGCTGAAGGACAGCGCGAGCGGCAGCAGCAGCGCCAACGCGCACGCGAAGGCGACTGCCCGTTCTCGTACGGACGTCCGCCCGAGCGCGAGGGCGAACGCGCACACGAGGCCGACGCCCACCACCGTCGCCATCCCCATCACGTCCTGCGGCCCGAACGTGCCGACCGCCCGGATCTGCTCGCCCTGGAAGGAGGCGCCGGTCCGGGTGACGTACTGGTGCACTCCGACGGCGCCCTGCCAGCCCGCGAGCGCCACGAACGACCAGGCCAGCAGCCGGAAGTCGCCCTGGCTGCGGATCAACAGCAGGACCGCCGCCGGGACGAGCACGAAGATCTGCAGATACCGGCCCATGCCGGTGATCCCGGCCTCGGGTGAGTATGCCCCCAGGGCAGCGACGGCCAGGCCGAGGACCGGCAGGCCCAGCACCACGGCGGCCGCACGTGGCAAGGGGCGTCGCCGGTCGCGTACGAGGCGGACCACACAGAAGAGCACCAGGAATGCGGACATCGCGTCGGCTGGACCAGGGCCGCCCTCGCTGCGCGGGTCGAGTGGCAGGGCCAGCAGGGCGAGCACGGCCACCACGGTAAGGACCGGCGTCAGGGCGGCGCCGCGGCGCACGAGCGGTGTGACTGCGAGGCTCATGCGCTCAGCTTCCTGTCGGGCGCGTCAGCGTGCCCACGGTGCGCAACAGGATGCACACGTCCTGCCACAGCGACCAGTTGTCGATGTAGACGTTGTCGAACCGGAAGCGGTCCTCGATGGACGTGTCGCCGCGCAGTCCATGGATCTGGGCGAGGCCGGTGAGGCCGGTCCGCATACGGTGGCGAGCCGCGTAGCCGGGGTAGGACTCGCTGAACTGTCCGACGAAGTAGGGGCGCTCGGGCCGAGGCCCGACCAGACTCATGTCGCCCCGCAGCACGTTCCACAACTGGAGGAGCTCATCGAGCGAGGTGCGCCGGAGCATGCGGCAGAAACCGCGCATCTCGCGTTCGTTCGCCACGCTCCACCGGGTCGCCGCCTCGTGTTCGTCGAGGGGACGGTGGGTGCGGAACTTCAACAGCGTGAACGGCTTTCCGTCCTTGCCGATGCGCTCCTGCCGGAACACCACCCCCGGCCCGTCGGTGATCCGCAGTGCCACCGCGCACACCAGCAACAGGGGACTGACCAGCAGAAGTAGCGTCGCCGACACGAGGATGTCGAACGCTCGTTTGCCCGCGCTGGCGAGTGGCGTCGTGGACCTCTGCAGAAGCCGGCAGGAGAACCCGGCCAGTCGGTCCTTCGTCGCGTACGACGGAGAGTCCGCGTCCACCTCCCACACCGTGCAGCCCCAATCGGCCAGCGCGCTCAGCAGCGGTCCCTGCTGGAACCGTACGGAGGGGTCGACGGCCAACGCCGCCCGAACGCCGTTCTGGACGACCGCCCTCGCGACCTCTTCACGGGTGGTCAGAACCGGCAGGTCCCCGGCGCCGTCCTGCTGTTCGGCCACGATTCCCACCGGCCGTAGCCCGCATCGGGGGTGGCGCAGCACGGCGGCGGCCACGCGCTGCGCGGTCGCCGCCGGGCCGATGACGAGTGTCGCGCCGGGGTTGCGCAGCAGCGCGGAGCGGCACCACGTGTGCACCATGCCGCGTAGCGCGCAACTCGCCGCGGCCTGCACGGCGAAGCCCACCAGCAGGGTACGGGCGGACAATGCGTGCTCCGGCCGGTAGGCCGCCGTCAGCGCGGCGAGCGCCAGCCAGGCGACCGCGATGCGGCCACAGATGGCGGGCAGTTCGTCGAGGACGCCCGGTAGCGGCGGGCGCGTACGATGCGGACGCAGCAGCACCAACGCGGCCAGCAAGGCCAGGGCGGGCGGATGGAGCTGAGGCCCGGTCAGTGTCAGGGCACCCAGCAGGGCGGCCGCGCCGTCCGCGACGAGCAGCGATACCGGTGACGCCGCCCCCGGGGGCCGCGGCCTGCCGACGGGGCGTGGGGCACTCGGGACGGCCCCGCGCGACGGCATGACCGAGAAGGGCGGGGATCCGTGTTCGCGGGGGTGTGTGGCGGGGGAGGAGATGGTGCTGTGCGCGGTCACGGGTGGATGGACTCCCTATGCTGCGGGGGTGCGACGCGGGGATCGGGTCGCACGCCGATCAGATGGCGGTAGACGTCCGTGACCGCCTCGGCGGTGTGCCGCACATCGTGCGAGGACAGGACGTACTGGAGCCCCTGGCGGCCGAGTGATGCGCGCAGCGGCGGGTCGAGCAGAAGTTCGGTAAGGGCCCTGGCCAGCGTCGCCGGGTTCTCTGGCGGGACCAGGCAGTGGGGCGCGAGGGAGAGGGGCAGGCTCTCGCGGGCTCCGTCGACGTCTGTGACCACCACCGGCCGACCGCAGGCCATCGCTTCCAGCGGGGCCAGCGCCATGCCCTCCCAACGGGACGGCAGAACGACGAGATCCGCGGCCTGGTACCAGGGGACGACGTCGGCGACCGCGCCCGTGAAAAGCACGGATCTCGGCGCGTACGCCCGAAGCCGGTCGCGGTCCGGCCCGTCGCCGACCAGGACGAGACGCGCGTCGGGCACCCGCCGGGCCACGGAACTCCACGCTCTCAGCAGTACGGCCTGGCCCTTCTGCCGGCACAGCCGCCCCACACAGACCACGAGCGGCGCGGCGGGATCGACATCGCGCAACGGCCTCAGCCCGGCCCGTACGGTACCGGCGGACGCGGGGCGGAAGCGCTGTAGGTCGACACCGTTGGGGATGACGCTCCACGGTCCCCTGATCCCGGCGTGCATGCCGGTCATGCGTTCCGCCTCACTCACGCACACCACCTGGGAGGCCCAACGTGCCCCCCACCGCTCCCAGACCCGCGCGAGCGCTGAGGCGGCCCCTCCAGTGGCCTCGAACGACCAGGCGTGCGGCTGGAACACGGTGGGGATCCGCCCCCGGACGGCGAGCCGTCCGGCGAGCCCGGCCTTCGCGCTGTGCGCGTGCACGAGATGAGGGCGCACGTCATCGATCACGCGGGCGAGATGTCGTACCTCCCGCACGAGCGACGGACCCGGTGACCGCGTCGCGTGCCAGTGCCGTACGTCCGCCCCCAGTTGCCGGAGGCGTGTGGTGAGTGCCCCGTCGGGGCAGGCCACCGTGACGGCCAGGCCGGCCGTGAGCTGCGCCCGCACCAGGTCCGTCACGACGCGGGCGACTCCGCCTTCCACGGGCTGAGTGAGGTGCAGGACCCGCGGCCGAGGGTCAGTTGTTGACGTGTGCATGTGTCATCTCCTCGCTCGCGGGACGCTCGGGACGGGAGGAGGCGCCTTACCGCTGGGCGTCGACGGCGACGAAGAGAACGCCGGCCCAGACCCGGTCCCGCTGTGACACGACTCGGAAGGCCAACTGATCGCCACCGCGGCGCAGGCCCGTTCCGAGATCGAACACATCGGAGTCGTAGCCGAGGGTGGGGGCGTACGCCGGCACCCGCTTCGGCTTCGACGCTCCCGGTTCACTGATCGTGGAGTTCAGGACGTCGTTGCGGGGATTGGCGGAGTTGGTGAGGGCGGTGGCCTTGGTGCGTCGGGGTGCGCGGGTGGTCGTGAGGGTGAAGGTGTCGCCGGTCGCGCCATGGTCGCCGTCGTACGTCACCAGGCCCGCTCGGCCGCCCGCGCCCGCCGGGAAACGCATCCCGCGCAGCCGGACATCCTGCCTCGCACCGGACTTCAGCGCGTTGAAGCCGTCCCAGACGGCGAGGTGACGCAACGGCTGCTTCAGGTTCTCGTACGCCACCACCAGCGTCCAGCCACCCCACGCGCCGGCCGTCGACCTCCCCATCGCGACATTGACCTGTGCCACGGTGTACAGACCGGGCCCGCTCTTCCGCACCAGTCTCGTGACGTCTGCCGAGGCCTGGAAAGCGTCCGCACCGTGCGCCACACGGTGGCCGACGACCGTGTCCGCGAGGACCTCCTTGTACTCACCGCCTGGTTCGGCGACCAGCACCCGTCCATTGTCCTTGGGCGGCTTCTGTTCGCCGACGCGCAGGTTGCCGCCCCAGTACAGCCGTGCGTAGCTGACCCGCGAGCCCTTGGGTACGAGGACCTCCGCGCGGGAGGAGTTGTAGGTGTTCGGGTCCTTGTCGACGTCGACGTACGTCATGTCGAAGTCACCGTTCACCCCGGTCGCGCCCTTCCGGGCGGTTGGGCAGGAAGGTGCTGTGGACGGCGAGAACCGGTCGTTCGACCGTGGTGTACGGCAGGTGATGGAGACGTTGGCCGCGCGGACGATCCCGCCGTGCTGGAGGGCGCGGTACCGCTGGGTGAAGGGGATGCTGCCGGCCTCCCGCGCGGAGGCTGTGACAGGCGCGGCCGCCAGGGCGCCGGTGGGGGGTGCCCACATCCCGGCGAGTGCGAGTGCGCCCACCGTCGTGCGGCGCAGCAAAAGGGCTAGGGAGTTGCGCATGACCGGCGCTGTCCTTTCGGGAAGGCGAAAGTGCCAGAGGGAGGGAGAAGGCATGGGCGTGCTGTGGGGACGCGTCCAGGCGTGCGCAACTCTAGCCGTCAGTGGTCATAAACTAATCAAACGGTGCAAGTGTGTCGGATTGGTGAAGTAGGGGGCTTTCTGGTTTCCCTTCACCGGCCGTAGCCTCCGGAACGAGCCGCGTCTGACGCGACGTCGGGCACCCCGCCGAGTGACCGCGCCGCTTGAAGGCGGGCCCCAGGCGCATGGTCCGCGGCTACGTGTGTCGCGTCCGTAGGCCTCGACGGGTCGACGGGTCGACGGGTCGGCGGGGAGGCGGGGCGGCAGGCTCGGTGGCGCGGGTGAGGGCCGCTGGTCGAACCGCGTCGGCGTAGGTTTCCGATCTTTCTGGTGGACCCTCCCGGCTTTCGGAGGCAAATCCTTCAGAGGTTTCATATGAGTACTCGGCGATCTCCCGCACGCGGGTTTCCAGACCGGTCGGCGCTCGTTGTGCTGAATGTCAGAGTCCGCCCCTGCTGCCCAGTTTGCCGAAGGAAGGAACGCGCATGAAGTCGCTGAAAGCCGCTGCCGTCGTTACCGGGTCCCTGATCATCGCCGGTGCCGCCGCGCCCGCGTTCGCCCAGAACGCCACCGAGGTGGTGCACCCGAGCTTCAACAAGGCGATGAGGACGCTCGACAAGGACCCCGGCCAGGCGCAGTCGCTGAAGGCAGGCGCGCTGGACGGCAAGAGGAAGGGGAAGAAGAGGGGGGCGCTGCTGACCACGGTTGAACGCACGTCCACCGCCCTGGGTAACGGCACCACGCTGCTGGGCGGTCTGCCGCAGTAGACAGTGAGAACGTCCCCGGCCGCGATGCTGGCCGCGTCTTGACCCGGCGTTTCAGGCATTTCCCGGTGGTTGCTCCACAGAGGCCGATTCCGCGTGTGCGGTGTCGGCCTCCGTGTTGCCCGTTTGCCTGAAATCCCGGTGCTGAAATTTCTTGTTCAGGTGATGTGTGAGGAATTCGGGGATCCTTGGATGTGGTGGAGGATTTTGATGCCGACGTGCAAGTCGAGTATGAGGTCCAGAATGAGGATCCGACCGAGTCCCGGAAAAGCGGTGACCGAGTCAGTGGACACCGCGGCCGGTTGCTCGTCGCTCGCCGTCGACACCACGGAGTTCGTCGGGCGGAGGCACATGCTGCGGGGGGTGTCCGCGTCAGTGGCCGGGGTGGCACTCGCTCCGTTCTTGGTGGCATCGGGGACGACCGGGGCGGAGAGAGCATGCTTCCGGGAGAGGTATCGCGGACGGACCATCGTCGTCGTCGCGGACGACGGCGGGCTGTTGGGCGACGACGCCTCCGGCGGATGGCACGTCACCGTGGACGGGCGGCCGCTGCACCTCATGCGCCGCGTCGACGGCAGCTGGATGACCATGGTCGACCACTACCAGTCGTATCCGACGCCACTCGCCGCGGCGCGCGCCGCAGTGGACGAACTCGGCCCCACCGCGCGCTTGGGCGCGCCAAGCGGAATCGGTAGCCGTACGGACGACGGCGGTACGCCGAGCGGCGGTCAGGGAATCGAAGGGGATCACCGAAATGGTGTACACGCGTAGGGACGTCGGCACACTCACCCGTGCCGAGCGGCGCCGGTTCGTCGCCGCGCTGATCGAGGTCAAACGCCGTGGTGAGTACGACGAGTTCGTCCGTATGCACATCGAGTACTTCCTTCCCGACGGCGAGAACGGCCGGCGCACGGCCCACATGGCACCCTCCTTCCTGCCCTGGCACCGCAGGTTCGTGCTGGACATGGAGAGGGCGCTGCGCCGCGTGGACGAGTCGGTGACCGTGCCGTACTGGGACTGGACACGCGACCGTGCCTCGACGGCCGTGCCGTGGACCGAGGACCTTCTCGGTGGCACCGGTCGGCGTTCCGACCGGCAGGTCATGACCGGTCCCTTCGCCTATCGCCACGGCCGGTGGACCATCAAGGAGGGGATCACCGACGTCGAGTACCTCATGCGGGACCTGGGCCGTCCACGGGACCCGATGGCTCTGCCCACGGCCAGGGACGTGGAGGACGCCCTCGCGGACCCGGTCTACGACACGGCCCCCTGGAACTCCAGGTCGGCCAAGGGGTTCCGCAACAAGCTGGAGGGGTGGGGGCCGGGGCGCGGCGCCGTGTCCTGGCGCAACCACAACCGGGTCCACCGGTGGGTCGGCGGCCACATGGTGAGCGGTGCCTCCGTCAACGACCCCGTCTTCTGGATGCACCACGCCTTCGTCGACCTGGTGTGGTCCCGCTGGCAGCGACGGCACCGGAAAGCCCGCTATCTCCCCGCGAAGCCCCCCGGCCCGAGGGACGCTCAGTACGGCAGGATCGTCGCGCGGCACGAGAGGATGCCGCCGTGGGACGTGACTCCGGACGAACTGGAGGATCACAGCGCGGTCTACCGCTACGTGTAGCAGGCACGACCGCCTGTGGACGGGCCGCCCACGGGTTTGATCCGTCCTGGCTCCGCTTCGCGCGCGACGGCGGAGGGGCGGTGACAACCGCGTCGCCCAAGGGGCTGCCGATGAACTGACAGTGGGCCCACGGCGTCTTCACCGAGTGCGGGATCACGGTCGAGCGGCTGCTGTCCGACAACGGCTCCCGCCACCGCTCACACGGCTGGGGAGACCTGCCTCAACGCCGTCGGTCGGCCGCGAACGCACCCGCCACTGGTGCTCCAGCAGACTTCCGGTGGAGCGGAAGACCCGCGCGATGCGCGAGCTCACCGCGAAGGCGTTCCCGGAGGTGGAGGCGGAGGCCGGGTCGGACGAACCTCAGCCTGCTCAGCGGCACTGCCATCGTTCCCCGCTGCGGTCAGCGTCGCGTAGACCACGATATTTCCCTGGTAGCCGGTTTCCTCGGCGTATTGACCCCCACAGGTGATCACGCGTAGTTCGGGCCGGTAGGAGCTGCCGTAGACCTTCTCATCCGGAAACGCCTCCTTGTCGTAGAGCTCCACAGCGTCGACCGTGAAAACGGCTGTCCGCCGGTCTGCCCTCATGATCTTGATGGTGTCGCCCTTGGCCAGTGCTCCGAGGCGGTAGAAGACCCCGGGGCCATTCGGCGTGTCGACATGTCCCGTCGTGACGGCTGTCCCCATTGAGCCGGGAGTCGTGCCGGCGCCGTACCATCCGGCGAAGCCGGGCATCTTGACCGAGGGTGGGCGCAGTGCTCCGGTCTCGTCGAGGGTCAGTTCCGTCATTGGGGCATTCACGCCGATGGCGGGGATTTGCAGCCGGACCGGAGCCGACGGGGGCAGGGCCAGCGCAGAGGGGTACCGGGCCGAGGCGGTGCTGCTGGGGACGGGGCGTACGGAGGAGGAGAAGGACTGCGCGGCCGACGGTTGCGGAGGCTCTTCGCTCCGGAGCGCCGTGATCACCAGTGCCATGCCCGCCAGGAGAGCGCAGGCGAGAAACTTGGTGGAAGGGGTGAAGAAGGGAGAAGGACCGGCGGGCTCGTATCCGGGTTCCATCGCTGTGGAGCCTCCGCTTCGCGGCCGAAGTGAGTGAAAGCGGGGTTATCCTCGAGCCCCGGACCGACACGGGCCCTGAGGCTGGGCTGGCAGGGCAGAGCGCCTAGCGCGGGCACCGGCCGGGCGGCGGCGCCTCTTGAGCGCGCCTCCGGCGGCGGCTCCGGCGAGCAGAACCGCCCCGAGGGCGAGTTGCGTGCCCTTGTCCTTCGCCACCCCGAAGCCTGCGTCGATCGCTCCGCTGGGATTGCCGGTGCCGACCCAGTACGTACCCGTGATCTTGACTCGCGGCGGGCACTTCAGGGTGATGGTGTAACTGCCGGCCTCGGTGTCGTCCGGCACCTTGAACTCGCCGGTCAGTACACCCTGCTGGTCGCCTGGGAAGAGGTGAAACTTGCCTCCTGCCTCAGACTCGCCCTTCCCATACGTCTCCGAGCCGCAGGCTCTGGTGCTGACCGTGACGGTGGAGCCCGGGGCGGCGTGTCTCGGGCTGATGTGCATTCCTGGATCACCGATGGGGCCGTTCGCGGCTGCTGCGGCCGGGCTCGAGAGACCGACGGCACCGAGAACCAGTCCGATGCCGGCGCCTACGCACTTGAAACGCATGAAGTTCCTCCCAGGAAGCAGTGGCCGGCAGGAGTGCGCGGCACCGTGTTGTTCTCCGTTCACGATGAAACCGACGGGTCGTCAGGGCTGCAACACGTCATACGGACGGATGGTCCATCCGGCCAGACCCAGCCGACGTACTTCTTGATCATTTACGCAGGTGAGCGCTCCTGAGGGCGAGGGCGGAAGAATGCACCGCACGGGCGACAAAGGGACCATCGGCCGTCTCCTGGGTGATCCAGAATGTCCTGTGTCTGTCGCTGCCGGTGATTCAGCCTCTTGCGCGGCGCGTGACCGTGAGGCTCGTGGATCGTCGATCCGTGCAGGACCTTGACGCCTAGAGACGGCCCCAGCACAGACGCTTAGAGACGGCCTCAGCACAGCAACGAGCGCCCTACCAGCGGACAACCCACAGGTGTAGGGGTCTTGGTGAGCTGGGTTTTTGCTGGTCAGGGGTCGTGGGCTCGTGCCGCGGATGGTGGTCGTATGTCGGTGCCGTCGAACAGAGCAGGCCACGACGGCAGCACCGTGACGACGGTGCCTGAGCCCTCAGTTTGGGAAGCTGCGGGTTTCTGGGGCCTGTTGGGGAGCGGACCTGGGCGAACGGCTGCTGATGCCTCATCGGCTTGGCTTCCTTCACGGTGATTCCCCGCTGTTCCCCGCTCGATCTGGTGCGGGTGGTGGTGCGCTCACCGATCTGCTGGTCTGGCCGGAGGGCCGTCGGGCGGCTTTGGACGGTGAGCGCCTGTGAGTCACGGTGGATACGGTTCGCAGGCCACGCCATCGCCGTCTCGGTCGAGATGTGGCGCGTAGCCAGGCTCGCCCTGATAGAGGGGTGCGGCGCCCGCTGCTCGTGCCTCGTCGCAGTTTTCGTACTGGGGGAGGATTCGCTGGGTTGCGGCTCCGGCCCGGTCACGTCGCGTACGTCAGCCGCGACGATCGTGCCGCGGTGGACCGTGTAGGTGCCTTCGAAGATCCGAAGTGAGCCGTCGGTCTGCGTGGCCTCCAACCTGATGGAGACGGTGTCGCTGTGGGCGTCGAGGATGCGAACCGTGTCGTGGGCGGTGGTGGCGAACCCGTCCACGAAGGCTGTGCAGGAGCTTGAGAGGTTCTTGCCGCCGAGGTCCCAGTGCATCCGGAAGCGGTCCCGGAGCGGCGAGCGGCCGCACGTGTTCTTCGCGACGCTGTACTACTGCGGGCCACGTCCGGAAGAGGCCGTGGCCATGTGCGTGGCGGACGTGAGGTTGCCGGCCGTCGATGCCGCCGACCAGTGGTGCGAACTGGTGATCCACACCGTCGCGCTGGAAGTCGGCAAGCAGTGGACCGACACGGGGGAGATCCATGAACGGCGCGACCTCAAGGGCCGGGCCGAGGGAGACACGCGTACGGTGCCTGGGCACCCCGCCCTGACCCGCGTCCTGCGGCAGCACATCGAGGACGAGCGGCTGAAGCCCGGTGATCTCCTCTTTCAGGGCGAGAACGGCGGCATCCTCGCAGGATCCGTCATCCGTCATCCGTCATCCGTCATCCGTCACGCCTGGCGCGGCGCCCGGCAAGCCGTGCTGCCCTCGCACGCCTTCGACTCGCCGACCGGCAAGCGGGTCTACGACAACCGCCATACGCGTCTCACCAAGTGGCTCAATGACGGCATACCGGCCGCTCAGGTCGCCGAGTGGGTCGGCAACAGCGTGCCCGTGCTGCTCGCCACTTATGCCCGGTGGATCGACGGGCAGCTTCCTGACCTGAAACGGCGGCTCGAAGCCGCTGGGGATCTGCCGAAGCCTTCCGACGAGCAGCGCGCCGACTCGCTCGGAACTGCTCCGAAGATGCCCTGAGGGGCGCCGAAAACTTCGACACGTATTCGACACGGCGACCCGCAGAAACCCGCTGACAGCCGTACAGCCTCGGAATCCCGCCCTCGGCGACGGGAGGGGGTCCGGGACTTTCTGTCGGGCTCCCGGATAGCGTCTGACCAGCAAAAATGCCCTCCCGGAGGAGGGCGGGGAGTGGGCGCCCCCGGCAGGACTCGAACCTGCGGCCAAGCGCTTAGAAGGCAACGTGACTAGCCAAGACTCTAACCTGCGGAAACGTGGCCTGACTACCCCTCAACACCCCACCAGGCACCTTGCGTAGGACTCTCTAGTGAAGTTGCCTCCCCTGTCTGCCTGGTGTGCAGCGGCCCTGTCCGCTGCCATGCCTGACCAGGGGAAACCTCTGTACGCCTCTCTCCTGGCCTATCTCCCCTGCCCTGATCTCCTCGGTCCAGCCCTGTCCCCACAGCCCTGGAGACGGACACGCACGGGGTAGAGCAGGGGTGCACTGGTGCCGAGTGTCTGGCCTGTCGAGAGATGGACTGTGCTGCCTTCTCTCCGGTCCCGTATTGGCCTGCCCATATGGAGATATCCAGAGCCCTTATCAATAGAGAACAGAGACCCCCGCCCTCTCCCCTCTCCGCCCATTCCCGTGAATTCAGATGGTCCAGAGTCCTTGCAGGTCAGAGGATTCTCGAACGTGTTCAATTCCTGGTGGACAAAGTAGGGCAACCCGGGGGTTATTAAATGGCGCCGTGGAGGTGGAGGTGAGTCCCCTAAAAATTCCACCATACATAGGTGTGCTCTACGTCACATACCCGGATGGAGTGGTGGGGTAGGGATGACCGGAGGGTAAGCGGGTGCTTAGTCACTAGTCCGTACTTACAGCCCCATAACCCGCACTAGTGCAGAGTTACCCCGCACTAAGTAGTGATTCCTTGGGCCTAGGCCGTTGTTTTCTCCGACTGGATAGGAGCAGCCCTCTCCCACAGTTCTTCTGCATGGTCGGAGAACCGGGAGAACATGCCCCCATCCCCGATACGGCGCAGATGAAGTAGGGGTGAGTCATGCCCAACCAGCCTGGCCAGATGGGGTGTGACCAGTGCTTCACTGTCGAAGCGGAACACGGAGAGGGATACGTGATTGACGGCATCTTCCGGGGAAGAGAACCGAGCCTCAATCCCTTCTAGGTCCCTCAGCTTCTCCAGGTTCTCCAGTGTGATCCTGATTCGGGTGCTGACGGTAAGGGCTACGTCCTCGATGGTTTCCCGCTGCCTGGTCACTTCTCCATTGGGGTCTCCCAGAAGGAACCTTATACGGCACCCCTCCTGCTTCTTACGGCGCAGGATTCCAGGGAAGTCCGGTACCTGGGTCCACAGGAAGTAGTTCGTGTATCCGGCGAAGAACAGTTCATCTGTGGCTTGCTCTGTCAGTTCTCCCCAGACATTGGAGGGGCAGGCAGATCGATATGGGTAGCTGTGAAGGATCTCCCTGTCTCCGCCCGTCTTGATTCGTTCCTTCACTGCCTTGGGCCAGAGCATTTCCTCATCCACTCCCAATGCCTTGCAAGCGTCTTCCCGGTTCCGTGCGTGGGGAATCAGTTCGTCATTGGTGATCCACCGTTCCACCGTCTTCCCGGAGACTCCGACTCTCAGGGCTAGCTGTCTGGGTGAGAGACCGGCTGACTCCATAGCTGATCGTAGGGCAGTGTTCAAGGTCTCTCCCAGGGACGTTTGGGCCTTCTTCGAAGGTACCGCCCAGACCTCCCAACTGTCCTTGCACGGGACCAAGTTCGTCCCAAGTGGGGACACACGATGCATGGCATGACGGACAAGGCAGACGCACCACCTCTCGCGACACTGCGCATCGAGGTGTACCGGGTGAACAGAGAGACCGGAGAGAAGGCAGTCATCAAGCCCGCACGAGTGATCGAGGCGGGGGAAGTGCTCATGACCTCCGAATACCCGCCCTGCTCCTGCTACCGCTGCAAAGAGAAGCGGAGATGAGGGAACAACTCACACGGAAGACCGGGGGCCATGCTCCCCGGTCTCTTGTGTTTCTCGGGGGAGATCATCTGTCATACTCCCTCCGTTAACTGAATCGGGAGGGGCTATGGGTTTCTTAGGTTTCTTGCTTGGTCTCGGTGTGGTGGGTTCCTCGTTCTTCCTGCCTTGGTGGGGAACTCTTCTTCTCATAGCCGGAGCATGTACTACTAGCCTCTTCCTGTTCCTGGCATCGCTCCTAGCCCAAGCCTCTTCGAACTCCGCGACTAGGTGTGTCTTATCCTCGGGGATTCCATACATCTCCGCGTAGGCGATTAGCTCGGGCTCTGCTCTGAACTGCTCTCCGTACTCATCCTCAACCCGGAAGTCTCGGAATCGGCGGTGAAGCCTGTCTTCCTCCGCAGCTCCACCAGGGATAATCGCAATGGGCCTGATACCATCGAAGAAGCCCCGCCTCCTGTAGTCGCGGCTGATATTTATCCACCTCCCCACTAGGTTCTCATCGCTGCTGCTGGTTCCAATCTTGATTCGCCCGTTGGGTAGCCAGATGATGTAAGTCCATCCAGGTAGGTCGAGAGTTAGTCCAGCCCTCTCGGCTTCCTTTGCCAGCATGCTCCTGTAGGTGGTGGTGTTGTGTGCGTAGGTGATTGCTGCATGCCTCTCACACAGTGGGACCTTTGCCTTTGGCGGGCCGTAGAGCCTTCCTCGGTAAAGCTCCCCTCCACATAGTTCGGTTGGGCTGATTGGTACCACGCAGGTAAATCCTCCTACTAGGCGTCCGTCGTCGTTCGTCATGGTTGTGCGCCTTACAGACAAGGGAATCGGTCGGGCTCGGCCCCGGCCGCAGTTCCCTCGGGTGTTGCATCCCCACCAATACGAGAGGCCCCAGGATCGTTCCTAGGGCCTCTCGCGTGTGGGTCTATGTAGTTGTCTGGCCATTCCCTCACAGCCTCTCTCCTGGCCGTACAGGGATTCTTACGCTGCCTTAGTCCAGTGGTACGGACCGACGGCTAGGTCAATGCTTAGCCCCATCGATAGCGGGTGCCTGCACTTGTTCTCTCGGCTACCACAGTGCTGGCCGAACTCCCTACGGGTGCTGAACTCCTGTCGGCAGGACGCGCAACGGTATCCGGTCACGGTGCGGGTGTAGTGGCGCTTCATAGGTGTTGCCTCCTCGGCGATTCGCCCCAACCTTGGGGCACATTTGGATATGGGTATGGCAGGGGAACGTGTCAGATACCCCCCTGTCTGCCTCCGACTTTTGGGGCATGGTTCGGGAAATAGAAGAGGGCCGACCCTCGTGAGTGAGAGCCGACCCTCTGTCTCGTGCGACGAACACGATGAACCAACCAGACGGAGACTGTGGGAACCCCCTACCTGTATTCAGGCAGTGCTGTCCCACCCTTCAAGGATACCTAAGTGAGAGATCTTGTGTCGGATGCTTTTGCGTACCTTCAGGGATGACAGAAGGGGCCGCACTCCGAGGAGCACGACCCTTTCCCTAGAGGCTCTGCGGGCACGGTCCCGCAGACAGTCTCGGTACCGGTCTCCCAGCTTCTTGGCCACCTTCACAGCCCTGCTCACTGCCATGTCTGCCGCGTACCTACGGAGCATGGTCGAGTCTTTCCACCCAGCCAGAGTCATGACGTCCTCTCCAGCTACACCAGCAGAGAGCATGTCGTCAGTCCACGTGTGCCGGAACTGGTGGGGGTGGCATCCCTCGTAACCAGCATCCTTGGCCCTCCTGTTGAGCATCCGATAGAGACCGGAGTAGGTGAGCCGAGACCTGTTCCTGCTGCCCAGCCACAGCCACTCACCCTTACTGAGCTTGTGACTCTCCCTGGCCCTGATGTATCGAGTCAGAGCTACGACAGTCTTGGGCTGAAGGGGAATGATCCTGCCCTCTCCACTGCTCCGTGCGTCCTTCAGCGGAACCACCTGAGCTAGGCCCTGCTCCAGGTCGAGTGAATCCAGACGGAGCATCAGGAGTTCTTCAGCCCTCAGTCCTTCAGTGAGAACCCGCATGATTGCGTGGTCCCGAACCTTCTCGAACTCCCTCACTCGGGGATGCCCGTTCCCTGTCACCTTCAGCATGTCCGCCACGAACTCAGAGCTGAGGGTCTTGGGCTTCACTCCCGTGGGTGCGGCGTACCTCTGGAGCTTCTTGTCTCGGTACGGGTGGGCGTGGTCGTACTCCTCTTCCAGCCAGGTGAAGAACGTACGCAGGTTCCTTTGAACGGTGTTGGTCCCGCCCTGTTCGTGAGCCTGGTAGTACGCCCTGAAGAACAGGTTCAGCGTGGCTGTGTCGACGGAGAGGTAATCCCCCTCCATGCCCTGCTCCGTCATCCACTGGTCCAGGGCCCTGACAGCCTTTGTGTACGCCGTGACTGTCTTCTCCTGGTAGGGCCGTCCGTGCTTGTTGTTGCTGGCCCTGAGATGCGTGGCGTAGTCGGAGAGGAACGCTGCCCTGACCTCTGACTGGTCCGGGTCGGTGGGGATGGCTCGGAGCGCGGTGGTCCTGCTGGTTCCCTGAGAAGCCCTGAGAGGTGACTTCCTGGCCTGTGCCGACACGGGGTGACTCCCTGGTGTCCGGGCTAGGCAAGGTGCAGTCCGCTAGGCGCCTTACCTAACCGAGTCTGGTAGGTAAGTCACGCGGCTTTCGAAGATCCTTCTGGCCTGTTCTGCCTGCTCAGAAGGGTTGTGGCGCCCCCGGCAGGACTCGAACCTGCGGCCAAGCGCTTAGAAGGCGCCTGCTCTATCCACTGAGCTACGGGGGCCGGGTGTGGTGGCCTCTGTCGTGGTGCCCGGGTGTGGGCAGATCCGTGACGTTGCCGGGGACAAGGATAGAGCTCCCGAGTCCTTGCCCCTGTTGCTTCGCCTCCGTGGCTCAATGTGGAGGTTCGGTGAAGCGGTCCTGATAATCGCAGGCAGGTACGAATCGTGCACCTCTTTTGGCGCCTCGTGCCTCGGGTGTTGTGCACTCGTTATGCCTGCGCCCCTCTCGTCCCCTCCATCCCGTGTGTCCTGTCGGCGCGCAGACGTACTTATATGCTTCAGAAAGTCCACAAAATTGGGCATTCTTCGCATGTGGTGACCTTGGACGTACGGCCTCAGCTGCTCGACGCGCTCTCCACCTTGCGCGACCGTGTCGCCGCCGCGCGCTTTCCGCTGCCCCTGGCAGGGGCCCAGCGCGCGCGTGCCAACCGCGACGAACTACTCGCGCAACTCGACGACTACTTGGTGCCCCGCTTGCGGCAACCCGAAGCGCCATTGCTCGCCGTTGTCGGGGGCTCGACCGGGGCCGGTAAGTCCACCCTCGTCAACTCCCTGGTCGGACGGAAGGTCAGCCAGGCAGGCGTCCTGCGGCCGACCACCCGGACGCCCGTCCTGGTGTGTCATCCCGAGGACCACCACTGGTTCAGCGGCATGCGCGTCCTGCCCAACCTCACGCGCGCGTGGCTGCCCCAGCAGGAACTGGGCCAGGACCTGGGCGACGACTCATTCCCCCCGGACCGGGACGGCGAGCGCGTCCTGCGCATCGAGACCGCCGAGAGCCTCCCGCGCGGTCTCGCCCTGCTCGACGCCCCGGACATCGACTCTCTGGTGGCCGAGAACCGCGTACTCGCCGCGGAACTCATCTGCGCCGCGGACATCTGGGTGATGGTGACCACGGCCGCGCGGTATGCCGACGCCGTGCCGTGGCACCTGCTGCGCACCGCCAAGGAGCATCGGGCCACCCTCATCACGGTGCTCGACCGGGTTCCCCACCAGGTCGTGTCCGAGGTCTCCCGCCAGTACGCGGCCCTGCTGACCAAGGCAGGGCTCGGCGACGTACCCCGGTTCACCGTCCCGGAACTCCCCGAGTCCGCCTGGGGCGGTGGGCTGCTCCCGGCCACCGCCGTCGCGCCGCTGCTGACCTGGCTCACCCAGCAGGCGACCGACCCGGCCACGCGGCAGCAGGCCATGGCCCGCACCGCGCACGGCGTACTCGACTCGCTGCGGACCCGGATGCCCGAGCTGGCCAGCGCCGCCGCCCAGCAGTACTCCGCCGCGCTCCGGCTCACCTCGGCCGTCGACATGGCGTACGACGGCGAGCACGCGCGCGTGAAGGGGCGGTTGCAGGCCGGGGCCGTGCTGGCGGGCGACGCACTCAAGCGCTGGCGCAGCTACCCGCTCGACTGCACCGCCGGTGAACTGCTCGACGCGCTGGTGGAGAGCCTCGGCACGCTCCTGATGTGCGCCGTCACCGCCGCCGACGAGCGCATCCGCGAGGCGTGGCGGCGCGAACCGGCCGCCGTCGCCGCCGGGTTGATGGACCGTCTGTCGACCCCCGGGAACACCGAGCACCGCATCGGGATGGCCGTACGGCGCTGGCGGCGCGTCCTGGAGGAGCACGCCGAGGAGGAGGTGCGCGACCTCGACCGGGGCGTCGCGCCCGACCCCGAGGCCGTCGCCGCCCTCGTCGCCACGGCCCTGCTGGGCGGCCGCCGCGCCAGGGCGGCCGGTGAGGGGCTCGCCGAGCGGATCGGGGCACACGGCGCGCTCCGGCTGCGGGACCGCGGCGGGCGGCTGCTCACCGAGTACCTCGAACGGGCGCTCGATACCGAGCGTGATCGCCGCCTCGCTCCGCTCGACGCCCTCGATGTCCACCCCGAGCCGCAGGCCGAACTCATCGCCGCACTGTCCGTACTGCAGAAGGAGAGGTGACCGCCATGACCGCCGTCACTGACCACGCGGACCACACCGGGGACGGCGTGCCCGGTAAGGCCGACGATCTGAAGAGTGGCCTCCCTGGGGACGACGTTTTCGAGCGGGAGCGCCCCAAGGGCGAGAACCAGGCTGGGGGTGACGGGCACTTGGTGGGTTCGGAGAGCGACGGTTCGGGGGAGCCGGGCGAACTTGGCGACCCGACTGAACTGAAGGCTGTTGAGTCTGGAGATGCCGCCGGGTCCGAACGGGCTCGTGAGCCCAGTGAGGGTGACGGGACAATTGAGGGTCAAGCTGTTGACGTGGCTGACGGCACTGTTGAGCACTGTGATGCCACGGAGGACTCGGAGGGTTCGGAGAGCCTGGAGAGCGGGGACAGCCACGAGGGTCAGACGGATGAGAACGAACAGGACGGCCGGGCTTCAGAGAAGACCGCCAAGCGGGAGCGGCGCGGGAGCTGGTGGAGTCGGGTGACTCGGGAGGACCGAGGGAGTCGGGAGAGCAGGCGAAGCAAGGAGGAGGGCCAACAACCCCCGGAGGGCGCAACTGGCCGAGAAGGGCGCGAAAAGGGCGCCCACGCGCGCGTGAACGGCGACGACGCGCGCGCAAAGGGTGATGACGCGCGCGTGAAGGGTGACGACACCCCCGATAGGGCCGACTCGCGGCGCATCGCCTACACCGAGTCAGCGGCTCCTACGGATCGCGTCGGCCGCAACGGTCGCGTCAGCCGTACGGATCGAACTGGTCGCACGGGGCGCCTCGGCCGAACCGATCCCGGCCGAACCGATCCCGGCCGAACCGATCCAGGCCGTACGGACCGCGTCGGCCAGAGGGACCCCAGCCGTTCGGAGACCGCTCGTGGTGCGGAGCTCGCTGGTCGTGGGGAGCCCGAGGAGTCCTGGGACGACGGGCTCATCGCGCGGCGGGTGTCCGAGACGAGCGGCTCCGAGGAGGCCGCGCCGGTGACGATGGTGGAGACGAAGTCCGCCGGTTCGCAGTTGGTCAGCCCGTTGGCGTACGACACCGCCCTGCGGTCGCGGCTGGACGCGTTGCGGGAGCTGGTCGGGCTGTCACGGACACGGCTGGACAGCAGGACGCTCGCCGAGGCGGGGCGGGTGCTGGACGAGGCGGCGGCGCGGCGCAGGCTCTCGGGGCAGCACACGGTCGTCGCCATCGCGGGTGCCACCGGCAGTGGCAAGTCGACGCTGTTCAACGCGCTCGCCGGCGTGGCGATCTCGGAGGCGGGGGTCCGCAGGCCCACCACGGCCGCGCCCATCGCGTGCAGCTGGAGCGACGGCGCCGCCACCCTGATCGACCGGCTCGGCATTCCGGGACGGCTGCGGCGGCGGCCGTTGCAGAGCGCGGAGGCGGAGGCGCAGCTGGCCGGTCTCGTCCTGGTGGACCTGCCCGACCACGACTCGGCGGCGGTGCAGCACCGGCAGCAGGTGGACCGGATCCTGGGGCTCGTCGACGCGGTCATCTGGGTCGTCGACCCGGAGAAGTACGCCGACGCGGTGCTCCACGAGCGGTATCTGCGGCCTCTCGCGGGCCATGCCGAAGTCATGTTCGTCGTGCTCAACCAGGTGGACCGGCTGCCCGGTGAGGCCGCGCACCAGGTGCTCGACGATCTGCGGCGGCTGCTCGACGAGGACGGGATCGCGCTGGGGGAGCACGGCGAACCCGGGGCCGCCGTGCTCGCCCTGTCCGCGCTCACCGGCGACGGGGTGGCGGAACTGCGTGAGGCGCTCGGGCAGTTCGTGGCCGAGCGGGGAGCACCGGGCCGACGGGTCCAGGCCGATCTGGACGCGGCCGCCACACGGCTGTGGCCGGTGTACGCGACCGGGCGGCGCACGGGGCTCAGTGAGCGGGCGCGGAACGAGTTCGCCGCGCGGCTCGCCGAGGCGGTGGGCGCCACCGCTGCGGGTGAGGCCGCCGAGCGGGCCTGGTTGCGCAACGCCAACCGCGCGTGCGGCACGCCCTGGCTCCGGCTGTGGCGCTGGTACGAGGGCCGGAGCGACCTCCCGACCGGACGTCACTCTCTGAGGATGCCGGTGGACGAGGAGCCCACCGCGCGGCAGCGCGTCGAACAGGCCGTACGGGTCCTGTCCGACCGTGCCGCGACGGGGTTGCCCGCGCCGTGGGCGCAGGCGGTGCGTGAGGCGGCGTCGCGCGGGGCGCTGGGGCTGCCCGAGGCGCTGGACGAGCTGGCGGCACGGGTCGGAGCTCCCACCGGACGGCCTCCGCGACCGGGCTGGTGGCCCGCCGCGGTGCTGGCCCAGGCGTCCATGACCATTCTTCAGGTCCTCGGCGGGGTGTGGCTGTTGGGGCAGATCGTCGGTGTCCTGTCCCCGAATCTGGGGGTGCCGGTGCTGTTGATGGTGATCGGCATCGTCGGAGGTCCGGTCGTGGAGTGGGGGTGCAGGATGGCGGCACGAGGGCCGGCCCGGCGTTACGGCCTCGAAGCCGAGCGGCGGCTCTGGGAGGCGGCAGCCGGGTGCGGTCGGGCGCGGGTGCTGGACCCGGTGGCCGCCGAGTTGCTGCGCTACCGGGAGGTGCGGGAGCAGTACGGACGGGTGCTGGGGGCGGCGCAGGTGGGCTGAGGCCCTCGCCGACCTCTGCCTCGTTCACCCGGTCGGGTCGTATGCCCGGTCCACCCCGTGAGCGCCCTGCCTCTTCACCCGCTCGGGTGGCGGAGTTCTCCACAACTCGCGGGTAGTACACAGCGCTCAGCGGGCTCGTCCCCGCGACGGCAGTCTGGATTCGCGGCGATCGCAGCGCCACGGCCCCCTCGCACGGAGCGGGGGGCGGGGGCGGCGCGGTCACCGCGACAGACAGCGGTCGTACGGGACGGGCCCGTACGCGTGTCCGACCGGCCTCGTTGCCGGTGTGAGGGAGGGTTCGCGAGATGAACGAGACGATGGTGTGCGTGGTGGGGAACGTGGCGACCCAGCCGGTCTGCCGCGACGGGTCGACGGGCTCCTCGGCCCGGTTCCGGCTGGCGGTGACCTCGCGGTACTGGGACCGGGAGAAGAGCGAGTGGACCGACGGCCACACCAACTTCTTCACGGTGTGGGCGCGGCGCACCCTCGCGGCGAATGTGGCGTCGTCCGTGTCGCTGGGCGACCCGGTCGTGGTGCAGGGACGGTTGAAGGTGCGCACCGAGCAACGGGACGGGCAGAGCTGGGTCTCGGCGGACGTGGACGCGGTGGCGATCGGCCACGATCTGTCGCGGGGCACCTCCGCGTTCCGGCGGACACTCCGTGGAGAGACGGCGACACAGGGCCCACCCCAGCCGGAGCCGAACTGGGAGACACCGGCCCCCGGCAGGCCCCTCGACACGACAGCGGCACTGCACCCGGCAGCAGAACTACACCCGGAAGCAGTCGGAGTGACGTGACATCAGAGCGCGACGGCTTGACATCAGGATGCGAGTGACGCGTCCTCAGGGTGCGCGAGTCCGGTTCGCGGCGGCGTCCCTGGGCGTCCACCAGTTCGAACTGCGGCTTATCGGCAGGTGCGTGACGAACACTCCGGACGTAAATGCCGTCGATTTGTCGATAAGCCCTGTCCGTGACCCGTGCGGGCGATAACGATTCCGATTCGGATCGGTTGTCCGACCATACGACTGGGAAGTGCGGAGCGCCGCGTCCCTAGGATGCCGGGCATAACTCACGGGGCTTCTGATTCTGCTGGTGGGACCACAACCCCCCCACGTCAACGGGTCCTGCTCGAAGGGAAATTCTGTGGTTTCTTCGTTCTCGGCGCCGTTCACCGTGTCGTCCGGGTGGCCCGCGTGCAGAAGAGGGGCGGCCCGTCTCGCCGCCGTGTCGCTCGCGACCGGCCTCGTCGTCGCGGGTGCGATCGTCGGCGCGGGCCCGGCCGTCGCCGACGAGGAGGCGGTGCACAGCCCGGGTGGAGCGACGGCCACCATAGGTGACCTGAAGACGTACGGGACGGCAGTGGTCCGCACCGACGGTGAGGAGCAGCAGCTGCCCGCCGGTCTGTTCGAGATGTTCGTCGACGGCGGCGGCACCCTGCAGACCTACTGCGTCGACATCCAGAACCCCACGCAGAAGGACGCCACGTACCAGGAGACCTCCTGGAGTGGTACCTCCCTGGGGCACAACAAGAACGCCGGCAAGATCAACTGGATCCTGCAGAACTCGTATCCCCAGGTGAACGACTTGGCCGCCCTCGCCGGCAAGGCGGGCGCCAAGGGGCTCACCGAGCAGGACGCGGCGGCCGGTACCCAGGTCGCGATCTGGCGGTACTCCGACGGGGCCGACGTGACGGCCCTCGACCCGGAGGCCGAGAAACTCGCCGACTACCTGGAGAAGAGCGCACGGAACCTGTCGGAGCCGGCGGCCTCGCTGACCCTCGACTCGCCGGCGGTCTCGGGGTGGGCGGGCGAACGCCTCGGCCCGGTCAAGGTGCGCACCAACGCCGACGGCGTCACGGTGACCCCGCCGTCGGACGCCACCGCGGCCGGTGTGAAGGTCGTCGACGCGGACGGCAAGGCTGTGACCTCGGCGCGTGACGGCAGCGAGCTGTACTTCGAGGTGCCCGAGGACAGCGAGGACGGCTCGGCCGAACTGGCCGTCGAGGCCTCCACCACCGTGCCGGTCGGCCGCGCCTTCGCCTCCGAGACCCGCAGCCAGACCCAGATCCTCGCGGGCTCCAGCGCGTCCACGGTGTCCGCCACGGCCACCGCGACCTGGGCCACCGCCGGCGCGATACCCGCACTGTCCGCCGAGAAGAACTGCGCCGAGGGCGGCCTCGACCTCACGGTGGCCAACCCCGGGGACGAGCCCTTCGCCTTCGAGCTGATGGGGATCGACTACGCCATCGAGGCGGGCGAGACCCGGACGGTGACCATCCCGCTCCAGGAGGACCAGGCCTACGACTTCACGATCAAGGGAGCGAACGGCCTCGCGAAGCAGTTCCGCGGAGTCCTCGACTGCCGGACGGAGACCGAGGCCGACGCGTCCGGCGAGTCCGTGCAGACGCTGAGCGAGCCGAGCCCGGCGACGGTCGGCGGCGGCGCCGTCACCGACTCCGCCGGTGACCTCGCCGAGACCGGCAGCTCCGGCGCGACCCCGCTGATCGGGGGCGTCGCGATCGCCCTCGTCGTGATCGGCGGCGCCGTGATGATCGTCCTGCGCAAGCGGGAGCAGCAGAAGCAGTAGCCGACGAGCAGAGTTCCTTGGCAACTCAACAGTGAGTGACCGCGCGGTGACATCCGCGAGCGACGCGGCCCCGGTACGCCTCTCAGGCGCCGGGGCCGCGCCGCTCTTGCGGGGCCTCACCATCCGGTTTCCGTCGAAGGCTGGCCGTGCGGCAAGATGGGTGGTACTGCCCACTGCCAGATTTCAAGTTGCCGGACGGTTTCTCTTGGCTGAGTTCATTTACACCATGCGCAAGACGCGCAAGGCGCACGGCGACAAGGTGATCCTTGACGACGTATCGCTGAGCTTCCTGCCCGGCGCGAAGATCGGTGTGGTCGGTCCGAACGGTGCCGGTAAGTCCACCGTCCTCAAGATCATGGCCGGCCTGGAGCAGCCGTCGAACGGCGACGCGTTCCTCTCTCCCGGCTACACCGTCGGCATCCTCCTCCAGGAGCCGCCGCTGAACGAGGCGAAGAACGTCCTGGAGAACGTCCAGGAGGGTGTCGCCGAGATCAAGGGCAAGCTCGACCGGTTCAACGAGATCGCCGAGCAGATGGCCACCGACTACTCGGACGCGCTCCTCGAGGAGATGGGCAAGCTCCAGGAGGAGCTCGACCACGCCGAGGCCTGGGACCTGGACGCCCAGCTGGAGCAGGCCATGGACGCTCTCGGCTGCCCTCCCGGCGACTGGGCCGTCACCAAGCTCTCCGGTGGTGAGAGGCGCCGCGTCGCCCTCTGCAAGCTGCTGCTGGAGGCCCCCGACCTGCTGCTCCTCGACGAGCCCACCAACCACCTCGACGCCGAGTCGGTGAACTGGCTGGAGCAGCACCTCGCCCAGTACAAGGGCACCGTCGTGGCCATCACCCACGACCGGTACTTCCTGGACAACGTGGCCGGCTGGATCCTGGAGCTCGACCGCGGCCGCGCCATCGGCTACGAGGGCAACTACTCGACGTACCTGGAGACGAAGCAGTCCCGTCTCAAGGTCGAGGGCCAGAAGGACGCCAAGCGCGCCAAGCGCCTCAAGGAGGAGCTGGAGTGGGTTCGCTCCAACGCCAAGGGGCGGCAGGCCAAGTCCAAGGCGCGTCTGGCCCGCTACGAGGAGATGGCCGCCGAGGCCGAGAAGATGCGGAAGCTGGACTTCGAGGAGATCCAGATCCCGCCGGGCCCCCGTCTGGGCAACGTGGTCGTCGAGGTCAACAACCTCAGCAAGGCCTTCGGTGAGAAGGTCCTGATCGACGACCTGTCCTTCACCCTGCCCCGCAACGGCATCGTCGGCGTCATCGGCCCGAACGGCGCCGGCAAGACCACCCTGTTCAAGATGATCCAGGGTCTGGAGACGCCGGACGGCGGCACCATCAAGGTCGGCGACACCGTCAAGATCTCCTACGTCGACCAGAGCCGCGAGAACATCGACCCCAAGAAGACGCTGTGGGCAGTCGTCTCCGACGAACTGGACTACATCAACGTCGGCCAGGTCGAGATGCCCTCCCGCGCGTACGTCTCGGCGTTCGGCTTCAAGGGCCCCGACCAGCAGAAGCCGGCCGGAATCCTCTCCGGTGGTGAGCGCAACCGTCTGAACCTGGCGCTCACCCTGAAGCAGGGCGGCAACCTGCTGCTCCTCGACGAGCCGACCAACGACCTCGACGTCGAGACCCTGTCGTCCCTGGAGAACGCGCTCCTGGAGTTCCCCGGCTGCGCCGTGGTCGTCTCCCACGACCGCTGGTTCCTGGACCGGGTGGCGACGCACATCCTCGCCTACGAGGGCGACTCCAAGTGGTTCTGGTTCGAGGGCAACTTCGAGTCGTACGAGAAGAACAAGATCGAGCGGCTCGGCCCGGACGCCGCCCGTCCGCACCGCGCCACCTACAAGAAGCTGACCCGGGGCTGATCTTGCGGCACATCTACCGCTGCCCACTGCGCTGGGCGGACATGGACGCGTACGGCCACGTCAACAACGTGGTCTTCCTCCGCTACCTGGAGGAGGCCCGTATCGACTTCCTGTTCCGCCCGGAGAAGGACTTCAAGCAGGGGTCCGTGGTGGCACGCCATGAGATCGACTACCGGCGGCAGCTCGTCCACCGGCACAAGCCGGTGGACATCGAGCTGTGGGTCACGGAGATAAGAGCGGCGTCCTTCACGATCACCTACGAGGTCAAGGACCCCGAGCAGGTCTATGTCACGGCCTCCACGGTGATCGTGCCGTTCGACTTCCAGGCCCAGCGCCCCCGCCGGCTCACGGCGGAGGAACGCGAGTTCCTGGCGGAGTACCAGGACGACGAGGAGGGGGCCGTCGCCGCATGACGGTGCTCCACCTCGCCGACGAGGGGGAGGCGGCGGATCTCGCGGCCTTCCTCTCCCGGCTGCTCCACTACGACCGGGGTGCGGCGGTGCGTCTCCAGGCCGCCGGCACCGCACTCGCCGTGTTCGGCCGGCCGCCCTCCTTCGAGGTGCTGGCCATCCGGGCGGTACGACTGGCGAAGCCGTACGAGAACGGGCTGGACGTCACGCTCGACGTGACCGTGTCCGCCGGTGAACTGCTGGAGTCGATCGACGAGTCGGCGGCCACCGCGGTCGTGCCCGCCGCCGTCACCGGCCCCCCGTGGGCCGGGGTGCTGCCCCCACGCGGCGGCTGGCGCCGAGAGACCGGGCTGCCCGCCCAGGAGGCGGTACGGGCGAGGGTCGCCGAGGCCGTCGCCGAGTTCCGCTCCCGTACGGGGGAGCTGGCGCCGGAGCAGCGCACCCGGGCCGAACTGGACCGGATCGGGCGGGAGATCTGGTCCCGGCCGATCGGGGACACCGCCCTGCCCGTGCGGGCCGCGCACGCGGCTCAGTCGCTGGGCTTCCTACGGCCCGCGCGAGGCCGCACGGTGGAGGAAATGGAGCCCGCACTCTTCTCGTCGGGCGCGTGGCTGCGCCTGCGCACGCCGTACGGGTCGATCGTCGTACGGCGCGCGGGACTCGGCGCGCTGGACGTCAGCGTCCGCTGACGGTCCCGCTCAGCGGCTCAGTCGGGGGTGTTCACCATCGAGGCCGCCGCGTACGTCAGGTAGTTCCACAGGGTGTGCGCGTGCTCCTCGGAGAGGTCCAGATCGTCGACGGCGTCGCGCATGTGCTTCAGCCAGGCGTCGTGCGCGGCCCGGTCGACGGTGAACGGCGCGTGCCGCATCCGCAGGCGGGGGTGGCCACGGTTCTCGCTGTACGTGGTGGGGCCGCCCCAGTACTGGATCAGGAACAGCACGAGGCGTTCCTCCGCCGGACCCAGATCCTCCTCGGGATACATGGGCCGCAGGATCGGGTCCTCGGCGACCCCCTCGTAGAAGCGGCGCACGAGGCGCCGGAAGGTCTCCTCGCCGCCGACCTGTTCGTAGAAGGTCTGCTCCTGAAGCGTGCCGCGCCGAATCTCTTTCACGTGTCCCATGGTCTCAGACGGGGGGACGGAGGACTCAAGGCTTAGGACCAGGGAGAAATCCGGGGCCCGGCGGCACCGTGCCCCGCCCGGCGGCGCCTTCCGGGTGACGTGCGCGGTTGGGGAACGGCGGATTCCGGACCTGTGCGCTGAGACACTCGCCTCCCGGGGCGTCCGGCAGCACAGTGGAGACATGGGCACGCACGCTGTGGACCACGACTTGGAACGCCTCGCCGCGCAGGCGCGGTCGGCACTGGTGCGCGAGATCGAGCGCAGCGGGGCCTGGGACACCGACCCGGTCTGGCGGGAGGCGTTCGAAGCGGTTCCGCGGCACCTCTTCGTCCCGTACTACTACGTCGGGGGCGTGGGCGGCTTCGAGCGGCTGTGGGGCGAGGAGCGCGACCCGAGGCGGCGGGAACGATGGGTGAGGGGCGCGTACGCGGACGCGCCGCTGGCCACGCGGGTCCGGGACGGCGAGTTGATCTCCTCCAGCAGCCAGCCCTCCCTGATGGCGAAGATGCTGGCCGAGTTGGAGGTGGAGGACGGCCACCGGGTCCTGGAGATCGGCGCGGGGACCGGCTACAACGCCGCTCTGCTCGCACACCGGCTCGGCGACGACCTGGTCACCACCGTGGATCTGGACGCCGACATCACGGAGGCCGCGCGCACCCATCTGCGGTCGGCCGGGTACCACCCGACCGTCGTCACCGGGGACGGGGCGCGCGGGGTGCCCGAACGGGCCCCGTACGACCGGATCATCGCGACCTGCACGCTCCGCTCGATACCGCGCGCCTGGCTCGCCCAGTGCGCCCCCGGTGGACGCGTCCTGACGCCGATGGCCACGGGGCTGCTGGCGCTGCGTGTCATGGCCGACGAGCACGCGGAGGGGCGGTTCCTGCACACGGCGGCGTTCTTCGTGCCGTTGCGCGGGGGCGGGGAGCCGGAGGGGATGCAGCCGCATCTGGGCGGGCTGCCGCGACCGGCCCGGGACCACGATCTCTTCCGGTTCCTGCTGACCCTGACGGCGGGCAGCCTCGACCCGCACGAGGCCCTCGCACTGTGGCAGCGCGAGGGCATGCCGTCGCGTGAGCGCTACGGGATCACCGTCAGCGGCGACCGGGCCTGGGCCTGGTTGGACGACCCGGAGGGGCCGTACGCCTGGCCGCTGCCGTGAGCGCCGGAACACGGCCTGCGGTGCCCGGGCAGCGGAGCGGGGCCGGCCGAATTGGTCGGCCGACCCCGCTCGTCGCGTTCTCGTGGGTCAGCCCCGGCGGATCGTGATTGTCGTCCACGCGCCCACGTGGACCCGGTCCCCGTCCTGGAGGGGGACCGGCACGAAGGGCTGGATCGGCTCCTCGGAGCCGTTGACCGTGGTTCCGTTGGTGGAGTTCTGGTCGACGACCGCCCAGGTGCCGTCCGGCTGCTGCACCAGCACGGCGTGCTGGTGCGAGACACCCGGGTCCTCCGGCGGCACTGACAGATCGATGTCGGGGGTGTCACCGGTGGAGTGCCGGCGGCGGCCGATGGTGATCTGGTTGCCGGTGAGGGGGCGCTGCTGCTCGGGGGAGTACGCGGGCAGGTTCAGCCCGGCGGCCTCGGGGCCCGAGCGGTGCATCATCGCCATGAAGTACTCACGGTCCGGACCGATGGTCGCGCTCCAGGTCACCGGTCCCTGCTGATACGAGGGACCGGGCGGGGCCTGGGTGACGTCGGGCTGCGGGTAGCCGTAGCCGCCGGGACGCGCTCCCGCGCCGCCGGGACCGCCCGGGCCGCGGGAGCCGCCGGGGCCGCCCGAGGAGGGCGGGGAGATCACCCAGTCGTCGTCGCCCCCGAAGGCCGGACCACCCGATTGCGGATGCCCACCGGGACGACCCGGACCGCCGGGACCGCCGGGGCCACCCGGACCGCCCTGCTGCGGGCGCCCGGTCTCCTGCGGGAAGACAGGGGGAGCCGGGGGGCCCGCCTGCTGGAACGCCTGGGGCGCCCCACCGGCACCGGGGCCGCCACCGGGCCCCGGACCACCAGGGCCCGGACCGCCGGGACCACGGCCACCGGGGCCACCGAAGCCGCCGGGGCCCGTGAGACCGGGACCGCCGGGGCTGCTCAGGCCGGGGCCGCCCGGTCCACCCGGTCCACCAGGTCCACCCGGCGTCGGTCCGGGCGGCGGGGGAACCGGTCGTGACGGGTCACCGCCGAAGCCCGACGGGCCGGGACGCGAGGGGTCGCCGCCGAACGCGGAGGGGCCGGACTGTCCGGGCTGGCCCGAGGGCCCGCCACCGTACCCGGAGGGGCCGGACTGTCCGGGCTGACCCGAAGGCCCACCGCCGAATCCGGAGGGACCACCCGGCCGCCCGGGTCCACCCGGACCACCATGACCACCCGGACCGCCATGTGCGCCGGGCCCCGAGGGGCCGCCGGACATGCCCGGTCCGCCAGGGCCACCACCCGGTCCACCCGGTCCACCA
>NZ_LIQX01000205.1 GCF_001418475.1 Streptomyces ossamyceticus | reverse complement strand
TCTAACTGCGTGACAACGCCGGCGAACAGCGGCGGACAACGGCGGACGTCGGTGGACCATCGCAGCAGGTGAGAGGTACGTCGGCTGGAGGTCAGGCACTCGCCGCAGTTGCTTCGGGACGAAGAGGTCGTGGGTTCAAATCCCGCCACCCCGACAGTGAAGTACCAGTTCAGGGGCCTGATCCGCAGCGCGGGTCGGGTCCCTGAGTGGTTTAGGGGGCCACCTTGGAGTCATTTGGGGGCCGACTCCGAGATGCGGCTCCCGAACGACTCCCGGATTTCTCGCGCCTCGCACGCCGGCCGCACCTGCCTGACGGACCGTGAGTTCCTCGCCGGAAGCGCGCGACACCGAATCTGTGGATATCGAGCTTCTCGTCATGCCCGACTGCCCGCACGCCGGGCCCGCGGCCGAGTTGCTTCACCGAGTACTCGTCAGCATCGGCCTCGACGGCGGCGCATTCGCCACGCGCGTGATCTCGGATAAGCGCGTGGCAGCGGCGGAGAGTTTCACCGGCCCACCGAGCTTCATGCCCGACGGGCGGGGACCTGTTGGCCGAGCCCGACCGCACTCCTGGCATCGCGTGCCGGGTGCATTGAACGCCGGACGGCCTGGGCAGACTGTCCGGTCTCGACCAGCTGCGGCGGGCCTTGCGCGGTGCCTCCGCAAGCAACGACTGCCGTTTCTGGATCACCTCGCTGGCCAGATGAAGATGGCGGCGAGATGGAATCCGGCGAGGTAGGTGGTGGCGGTCCTGTCGTAGCAGGTGGCCAGGCCGCGCCACTGCTTGAGCTTGTTGATGCAGCGCTCGACGGTGTTGCGGGCCTTGTATGCCTCGCGGTCGAATGCGGGCGGCCGGCCTCCTCAGTTGCCGAGGCGTTTACCGTGGGCGGCCTGGTCGCCGGGCTGGGGGATGACGGCCCGGATCCCGCGCCGCCTCAGTTCGGCGCGGATCGCGCGGGAGGAGTACGCCTTGTCCGCCCGGACCGCCTTGGGTGTCGTTCTCGGCCTGCCGATGGGCCGTGGCACTCGCAGCTGGGCCATGAGCTGGGTGAACGCGGGAGTGTCACCCGCCTGCCCGGGCGTGATGATGAAGACCAGGGGTCTGCAGCGGCCGTCGGCGGCGAGGTGGATCTTCGTGGTCCGCCCGCCGCGGGACCGTCCGAGAGCATGGTCGTCCGGCTCGTCGGCCGGGGCCCCTTTTGACAGGCCCCGGCGGCTGCTGGTGGGCGCGGACGATCGTCGAGTCGACCGCGCCGACCCTGTCCAGTCCTTCTCGGCGTCGGCCTGGGCGGGCAGGGCGGTCAGGATGCATCCCGGGTGCCGTCGGCAGCTCAGGTCCTGAGCCGGTTGTGCACGCCATTCCACGACCCGAAACGTTCGGGCAGGTCCATCCACGGTGTCCCGGTGCGGTACTTGAACGCGATCGCGTCGATCACCTCCCGGTGATCCCGCCACCGCCCTCCCCGCTTCGGTTCGTGGTCCGGCAACAACGGCCGATCCGCACCCAGGCCGAGGCGAAGTTCGCGGAGCTGAGCGATACCGTGCGCCGCGCAGTGCGTCTGTAGCCACTCTTGAGCCACCCCCTTGAGCCACTCTTGCGGTGGGTGTCACCGTCCTCCCCCACGCGAGTCGCCCCGGTTACCCCCGAGGGGTATATTGACGGCACGGGCCGTTTTCAGCACAAGCACCAGCACGGACGGAAGCCATGACGACAGCCGACCACCGGCGAGGCGGCGCGGGCAGCGCCGTACTGCGGTGGACACGCGCTGCCGTCATCGCGCTGATGGCGGCGCTCGCTGTTCTCGTTCACCACGAGACGCCTGTGGCCATCACGTCTGTGCCGCCCACGGTGGCCTCCGACACGAGCAGCCTCGCAGGCATGCACCACGCGGCCGCAATGACCCGTCCCGTAGGCACGAACGGGCGCGTCACGTCGCCAGGCGCCACGACCACGACCACGACCACGACCACGACCACGACCAACGATCACGGGGCGTGCTCCGGCACCGTGATGCAGCACTGCTCCGCCGCCGGTGTCGACAGCGTGCAGCTCGTGCCTCCTCACCACCCTTCCCTCAGATGGGTTCCGGCCCTCCCTTCCGGGGCAGCCGCCCGCCGCGACGTCCCGGGAACGACGGGCCGGGCACCACCCGATCTTTCGGTTCTCTCTCGATTGCTGCTGTAGGCCGCGCCTTCGGCTGCACGCGTTCACGCATGCGCTCAGCCGAGCCCGCACGCGACCGAACAGAAGCGATATCGAGAAGAGGACATCCCTGTGAACAGCATGAACCGCCGCTCCGTCCTGCTGGCCGGCCTCAGCGTCGCGGGCGCGGGCGCGCTCGCCGCCTGCAGCGGCTCCGGCAGCACACCTGCCCTGATCAGTCCCTCAGGCCCGGCCGTCGCCGCCGCCGACAAGAAGCGCACCAGGAGCGGCAGGACACACGAACTGACCCTGACCGCAGCACAGGCCAGGGTCGACCTGGGCGCCGGACTCAAGGCCCGCACCTGGGCCTTCAGCGGCCAGACCCCGGGCAAGGAACTGCGCGTCTCGGCCGGTGACACGCTCGCCGCCACGTTGTCCAACCAGCTGCCCAACCAAGCCACCACTTCCATCCACTGGCACGGCATCGCCCTGCGCAACGACATGGACGGCGCACCGCCGGCCACCCAGACCGCGGTCCGGGCAGGGCGCACCTTCACCTACCGATTCACTGCGGACACCCCCGGCACCTACTCTTCCACCCGCATGTCGGCGTACAGCTCGACCGGGGCCTGTACGCGCCGCTGATCGTGGAGGACCCCAAGGAACCACTGTCGTACGACGAGGAGTGGGTGGTCGTCCTCGACGACTGGCTCGACGGCGTCACCGGCACCCCCGACGACGTCTTCGCCGAGTTGCAGCGGGGCATGGGCGGGATGCACATGGGCGAGGCTTCCGGCAGTTCGGCCGACTCCTCCGGCCACGACAGGGGACACATGGGTGGGACGGACATGGACAGCGGCACGGGCGCGGCGAGCAGCTCACCGTCCCCGTCCTCCGGAGCCGGCATGTCGACGAGGTTCATGCTGATGGGCGCCCGGAGCCCGCTGCTCGGGGGCGACGCCGGCGACGTGAAGTACCCCCACCACCTGATCAACGGCCGCGTTCCGGCCGACCCGGAGGTCTTCCGCACCAAGCCCGGCAAGCGGATCCGGCTGCGACTGATCAACGCCGGCGGCGACACCGCGTACCGCGTCTCCCTCAGCGGCCACAGGCTCACCCTCACCCACACCGACGGCTTCCCGATCCGGCACCAGCAGGTCGACGCCGTGCTGATCGGCATGGGCGAACGCTACGACGCCCTCGTCACCCTGGGCGATAGCGTGTTTCCCCTCGTCGCACTGGCTGAGGGCAAAGACGCCACGGGCATGGCGCTGGTCCGCACGGGCTCGGGCAGCACGCCGAAACCGACGATGCGCCCGACGGAACTGGACGGCACGATCGTCACCGCGTCCCAGCTGCGCGCGGCCGACGACGTGCGGCTGCCCTCAAAGCCGGCGGATCAGGTCCACCGCATCGAGCTGACCGGCGGCATGATGACGTACAACTGGGCCATCAACGGCAAGCGGTTCGACATGGACAACCCGACCGCGAGTCCCATCATGGTCGAGCAAGGCCGGCGCGTACGGATGGACTTCGTCAACACCACCACCATGTGGCACCCGATGCACCTCCACGGCCACACCTACCAACTCGGCACCGGCGGCCCGCGCAAGGACACCGCGATCGTCCTCCCGCGGAAGACTCTGTCGGTGTTCTTCGACGCCGACAACCCGGGCCAGTGGATGTTGCACTGCCACAACGCCTACCACGGCGAAGTCGGGATGATGGCCCTGGTGGCCTACCAGAGCTGATCCTGCCGCAGTGCGGGGGAGTCAGCCGGCTCTCCGGTTCTCCTCGGCCGACGACGAGTCGGCCGAGGACAGTACGCGCACCACGCCGATTCCCTCGCGCCCAGAACAGGACCTGGATCAACTCGTGATGTGGTCCGGTCGACGACGGCGGAGCCACGAGTGTTCAAGGAGTTCGAGCGCTGGCTGCTCTCGTCCGCCGTCGCCACGGAAGACGTCTTCGCCGAGCTGACGCGATACGCCGAGATCTATGACCTCATCGACGACCATCCGTTGCACGGTGTGGAGGGCCGGTTCCTGTATCGGATGAAGGTCCTTCAGACCTCCACCCCGATGCCCCTGCTCCTCTTCCTCTTCGGCCTGGAGGAGTCCGTGCTGCCGCCTGAGCGTCGGCGACGGGCGATCCGCGCCATCGACAGCTACCTCGTTCGCCGGGCCGTGCTCAATCTCAGCACCCGCGACTACAACAACGTCTTCCGTGAACTGGTCACAGCTGTAGCCCGGCAACCCGACCGCGCGGACGAGGCCGTCATCGACGCCCTCTCGGCAATGCAGGGTCACCACCGTCATTGGCCGAACAGCTCCGAGTTCCGTGCCTCGTTGGAACAGGACCCCATCTACTCCCGTCTGGTCCGCCGCAGCGTACGTATCCTCCTGGAAGCACTGGAGGACGAGCTGCGCACTGACCACACCGAACAGCTCACCGTCCCGGTCGGCGAGCAGGCCGGTGCGAAGTTGACCATCGAGCACGTCATGCCGCAGAGCTGGCGCGACAACTGGCCGCCCCTTGAGGGGGATCTGTCCGAAGGAGCCGACCGCGACGAACTGGTCCACACCCGGCAACCTGACCCTGGTCACCGCCCGTCTGAACCCCACTCTGGGCAACATGGCCTGGGAGGACAAACGACAGTGGCTCGGTAAGCACAGCCTGCTACGCCTCACCCACGGCACCTTGCTCAGTGCTCCACCGAACTCCGACATCAGCGACTGGGCCACGCCCTGGGACGAGCATCGAATCCGCACGCGAGGCACGTACCTTGCCTCACTGTCCTTGGACATCTGGCCGCACGCCGACGATCTAGGCGCCACCCTGTTGCCTTCCGAGCGCGACGCCCGGTGACACTCGCGATCAACGTCTTCATGCACATGTGCCACCGCAGTACAAGCGTGTGGGTGCAGCCACCGTGCCGCGAGTCCACCGCCTGGGAGAAATCTGGGAGAAGCCCTTCTCCCAGAGCCCTGCGACACAACCTGGGCTGACAGATCGGTGGGGGACACCTTTCGCGGCACTGAGGGCCGCATCTGTTCTGGTCGGCTTCGGTGCCGTTCGCGTCGACAAGGGACGATTGGCCTCTACCGTCCGCGGAGGGCGCTGACGCACTCTGGGGGAGTCAGCGCGGTAGGTCCCTTCACCCAGGAGGCGGGCAGCCCTTATGAACGCCCGGACCAGGGGTGATACCGAGGAGACGCGGGTGCTGGTCGTGGAGGACGACCGGGGCATCGCGGAGTCCTTGGTACGTGGCCTTCGTCAGGCCGGATACGGAGTCGAAGGAGTCCGGACCGGGCGGGCGGCCCTGTCGGCGTCCACACCCGACGTCGTTCTGCTGGATCTGGGGCTGCCGGACATCGATGGCGTCGAGGTGTGCCGACGGTTGCGTGCCCGGTCGGACGCCGCGATCATCGCGGTGACCGCGCGAGGGGAGGAGGCCGACCGGGTGGTGGCCCTGGACGAGGGCGCCGACGACTACCTGGTCAAGCCTTTCGGGCTGGCCGAGCTGCTCGCACGAATCCGGGCCGTACTGCGCCGCAGGCGCCCGGCCGGGCCGGAGATCCTGCGGCACGGGCCGCTGGCGCTGGACCTGCGCACTCGGCAGGTCTCGGTCGACGGACGTGCGGTGTCGTTGACGCCGAAGGAATTCGTCATCCTGGAGTGCCTGGCCGCGGACCCGGGACGAGTGGTGACCCGGCAGCAGATCCTGGAGCGGGCGTGGGACGCCCACTGGTACGGGCCGACGAAGGTGCTGGACGTGCATGTGGCGGCGCTGCGCCGCAAGCTCGGCATGCCGGGGCTGATCGAGACGGTCTACGGGCAGGGGTTCCGGCTCGGGGCGGTCCAGGAGTCGCAGGAGCGGCCGTGACGCGCCGGATCATGTGGACGCTACTGGCCCTGACGTCCGTGCTGCTGGTGCTGGCGGTGGTACCGCTGGCGGTGTCGCTGACGGCGCGTGAGCGGGTTGCCTACCGCGACAGCCAGCGGGCGGCCACGCGGGTGATCGCCGCGGCGGCGGAGGAGCATCTCTCCGACAACAAGCCGCCGACCGTCATGCGCCAAGGGCTGGACAGCGCGGCGCGGGCGGGGGACTGCGCCGCGGTGTATGACACTTCCGGGCGCGTGGTGGCCAGTACGCCCTGTGCGGCGGCCCAGGGCGAGGAGGCGGAGGAGCTGGTGGAGGAGGTGCTGGACGGGGACGAACCGGAGCCACCGGAGAACGAGGGTTGGCTGTTGGCCGCGGAACCGGCCGGTGAGGTGCGCCGGCCCGCCGGAGCCGTCGTCCTGGCCCGCTCCGCCGACCCGCTGGGATCCCGGATCGCGGCCATCTGGGGTTGGTCCGCCGCGATCGGCGTCGGCGGGCTGGCCGCTTCCGCGCTGCTGTCCGTGCGCCTGGCCCGCTGGGTCAGTCGGCCGTTGTCGACGCTGGACGCCAGCGCCCGGCGACTGGGCGAGGGTGTCCTCGACGAGCGGGCCGTCGTCGGGGCCGGTCCGCCGGAGGTGCGCCGACTGGCCGCCACCTTCAACACCATGGCGGCCCGCACGGAGGCCCTGGTACACGGCCACCGGGCCGTGATCGCCGATGTGTCCCATCAGCTGCGCACCCCGCTGGCCGCGCTGCGGCTGCGGCTCGACGTCCTGGCCACCGATGCCGAGGGCGACACCGCGGCGGAGCTGGGCGCCGCGCAGGAGGAGATCGCACGGTTGTCCCGGTTGGTCGACGGCCTGCTGGCGGTCGCGCGTGCCGAGCAGACGACACCGCGTCCGACCGCGGTGCGGGTCGACGAGGTGGTGGCCGAGCGGGTGGCCGCCTGGTCGCCCGTCGCCGAGGAACGCGATGTCCGGCTGATCGCTGTGTCCGAGGAGCCGGCACTGACCGTCGCGCTGGGCGCAGGTCACCTGGAGCAGATCCTCGACAATCTGATCGCCAATGCCGTGGACGCCGTGTCCACCGGCGGGAGCGTGACACTCGACCACCGTGCGGCGGGCGGCTCGGTCCGCGTGTGCGTGCGGGACGACGGACCCGGGATGACGGACGAGGCGAAGGCGGTCGCCTTCCGTCGGTTCGGCAACCCCGAGGCCCGGGGCACGGGCCTGGGGCTGGCCATCGTGCACCGGCTGGTCACCGTCAACGGCGGCACGGCACACCTGGAGAACACGCCCGGTGGCGGACTGACCGTCGTACTGGATCTGCCCCTGTGGCGGGAAAGTGGGCACGAGCGGGGCGGGACGTCGAGATCTTTACCAGTTCTGAAGGAGACGTGAGCGAGTTCCTTGGTGCCGTGGGCACAGCCTGGAGGTGCACGCAGCCGATCCGGGCCGCCGATTCTCCAGGAGCGCTGCCATGGCCCCCTCACCCGACGATTTCCCGCCGACACCCGCTTCCGTTCTCTCCTCGCAGTCACGCGATCGCGGTCTGCGCCGCAGCCGTCGCACCACGCTGTGGATCGGGGCCACGGCTGCGGCCGGCGCGGCGGCTCTGGGCGGCGTCTACACGCATCTGCTGCCGGGCGGTTCGGCCGCCCCGGCGCCGACGAACGCACCGGTCCACAAGCCCGCGACGTCGACCGCCGTCACTGTGGACGAAGACGACGAGGGGCGCGAGGAGTCGAGCGGCCACGAGGCGGACGACCACGGGCACGAGGGGGACGAGGACGACGAGGAGGGCGCGGCTCCCGTTACGCAACCGGCTCCGCAGCCCCCGGCCCAGCCGCCCGCCGCGACCCAGCAGCCGCCGCAGACCACGACGGGGGCGTCATGACCGCGCGCACCCCGGCCCTCGCTCCCACTCAGGTCGTCTTCCCGGCCCTCGGCACGACGGCCGCGCTGCTGGTCACCGACTCGGCCGCCCTGCCCGCCGCGGAAGCGGTGCTGCGCGCGGAGCTGGAAGCCGTCGACCGCGCCTGCAGCCGGTTCCGGCCCGACTCCGAGCTCACGCGTATCAATATGAGCGCGGGTGTGACGACGACGGTCAGCGCATACTTCGCCGAGGCCCTGCAGGCGGCCCTGCGTGCCGCCCGTCTCACCGGCGGCGCCGTGGATCCGACCGTGGGCAGCGCGGTGATCGCACTCGGCTACGACCGCACCTTCGCCTCCCTCTCGCCCGAGGACGCCCGCCCCGTGCCCGTGGCCCGGCCGGCGCACGGCTGGCGGAGGATCGCTTTCGACCCGCGTACCCGCCGACTGCGTCTGCCCCCGGGCGCCCGCCTCGACCTGGGCGCCACCGCCAAGGCCCTGGCCGCTGACCGTGCCGCCCGGCAGGCCGCCGCGGTGACCGGCCGCGGAGTCCTGGTCAGCCTCGGCGGCGACGTGGCGACAGCCGGACCGGCACCCGAGGGCGGCTGGCGGATCGCCCTCGCCGACGACCACGCCCGGCCCGGCCCGGAAGGCGGTCCCGCCGTGGCGGTCACGGGTGGGGCGCTGGCGACCTCGGGCATCCGGGTGCGCACCTGGCGGCGCGGCGGACAGGTCCTGCACCACATCGTCGACCCGATCACAGGAGAACCCGCCGCCCGTGTGGCGCACGGTCACCGTCGCGGCCGCCACCTGTGTGGACGCCAATGCCGTCAGCACGGCGTCGATCGTGTTCGGCGACCATGCCGTGGACCGGCTACAGGCCGTCGCCCTGCCCGCCCGGCTGACCGGCCTCGACG
>NZ_LIQX01000204.1 GCF_001418475.1 Streptomyces ossamyceticus | reverse complement strand
CGAACGTCTCCAACTCACCGCGCACCAAGTCGATCTCGTCCGGAGTCACACCCGCCTAACGCCACACCGAACCCGGAAGACACGCACCACCACAACCGACCTGACCAAGCACTACTAGTGCTGTGACCGGATACCGGAGGTCGGCGGACGCGTCGATCGCGACCAGCGCGTCCGACCGATCCGCCGCGTCGCGAGGGAGGTGCCGGGCTGGATCGAGCAGTCGCCGCCGAGGACGACGGGCAGCTCCCGGCCCGCAGGCGCCGCTCCACCCGGTCGGCGACCCGGCGGGTGTACGAGGCGAGAGCGGCCGCGTGGAAGACTCCGTCCCCCTCCTGCCCGTCCCCGCGGTCGTACCGCGGCGGCACCACCACACCGCCCTCCAGGGCTCCCAGGCTCGGCACGATCCTCTGCTCCCTGAGCGCCCCGGCGAGCTTGTAGCAGCCGGGCACGGTGCCGGGGGCGGGCGGCCGCCGTCCGAGGTTCGAGGGGGCGTCCACGACGACGATGTTCCGCATGCCCCCATCCCGCGTCGTCGAGCGGGCCTGCGGGGCCGGAACGCGTCGGCGGACAGGGCCCGGGAGAGGCCGGTGCCGCCCCGACGGTCCTGGTTCAGCCGCGCCGCCCGAGGCGGATCGTGCGCTCCCCCGGCGCGAACGCGTCGAAGGACTGCTCCCAGGACTCACCGGGCCAGTGGTAGGTGACGCGTCCCTCACCGGGCCGGTAGTGGGCGGTGTAGAGCGTGCCCAGCCCCTCGTCGTACGCGGTCTGGTGGAGCGGCGGCTCCAGCATCGCCGCCACGTCCACGCCCGCCGCGCGGACCGCCGCCAGCCGCCGCCCGGTCCGGGAGAACCGCTCCTGCTCGTCGGGCACCGGCAGATGCTGGTGGTTGGCGGCGCAGGCGTCCGGGGCCTCGGTCAGCTCGATGTCCGGCCCCACGTACACGGTGACCGCCCGCTCGCGGTCGACGAGGGTGACGTTCTGCGGGAGGGAGATCGGGATGGACCGCAGCCTGCCCACGGCCTCGTCGACGGTGTCGCAGGTCTCCAGCAGATAGCGCAGCACGATGAGCACGGCGAAGCCGGGGCCGTGGACGAGACGCCCGCCGAAGGTGAGCGACACCGCGAGCCCGGCGTCGTTCATCCCGTCCAGCAGCCCCCAGGCCGCGTCCTGCATACCGATCACCGGGCGCAGGAAGTCGGAGCGGACGATCACGCCCTCGCACTCGTCGGGGTCGAAGTCGTAGTTGCGCAGCAGGGTTCCGGCGCCACCGATCTGGGTGCAGCCCGAGAAGAAGGGGCGCAGGGTGGCGAGGGTGAGGAAGGCCTCGGCGTCGGGCCGGTCGAGCTGTCGGACGAGCCGGTCCAGTACCGGGACCAGCTCCGGCATGTGCGTCTCGAACAGCTTCCGGGCCCGCTCCGCCCCCTCGGGGGTGCGGCCCTCCTCGGTCATCCACCCCTCGGCGAGCGACCACAGTGGGCGCGTGTGGGCGGCCCACCGTCCGTCCCCGCCGTCGCCGACGTCGATCGCGCGAAAGGTCTTGTCCAGGTCCCCCATGACGGCTGCCGCTCCCTCGTGCACACAGTGGGTCGACGGCAACGTAGTAAATTTCAGGGGCGGTTGGCCAGATCGTCGGACCGCGTCCGTGTGGTGAGCGCCCACCGCTCGTGGTCCCGCCACGCACCGTCGATGAACAGGAAGTCGGGTGAGAAGCCCTCCAGCCGGAACCCGCAGTGCCGGGCCAGGGCGATGGAGGCGGCGTTGCCGGGCTGCACGTTGATCTCCAGCCGGTGCAGCCCCAGAGCGGTGAACGCGTACTCGACGACCAGCCCGAGCCCCTCCCCCATCAGCCCCCGTCCGGCGGCGTGGGCGAAGGCCCCGTAGCCGAGGGCGCCGCACTGGAAGGCGCCCTCCACGATGTTGTTGATGTTGATGAACCCGGCGATCGCCCCGCTGTCCCGCTCGCACACCAGGAACCCGGCCTTCGTGGGGTCCTCGATGAGCCGCCCCGCGTAGGTGGCGTACGCGACGGGTGTGGTGGGCGGAAAGAGCCAGGGGCGGTGCAGGTCCCGGCTCTCCCGAGCCCGCGCGACGAACTCGGGACCGTCGTCGAGGGTGAAGTGCCGTATCCCCACACGGGGGCCCTCGGCGAGATGGCGCATGTTCTCGGACACCCGGCAACGGTACGCCGAGCCGTCCCACGTCCGCCGCCCGGCCTGGGCCCTGGGGTCGCCGGCCGTCTCAGCGGCGTTTCATGAAGTACGCCCCGCACACCGCTCCGATCAGCGCCGTCCCGAGCAGCGCCAGCCACAGCGGCATCGTGACCTCGGGGAACAGCAGTCGGATCTTGGTGGTGCGGGTGTTCTCGAAGATGAAGACGAGGGCGAGCACGGCGAGCAGGCCGACGGTGACCCTGCCGGGCGTCAGCATGTCATCCCACTGCCGGTGCCCGCGTGCCCTGCCCCTGCCCCTGCCTCGGTCCGACGCGGTGGTCTTCGGGCTCATACGACCAGGATGCGACGCGGCGACGCTCCCCGCCCGGCGGGAGCCCACCACCCGGGGTGCCGCCTCGGACCGGCTCCGCACCGGGCGGGCGCCGGCTCAGCGCAGCGCCGGCTCGTCCAGCGTCAGCGTGCCCGCGTCCGCGTCCAGTTCGGCCGTCACTCCGAACGGGACGGTCAGCGCGCCGTCGCAGTGGCCGAAACCGAACTCCTCCACCGTCGGCACGCCGAGCCCGCCGAGGCGGTCCAGGAGCAGGGCCCGGATCCCCTCGTACGGCTCGCACTGGGCCCAGGACCCGAGGAGGACCCCCGCGACCCCGTCGAACCAGCCGGCCCGCAGCAGCTGGGTCAGGTAGCGGTCGAGGCGGTAGGTCTCCTCGCCGACGTCCTCCAGGCACACCAGGGCGCCCCGCGCGCCCGGCCGGGCGTACGGGTTGCCGAGTTCCGCGGCGAGCAGGCAGAGGCAGCCGCCGAGCAGGACGCCCCGCGCCCGGCCGGGGACGAGGGCGGTGCTGTGCGCGGCAGTGATCGTGCGGACCGACTCGGGGGCGAAGAGGGTGGCCCGCAGATGGTCCTGCGCGCGGGTGTTCTTGAGGAAGTCGACGCCGGCGGCCATCGGACCGTGCAGGGTGACCAGCCCGGCCCGGGTGGCGAAGGCCTCGTGGAGGGCGGTGATGTCGCTGAACCCGACGAGGATCTTCGGCCCGGCCGCGCGCAGGGCGTCCCAGTCGAGCAGGTCGGCCATCCGCTGCACGCCGTAGCCGCCGCGGGCGCACACGACGGCGGCCACGGACGGGTCGCACCAGGCGGCCTGGAAGTCGGCGGCCCGGTCGGCGTCGGTGCCCGCGAGGTAGTCGAAGCCGGGGTGCCGGTCGAGGGTGTGCGGTGCGACGACGGGGTCGAGGTCCCAGCCGCGCAGGAGGTCCAGCCCCGCGCTGAGCCGCTCCTCGGGCACCGGCCCGCTGGGGGCGACGACGGCCACCCGGGCGCCGGGCACGAGGCGGGCGGGCCGGTGCCCGAGGAGC
>NZ_LIQX01000203.1 GCF_001418475.1 Streptomyces ossamyceticus | reverse complement strand
GGTGCGGGGTGCGAGCGGTCGGTGGGGAGCCTGGGGCATAGACTGGTGCGTTGTCCTGTGTCTTGTGTGCAGGGGTTGTTGAAGTTCCGTCCGAGAGGCCGACAGTCACCCATGAGGCTTGTCTTCGCTGGTACCCCCGAGGTCGCGGTTCCCGCCCTGGACGCGCTGATCGCGTCGGGGCGGCATGAGGTGGCCGCGGTGGTGACGCGGCCCGACGCGCCGGCGGGACGGGGACGGCGGCTCGTCGCGAGCCCCGTGGCTCAGCGGGCCGAGGAGGCCGGCATCGAGGTGCTGAAGCCGCACCGGCCGCGGGACGAGGACTTCCTCGCCCGGCTGCGGGAGATCGCGCCGGACTGCTGCCCGGTCGTGGCCTACGGAGCCCTGCTGCCGCGCGTCGCCCTCGACGTCCCCGCGCACGGCTGGGTCAACCTGCACTTCTCGCTGCTGCCCGCCTGGCGCGGTGCCGCGCCCGTGCAGCACTCGATCATGGCGGGGGACGAGATCACCGGCGCGTCCACGTTCCTCATCGAGGAGGGGCTCGACTCCGGGCCGGTGTACGGGACGGTCACCGAGGAGATCCGGTCCACGGACACCAGCGGCGACCTGCTGACGCGGCTCGCCTTCGCGGGGGCCGGGCTGCTCGCCGCCACGATGGACGGGATCGAGGACGGCGCCCTGAAGGCGGTGCCGCAGCCCGCCGACGGGATCACCCTCGCCCCGAAGATCACCGTCGACGACGCGCGGATCGACTGGGCGGCGCCCGCGCTGCGCGTCGACCGGGTCGTGCGCGGGTGCACACCGGCTCCGGGCGCGTGGACCACGTTCCGGGGCGAGCGGCTGAAGCTCATCCATGTCGCGCCGGTCCCCGACCGGACCGAACTCGCGCCGGGCGCGCTGGAGGTCGGCAAGAACAACGTGTACGCCGGGACCGGCTCGTACGCCGTGGAGCTGCTCTGGGTGCAGGCCCAGGGCAAGAAGCCGATGAAGGCCGCCGACTGGGCGCGCGGCGTGCGCATCTCCTCCGGGGAGTCCCTCGGCACCGAGGGCGCCGTCTAGAGGCAGTTCCTCGGCGCCGAGAGCACCGCTTCGAGGAGTTCCCCGGCAACCGCGTCCACCGCCGGGAGGCAGTGCCCTCCGGCGCCGAGGGCACCGCCCAGAGGTATCGCCCCCGGGCCCCGCCCCCACCGCCGACCCGCGACGTACGCTGGTCGTGGCATCTCATCCCTTATCCGGAGCACCTTTTTCGTGAGTGAGCAGTCCCGCCCTCCGCGTAAGCCGGGCAAGCCGTACCGACGGCCGCAGAAGGACCCCGTCCGCCTCCTCGCCTTCGAGGCGTTGCGGGCCGTCGACGAGCGGGACGCGTACGCGAATCTCGTCCTGCCGCCACTGCTGCGGAAGGCACGGGAGAAGGAGGGACCCGACGCGTTCGACGCGCGGGACGCCGCGCTGGCGACCGAGCTGGTGTACGGGACGCTGCGCCGGCAGGGGACCTACGACGCGGTGATCGCCGAGTGCGTGGACCGGCCGCTGCGCGAGGTCGACCCGCCGGTGCTGGACGTGCTGAGCCTGGGCGCGCACCAACTGCTCGGGACGCGCATCCCGACGCACGCGGCCGTCTCCGCGTCCGTGGACCTCGCGCGGGTCGTGCTCGGCGACGGGCGCGCCAAGTTCGTGAACGCCGTGCTGCGGAAGATCGCCCAGCACGACCTCGACGGCTGGCTGGAGCGTGTGGCGCCGCCGTACGACGAGGACCCCGAGGACCACCTCGCCGTCGTGCACTCGCACCCCCGGTGGGTCGTCTCCGCGCTGTGGGACTCGCTCGGCGGCGGTCGGGCCGGGATCGAGGACCTGCTGGAGGCGGACAACGAGCGGCCCGAGGTCACGCTGGTCGCCCGGCCGGGCCGGGCCACCACCGAGGAACTGCTCCGGGAGGACTCCGCGATGCCGGGGCGCTGGTCGCCCTACGCCGTGCGGCTCACCGAGGGCGGGGAGCCGGGTGCCGTCGACGCCGTACGGGAGGGCCGTGCCGGTGTGCAGGACGAGGGCAGCCAGCTCGTGGCGCTGGCCCTCGCGAACGCGCCGCTCGACGGGCCCGACCGGGCCTGGCTGGACGGGTGCGCCGGACCCGGCGGCAAGGCCGCGCTGCTGGCCGCGCTCGCCGCCGGACGCGGTGCCGTCCTGCTCGCCTCCGAGAAGCAGCCGCACCGCGCCGGCCTGGTCGCCAAGGCGCTCCACGGCAACCCCGGGCCGTACCAGGTGATCGCGGCCGACGGTACGCGCCCGCCGTGGCGGCCAGGTTCCTTCGACCGGGTGCTGATGGACGTGCCCTGCACGGGTCTGGGGGCCCTGCGACGGCGGCCCGAGGCACGCTGGCGGCGCCGCCCCGACGACCTCGAGAACTTCGCCCCGCTGCAACGGGCCCTGCTGCGGACCGCGTTGGAGTCCGTACGGGTCGGGGGCGTCGTCGGGTACGCGACCTGCTCGCCGCACCTCGCCGAGACCCGCGCGGTCGTCGCGGACGTCCTCAAGCAGTACGGCGACGCGGCCGACCTCATCGACGCCCGGCCCATGCTGGAGGGCGTACCGGCGCTCGGTGAGGGCCCCGACATCCAGCTGTGGCCGCATCTGCACGGCACGGACGCGATGTACCTGGCGCTGATCCGCCGCACCGCCTGAACGCCGGGTACCGCCGTCCCAACGCCGGGTACCGCCGTCCAACCCCGCGGGCGCGCCTCGCCTGGCGGTTGCTCCCCAAATCCTCCTCGGGCGTCTCCTCGTCCCGTTCGTCGTCGTCCGCGAGGTCACGTACGTCGGCGTCCGGTGAGGTGCGGACCGCCTCCCGCCACCGGGCCAGGAGGCGGGTGTCGCCGATGTCGTCGAGGAGCATGCCGAGGCCGTTCATCGCGAAGACGTCCGCCTGTTCGTGGTCGTCGTTCAGGGTGCCGGTGACCAGCGGGACGAGGGCGTCGTGGAGGTCGGTCGCGCGGCCGAGGGTGCTCAGCCCCCCAGGAAGTCCGTCCACAGACGGTCCGGGTCGCCCGCCTCCAGAACGTCCTCCAGTCTGTCCATCATGGTGTCGCACCAGCTCACCGGCTGCCCTCTGGACCCCGTACGCCACCGTCTGACGACGGTTCAGACCGGTGAGGGGGTCCGGGGGTCGTCCTCGTGGGCCAGCCGGTGCGGCCACCACACCTTCGGGCCGATGTCCAGGAAGAGGGACGTGACGAGGACGGAGCGGACGATCAGGGTGTCGAGGAGGACGCCGAGGGCGACCGCGAAGCCGATCTCGGCGAAGGCGACCATGGGCAGGGTGGCGAGCGCGGCGAACGTGCCCGCCAGGACCAGGCCCGCCGAGGTGATGACCGCGCCCGTGGCCGCGAGGCCCGTCACGACCCCCTTGCGGGTGCCCAGGTGGGCGGCCTCCTCGCGGATGCGGGTGGTGAGGAAGATGTTGTAGTCGATGCCCAGTGCGACCAGGAACACGAAGACGAAGAGCGGGAAGTCCGTCGTCTCTCCCGCGTAGTCGAACAGATGGCGGAACGCGAGCGCGCTGATGCCGAGGGCCGCGGCGAACGACAGGATCACCGTGCCGATCAGCACCAGTGGGGCGATCAGCGCGCGCAGCAGGGCGCAGAGGATCAGCAGGACCACGAGCAGCACCAGCGGGATGATCAGCAGATTGTCGTGGGTGGTGGCCCTGTCCATGTCCAGCAGGGCCGCCGTGCCGCCGCCGACCTGCGCGTCGGCGTCCGGGACCGCGTGGACGGCGTCCCTGACCCGTTCGACGGTGGCCTTCGCGGCCTCACTGTCGGCCGGGTCGGACATGGTCGCCTCGAAGAGGACCTTGCCGTCGTGGAAGGGTTTCGTGCCCGGTGGCAGCCCGAGGGAGTCCGGTACGACCCCCTCGGTGTCGGCGACCGTGCGGCCCACCTCGCGGGCCTGCGCCTGGTTGCTGATGATCACCAGGGGATCGCCGCTGCCCGCGGGGAAGTAGCGTGCGGAGACCTCCTGCCCGACGATCGAGTCCGGCTTCCCGGTGAACGCGTCCGCGTTGCCGATGCCCTCGGCGCGCAGCTGGATCAGGCCCAGCGAGCACAGGGCCAGGGCGGCCGCCGTGGCGATCCAGGTCGTCCGCGGACGGCCGGAGATCCGCCGGCCCATCCGCGCCCACACGCCGCGCTCGGTGGGGTCTTCCGTGCCGAAGTGCGGGATAGCCGGCCAGAAGATCCAGCGACCGACGATCACCAGCAGGGCGGGGAACAGCGTCATCATGGCGAGCAGCGCGACCGTGACCCCGATGGCCGCCACCGGGCCGAGACCGCTCGTCGAGTTCATCTCGGCGGCCAGCAGCACCAGCATGCTCAGCACGACCGTCGCGCCCGAGGCGATCACCGCCGGGCCCGCCCGATGCAGGGCCAGCGCCATCGCCTCGTGGCGGTCCTCGTGGCGGCGCAGCTCCTCGCGGTAGCGGGCGACGAGGAGCAGGGCGTAGTCGGTGCCCGCGCCGAAGACCAGCACGGTGAGGATGCCCGCGCTCTGCCCGTTGACGGTCAGCCCCGCGTGTTCGGCCAGCAGATAGATCAGCGCCTGGGCCGTGAACAGCGCGGCGACCACCGCGAGCAGCGGGATCACCAGAAGGGTCGGACTGCGGTACGTGAACAGCAGCATCACGATGACGACGGCCATCGCCGACAGCAGCAGTGTGGAGTCGATGCCCTCGAAGGCCTCGGAGAAGTCGGCGCTCGTCCCGCCCGGACCCGTGATGTGCACGGCGAGCCCGTCGCCGCCCTCGCCCACGTCGTCGCGGATCGAGTCGACCGCGGGCGCGATCCGCTCCCAGCCCTTCTCGTCCATCGTGATCGGCACATAGATCTGGGCGGCCCTCGGGTCGGTCGCCCGGTCGTACACCGGCCCCCGGGTCTGGGCGCCGATGATCCCGTGATCGGTCAGCTGTTTGAGCTCCCGCACGTCCTCCTCGATCGCCGCCCGGTCCTCGGCGGTGAGCCCGCTCTCCCGCGCGTAGACGACCACCGCGGGGATCTGCTCGGGCCGGAAGTCCTCGGACAGCTCCAGGACCTGTGTGGACTCGGCGGACCCCGGCAGCCACGACGCCGCGTCGTTGTCCTGCGCGTCGGTCAGCTTGGAGGCGAGCGGTGCCACCACGAAGAGCAGGACCAGCCACAGTCCCAGCACGACCCACTTCGCGCGCCGCCCGCACACCAGGTGGCCGACACCCCGGCTCCTCGTCATGACAACCCCCGCAACCTCGCCGCCCCAGGGGTGCGGGGAAGTGCGCGAGCGAGCACGGAGAGCCCGCGGTCGACGTACGACGGTGCCCACCCCGGCCCCGCTACCCCCGGAGGGCATGGCAGGCTTGGTCCATGGCCGCGCAGATCAACCCAAGCATCCTGTCCGCCGACTTCGCCCGTCTCGCCGACGAGGCGAAGGCGGTCGAAGGGGCCGACTGGCTCCATGTAGACGTGATGGACAACCATTTCGTCCCGAACCTCACGCTCGGTGTGCCGGTCGTAGAGTCCCTGGCCCGTGCGACGCAGACGCCGCTGGACTGTCATCTGATGATCGAGGCCCCCGATCGGTGGGCGCCCCAGTACGTGGAAGCGGGTGCCGGTTCCGTCACCTTCCATGCCGAGGCGGCCGCCGCACCGGTGCGGCTCGCCCGTGAGATCCGGGCCAAGGGTGCCCGTGCCTCCATGGCGCTCAGGCCCGCGACGCCGATCGAACCGTTCGAGGACCTGCTGCCCGAACTCGACATGGTGCTGATCATGACGGTCGAACCGGGCTTCGGAGGCCAGGCCTTTCTCGACATCATGCTCCCCAAGATCCGCCGGACCCGCGAGTTGATCAGCAAGCACGGCCTCGACCTGTGGCTCCAGGTCGACGGTGGCGTCGCCGCGTCCACCATCGAGCGCTGCGCCGAGGCGGGCGCCGACGTCTTCGTCGCCGGTTCCGCGGTGTACGGGGCCGACGACCCGGCCGAGGCGGTCCGCGCGCTGCGCGCCCAGGCCGACGCCACCACGGCCACCGCCGGGTGGGCCTGCGGGCACTGAGACACCCTGTCGTACGACCGTGCGACCGCCGGACGAGCGGGGCAGGTCGAGCGACCTCCGGGCCAAGGAAACGTGAACGGCGTTCCTTCCGGCTGATCGAAAACGTCGGATCTGCAAGGATGAACGGCGTATCCATGTGTGAAGAGCAGTGAGGAGATGACCGTGTCGGGTATGTCGGCGGGCCGGTCAGCCATGCGGATGGGACCCGCTGAGCTGGTTCAGGCGGCGGCCATGGCCCGCCGTTTCTACCTAGAGGGCAAGTCGAAGATCCAGATCGCCGAGGAGTTCGGCGTGAGCCGCTTCAAGGTGGCCCGGGTCCTGGAGACCGCCCTCGAACGGGATCTCGTACGCATCGAGATCCGAGTCCCCGCGGAACTGGACGCCGAGCGCTCCGACGCCCTGCGTGCCCGCTACGGCCTCCGGCACGCCGTGGTCGTCGAGTCCCCGGCCGAGGCCGAGGAGTCGCCCGACCCCGAGAACCTCGGCGAGGTGGCCGCGGACCTGCTCGGCGAACTGGTCAACGAGGGCGATGTCCTCGGACTGGCGTGGGGGCGCTCGACCATCCACATGGCGGCCGCCCTCGACCGGCTGCCGCCGTGCACGGTGGTGCAGCTGACGGGTGTCTACGACGCGGGGACCGCCGAGCGCGGCTCGGTGGAGGCGGTACGACGGGCCGCGCAGGTGTCGGGCGGCGACGCCCACCCCATCTACGCGCCGATGCTGCTGCCGGACGCGGCCACCGCGGCCGCCCTGCGCCACCAGACGGGGATCGCCCGGGCCTTCGAGTACTTCGACAAGGTCACGGTCGCCTGCGTCTCCATCGGCTCCTGGGAGGCGGGCATCTCCACGGTGCACGACATGCTCAGCGACGAGGAGCGTGCCCACTACGCCTCCCTCGGTGTCGCCGCCGAGATGTCCGCGCACCTCTTCGACGCCGAGGGCCGCCGGGTCGGGCGGGACCTCGGGGAGCGGTGCATCACGGTCAAGGCCGACCAGCTCCGCCGTATCCCCGAGGTCGTCGCGATCGCCGGGGGGCAGCGCAAGGCGGCGGCCATCGACGCGGTGCTGCGGTCGGGGCTGGTCACCAGCCTCGTCACCGACACCTCCGCGGCGGACTCCCTGCTGATGGCCGGACAGACCCCCCGGCCCGCGCTCAACCGCGCGGACCCGGACGGGCACTGAGCGGTCACGGGAGCGGAACGGACGGTCCCGGCGGGAGCCGGGCAGGGGCGGGCGCGGTGGCACCGGCAGGTGCCGCGGTGGCCCGCCCCTCGCGCTCGCTGCGGGACCGTGCCGGGGGAGGCGGAGAACGCGGGGAGCAGGGAGCCGCCCGCCACCAGGCGCCGGTCACGGCGGTACCGAGACGAAGACGGTACCGAGACGAAGGGGTACGGACATGAGCGGCAGCACACTCGCGGAGGTGCTGGGCGCCGGCGACTGGCTCCACGTCGAGCTGGACCTCACCGGGGTCACCGACAAACCCGCGTTCATGGACCGCTGTGCCCGCGCCCTGGACCTCCCCGGCCACTTCGGCCGCAACTGGGACGCCCTCGCCGACTGCCTCACGGACCTGTCGTGGGCACCGCCCGTCCGCGGACGGCTGGTCGTGATCACCGGATGGCGTGAGTACGCGCTGGCCGAGCCGAACGACTGGAGCATCGCCCAGGAGGTGTTCGCCGAGGCCGCGGACCGCTGGACGGGCACCGGGACCGACCTGCGCGTCGTGCTCGCACTCGGAGGATCCTCCTAGCCCGCGCCCGGTCCTCTGGACGATCCGTCGGGGACGCCCATACCCGCCGACATGGGACAATGAAGTACGTGCTCTTCCCCCTGGCGGTCCTGTCAGGGGGTCACCTCTGAACGACTGGGATGTGCGGCACGTGCGTTTCCTCAATGACATCCAGCCCGCGTACGACCTGACCTACGACGACGTCTTCATGGTCCCGAGCCGTAGCGCCGTCGGATCGCGGCAGGGCGTCGACCTGGCCTCACCGGATGGCACGGGCACCACCATCCCGCTCGTCGTGGCCAACATGACCGCCATCGCCGGCCGCCGCATGGCCGAGACGGTCGCCCGCCGTGGCGGACTCGTGGTCATCCCGCAGGACATCCCCATCGAGGTCGTCACCGACGTCATCTCCTGGGTCAAGAGCCGCCACCTCGTCCTCGACACCCCGATCGTGCTCAACCCGCACCAGACCGTCGCCGACGCGCTCGCCCTGCTGCCGAAGCGCGCCCACAACGCGGGCGTCGTCGTCGACGACCAGCTGCGGCCCGTCGGCGTCGTCACCGACCAGGACCTGACCGGGGTCGACCGCTTCACCCAGCTCGAAGTCGTCATGTCCAAGGACCTGTTGCTCCTCGACGCGGACATCGACCCCCGCGAGGCATTCAACCGCCTCGACCACGCCAACCGCCGCTACGCGCCCGCCGTCGACCAGGACGGCCGCCTCGCCGGCATCCTGACCCGCAAGGGCGCCCTGCGGGCCACGCTCTACACCCCGGCCGTCGACGCCAAGGGCCGACTGCGCGTCGCCGCCGCCGTCGGCATCAACGGCGACTTCGCGGGCAAGGCGAAGCAGCTGCTCGACGCCGGCGTCGACACGCTCGTCATCGACACCGCCCACGGGCACCAGGAGTCGATGATCAGTGCGGTCAAGCTGGTGCGGGACCTCGACCCCCGGGTGCCGATCGCCGCGGGCAACATCGTCGCCGCGGACGGCGTCCGCGACCTCATCGAGGCGGGCGCGGACATCGTCAAGGTCGGTGTCGGGCCCGGCGCCATGTGCACGACCCGCATGATGACCGGTGTGGGACGGCCCCAGTTCTCGGCGGTCCTGGAGTGCGCGGCGGAGGCCAGGAAGTACGGCAAGCACGTGTGGGCCGACGGCGGCGTCCGGCACCCGCGCGACGTAGCGATGGCGCTCGCCGCGGGCGCGTCCAACGTGATGGTCGGGTCGTGGTTCGCGGGGACGTACGAGTCGCCTGGCGACCTCCAGCAGGACGCCGGCGGGCGGCTGTACAAGGAGTCGTTCGGCATGGCCTCGGCGCGGGCGGTGCGCAACCGCACGAGCGAGGAGTCGGCCTACGACCGGGCGCGGAAGGCGCTGTTCGAGGAGGGCATCTCCACGTCGCGGATGTTCCTGGACCCGGCGCGGCCCGGCGTCGAGGACCTGATCGACTCGATCATCGCGGGCGTGCGGTCGTCGTGCACGTACGCCGGCGCGGGATCGCTGGAGGAGTTCGCGGAGCGGGCCGTCGTGGGCGTCCAGAGCGCGGCCGGGTACGCGGAGGGCAAGCCGCTGCACGCCAGCTGGAGCTGACGGCTGCCGAACGTCCTGCGGGCGAGGGGCGACTTCGTTGCGCGCATACCGGCCTGAAAAGACACCGATCGCAACGGTGTGAAGCAGGCGTGCAACGAACGCACGCCCCTCCCCGAGGAACGCAACGATCTTGCGTGGCTGCGCAAGGTTGCCGCATTACGCATGTAAAGCCCTGGCTCATAGGGTCGTGCGCTGTACGTGGCGTTGCGGGGACCTCCTGCTCGGTGGCCCTCGGTTGCGGTGCTGTCGGTCCTCTCTCGCCCTGAACCCATTCGACGAAGGAGCCGGCGCGTGCTCGACCAAGGCGCACCCCCGCAGCAGCAGAGTCACCCCGTCCCGCCACCCGGCGGTGTCGCCGGACGGCTGATGCGCCGTAAGCCCGTGGAACGCCTGGTCGCGGAGGGTGGGCAGGGTGAGGGAGGCTCGCTGCGGCGCTCCCTCGGCATGTGGCAGCTGACGATGATCAGCATCGGCGCCACCCTCGGCACCGGCATCTTCGTCGTCCTCGGCGAGGCCGTCCCCAAGGCCGGGCCCGCCGTCACCCTCTCCTTCGTGATCGCCGGCCTCACCGCGCTGTTCTCGGCCCTCTCCTACGCGGAGCTGGCCGGCAGCATCCCGGTCTCCGGCTCCTCCTACTCGTACGCGTACGCAACGATGGGTGAGCTGGTCGCCTGGATCTGCGGCTGGTGTCTGGTCCTGGAGTACGGGGTCTCGGTGTCGGCCGTGGCCGTCGGGTGGGGCGAGTACCTGAACGAGCTGCTCGACGGGACCCTCGGTGTGACCATCCCGGACGCGCTGTCGGCGCCGCCCGGTGACGGCGGGATCTTCAACCTGCCCGCCCTCATCGTGGTCCTGCTCGCCATGGCGTTCCTGCTCGGCGGCGCCCGTGAGTCCGCCCGCGCCAACACAATCATGGTGGTCGTGAAGATCGCCGCGCTGCTGCTGTTCTGCCTGATCGGCATCCAGGGCTTCCGCTCCGGCAACTACGAGAACTTCATGCCGCTCGGCATGGCCGGCGTCAGCGCCGCCGGGGCCACCCTCTTCTTCTCGTACATCGGGTTCGACGCCGCCTCCACCGCCGGCGAGGAGGCGAAGAACGCGCAGCGGGACCTGCCGCGGGCCATCATGCTGTCGCTGATCATCGTGACCGCGCTGTACGTGCTGGTCGCCGCCGTCGCCGTCGGTGCGCGGCCGTGGAAGGGCTTCGACGGCTCGGAGGCCGCGCTCGCCGGGATCATGAAGGACGTCACCGGGGACGCGTTCTGGGGGACGCTGCTGGCGGCCGGCGCGGTCATCGCCATCGCCAGCGTCGTGCTGACCGTGCTCTACGGCCAGACGCGCATCCTCTTCGCCATGTCGCGGGACGGGCTCGTGCCCAAGGTGTTCTCGCGGGTCCACCCGAAGACGGGCACGCCTCGGGTGAACACCGTCATCGTGTCGCTGTTCTGCGGTGTGCTCGCCGCGGCCATTCCGCTCGGGGAGCTCGCCAACGCCACCAGCATCGGCACGCTGTTCGCGTTCGCGCTGGTCAACGTGGCGGTCGTGGTGCTGCGGCGGACGCGGCCCGACATGCCGCGGACCTTCCGGGTGCCGCTGTCGCCGGTGCTGCCCGCGCTCGGGCTCGCGTTCTGCGTGTGGATGATGGGCAGCCTCGACACCATCACCTGGGTCGTCTTCGGGGTCTGGATGGCCGTCGGGCTCGTGTTCTACTTCAGTTACGGCTATCGCCGCTCCCGTCTCGCGACTCCAGAGAAGTGATCCACCCGCAGTGCTGAACGATCTCGACGAACGCATCGTGCACGCCCTCGCCGAGGACGCCCGCCGCTCCTTTGCCGACATCGGCCAACTCGTCGGCCTGTCCGCGCCCGCGGTGAAGCGGCGCGTGGACCGGCTGCGGGCGACCGGCGCCATCACCGGGTTCACGGTCCGGGTGGACCCCGCCGCGCTCGGCTGGGAGACCGAGGGGTTCGTCGAGATCTACTGCCGGCGCAACACGTCGCCGGAGACCATCCAGCGGGGGCTGGAGCGTTACCAGGAGGTCGTCGCCGCGTCGACGGTCACGGGGGAGGCCGACGCCGTGGTGCAGGTCTTCGCCTCCGACATGCGGCACTTCGAGCGGGTGCTGGAGCGGATCGCGGGGGAGCCGTTCGTGGAGCGGACGAAGTCCGTGCTCGTTCTCTCCCCTCTGCTGCGCCGGTTCTCTTCCGGGTCGCCCGCCTGAGAGCGGGGCGGTCGGCGGGCCGGAGCCTCCACATCACTCCGCGGTCTTCCTGGCCAGCGCGTTGTTGCCGATCGAGTTGTGCACGCTGAAGCTCACCGCGTCCGGGCGGTAGCGGTCGTCGGACCATTCCACCGGGCGGCCCTCGCGGGTGGTGGTGACCCGCCGGACGCGCAGGAGGGGGCTGGTCCGGCGTACGGCGAGGAGCTCGGCGTCCCGGGCGCCGGCGGCCACCGCGTCGATGACGTGCTCGCCGTAGGCGAAGACCAGCCCGGTGTCGTCCAGCAGACGTTGGGTGACCGACGGGCAGTCCGTCTCGATGTGCTCGACGGCGGGGGAGATCCAGTCCGCGTAGACCGTGCGCTCCAGCAGGACCGGCCGGCCGTCGAGACCGCGCAGCCGCAGTACGTGCAGGACGCGGGCGCCCTGGTCGAGCTGGAGGCGGACCCGGTCCTCGGCGGTGGCCGTCCGCCACTCCTGGGTGATCACCCGGCCCGTCGCCTCCCGGCCCATCGCCCGCGCCCACTGCGCGAAGCTGCGCAGCTCCGCGAAGCTCTGGCTGCGCCGGCCGGCCAGCACCACCCGGCGGGCGCCCTGACGTGAACCGATGAGCCCTTCGGCGGTCAGCGTCGCCACGGCCTGGCGGACGGTGCCGCGCGAGACGCCGTAGCGGGCCGCGAGTTCGGTCTCCGGGGGCAGCAGACTCCCCACCGTGTAGTCCTCACGGTCGATCGCGCGCCGTAGCGCCTCGGCGATCTCCTCGTGTCGCGCGGCCATGGTCCCCCTCCGTCGTCCGGTCACGGCTGTGTACAGCGCGACCAGCCTAACGAGCCGGAGAGTAGGCCGCTGAAGGAGCGCGTCCGCCGGTGATTGTGCGGGAAAACGTGCACGACTATTTCGCCGGAGTTTACGTGCGTGATATGAAGCGCGGACCTAATGAGGCCAACTTGTTCAGACAAGTGCTCCACCCAGATCGTCCCTGCGCGTACCCCTGGAGAGCCAGTGAACCTCTTCCCGCCGAGAACCGCCGTCATCGGCGGCGCCCTCGCCGCCGCCGTCCTCACCCTCAGCGCGTGTGGCGCGGCACCCGAGACCACGACCACCGACGACGGCGTCAACGCGGCCACCGCCACCTCGGCGAAGGACTTCGGCGGCATGGACGCGCTGGTCGCGGCGGCCAAGCGGGAGGGCAAGCTCAACGCGATCGCCCTGCCCCGCGACTGGGCCAACTACGGCGCGCTGATCGACGGCTTCCAGAAGAAGTACGGGATCAAGATCGAGGTCGAGAACCCGGACGGGGCCAGCCAGGACGAGATCAACGCCGTCACCTCCCGCAAGGGACAGGACCGCGCCCCCGACGTGCTCGACCTCGGCAGCTCCTTCGCGCTGAGCGCCGCCCAGCAGGGGCTGCTGGCGCCCTACAAGGTCGCCGCGTTCGCCGACATCCCCGAGGGCCAGAAGGACCCGAAGGCCCGCTGGTACAACGACTACGGCGGCTACATATCCATCGGGTGCGACGCCAAGCGCGTCAAGGAGTGCCCGGAGACCTTCGCCGACCTGCTGAAGCCGAAGTACAAGGGCCAGGTCGCCCTCAACGGCAACCCCACCAAGTCCGGTTCGGCCTTCGGCGGTGTGTGGGCGGCGTCCCTGGCGAGCGGCGGTTCCTTCGACGACATCCAGCCCGGCCTCGACTTCTTCGCCAAGCTGAAGAAGAACGGCAACTACACGCCCGTCGAGTCCACCCCGGCCACCGTCGAGAAGGGCGAGACGCCCATCAGCATCGACTGGGACTACCTGAACGCCGGGTACGCCGACGAGTTCAAGTCCAAGGGCGTCGACTGGAAGGTCGTCGTCCCGGCGGACGGCAAGTTCTCCCAGTACTACTCCCAGGCCATCAACAAGGACGCGCCGCACCCGGCCGCCGCCCGGCTGTGGCAGGAGTACCTGTACAGCGCCGAGGGCCAGAACCTGTGGCTCGCCGGATACGCCCGCCCGGCCCTGATGCCCGCCATGGAGAAGGCCGGCACGCTCGACAAGGCGGCCGCGGCCAAGCTGCCCGAGGTCGAGGGCACCCCCGAGTTCCCGACCGAGGACCAGCAGACCAAGGCCAAGGACGTGCTCGGGCAGGGCTGGGCCAAGGCGGTCTCCGGGTGACCGCCGTCGTCACCGAGGCCGACACCCCGCTGGTGGCCGCCGCTTCTCCCAAGCGGCGGCCCCGCGCCGGCGGCCGGCTCGCCGTCCTCCCGCTGCTGGCCTTCGTCGCCGTCGCCTTCGGTCTGCCCGCACTCGCCATGCTGAACGGGGCGTTCACCGTCAAGGACCAGACCACCGGGGCCACGTCGTACACCACGGCGAACATGACGGCCTCCGTGCAGGGGGCCTACCTCACGGCCATGCTCGGCAGCGTGAAGCTCTCCGCCGTCTCGGCGGGCCTCGCCGCCGTCCTGGGGCTGCCGCTCGCCCAGGCCGTGGTGACCTCCCGCTTCCCGGCGCTGCGCGAGGCCGTGCTCACCGCCTCCGGGGTGCTCGCCAACTTCGGTGGCGTCCCGCTCGCCTTCGCGTTCGTCGCCACCCTCGGCAACTCCGGTGTGCTGACCCGGCAGCTGGGCCTCACGGACAAGGGCTGGGACCTCTACAGCTTCTGGGGCCTGGTCATCGTCTACCTGTACTTCCTGATCCCGCTGATGGTCCTCACCATCACCCCCGCCCTCGACGGACTGCGCGTCCAGTGGCGGGAGGCCGCCCAGAACAACGGCGCCACCGGACCGCAGTACTGGGTCCACGTGGCCCTGCCCGTCCTCGCGCCCTCACTGCTCGGCGGACTCGTGCTCCTCTTCGGCAGCGCCTTCGCCGCGTACGCCACCGCCGCGGCCATGGTGGGCAGCTCGATCCCGCTGGTCACCCTCCAGATCGCCGACGCCATCTCCGGCAACGTCCTGGTCGGCCAGGAGAACGTGGCGCTCGCCCTCAGCCTCGACATGGTCCTGATCGCGGGGCTGGTCATGGCCGTCTACCTGCCCCTGCAACGACGGAGCGCCCGATGGCTGGCCTGAACCCGGGGCGCCCGGCCGCGCGGCGCCCCGCCCTGTGGCGCCCGCTCGTCCTCGCCTGCGCCGGGCTGTACTTCCTCGTCCCGCTCGCCGCCTCCGTGATCTTCACGGTCGACGTGCCCGGCGAGGGCGTCACCTTCGACGCGTACACGCGGATCCTCGGTACCGACGGCTTCGTCTCCAGCCTCCTGCTGTCGCTGGAGCTGGCCGCCGCGACCATCGCCGTCGTCCTGCTGCTGATGGTGCCCGCCATGGTCGCGCTGCGGCTCGGCGCTCCCCGGCTGCGGCCCGTCGTGGAGGTCGTGTGCTCCCTGCCGCTGGTGGTGCCGCCGATCGCGTTCGTCGCCGGGCTCGGCACCGTGCTCAAGTGGGGGCCCGAACACCTCTCCCGCACCCCGCTGTTCCAGACGTTCGTCGCGGTCCAGAACCCCGACTTCCCCGTGGTGCTGGTCCTCGCCTACGTGGTGATGGCGCTGCCCTTCGTGTACCGGGCCCTCGACGCCGGCCTGCGCGCCATGGACGTCCGCACCCTCGTCGAGGCCGCCCGCAGTTGCGGGGCGAACTGGCCGCAGGCACTGGTGCGGGCCGTGCTGCCCAATCTGCGCGGGGCCCTGCTGAACTCCGCGTTCCTCACCCTGGCCCTTGTGCTCGGCGAGTTCACCGTCGCCCAACTGCTGGGCTTCAGGCCGTTCGCCGTGTGGATCGTCAACGTCAGCGGCTCGCAGGCCCAGCTCTCCGTCGCCGTCTCGGTGCTCAGCCTGCTCGTCACCTGGGCCATGCTCCTCGCGCTCGCCTCCTTCGGCGGACGCACCCCAACCGCTTCCGCCTCACGGGGATGAACCATGACCGTCCTTGAGACCACCGCCACCGATACCACCGACACCGCCGCGACCGTCGAGTTCCGGGGACTGCGCCGCGAGTTCGGGACGACCGTCGCCCTCGACGGACTGGACCTGACCGTCCGGCCCGGCGAACTGCTCGCCCTGCTCGGCCCCTCCGGCTGCGGCAAGACCACCGCGCTGCGGATGCTCGCCGGGTTCGAGCACCCCGACGCCGGCGAGGTGCTCGTCGACGGGGAGGACGTCACCCGCGTCCCGGCCCACCGGCGCGACGCCGGCATGGTCTTCCAGTCGTACAGCCTCTTCCCTCACCTCAGCGCCCTCGACAACGTGGCGTTCGGCCTGCGCATGCGCAAGGTGCGCACGCCGGAACGACGCTCCAGGGCGGCCGAGTTGCTCGACCTCGTGGGCCTCGCCGACAAGGGCGACCGGTACCCGCACCAGCTCTCCGGCGGCCAGCAGCAGCGCGTCGCCCTCGCCCGGGCGCTCGCCCTGCGGCCCCGCGTCCTGCTGCTCGACGAACCGCTGTCCGCCCTCGACGCCAAGGTGCGGCTCACCCTCCGCGAGGAGATCCGCCGGCTCCAGCAGGAGCTGGGCATCACCACCCTGTTCGTGACCCACGACCAGGAGGAGGCCCTGTCCATGGCCGACCGGGTCGCCGTGATGCACGCCGGGCGGCTCGAACAGTGCGCGGCCCCCGTCGAGCTGTACGGGCGTCCGGCCACCGCCTTCGTCGCCGAGTTCGTGGGCACGATGAGCCGGATCCCCGGACGGCTGGACGGCACCACGGTCGAGGTGCTCGGGCGGCGGCTGCCCGTGGACGGGGCGGCGCCGGCCGGCGACGAGGTGGACGTCCTCGTGCGCCCGGAGGCGGTCGGGGTACGGCCCGAGGAGACCGGGGACGCCCGTGTGGTCGCCTCCGCGTTCCTCGGCGCCGCCACCCGCCTCACCGTACGGCTCGCCGACGGCACCGAGGTCAAGGCAGACCTGCCCACCCACGAGGCGGCGACCCTCGGCGCGGGAACGGCCGTGACCGTGACCCTCCCGGAGCGACCGGTGCTGGTCGCCCCGCGTGCCCCGCGCTGACCACCCCGCCTCGCGTGCCGCGCCGTCATCGGGCCTTGCGGGCCGCGCGCTGCCACGGAGCCTTGCGGGCATGCCGCTGCCACCGAGCCTTGCGGCATGCCGCTGCCATCGAGCCTCGCAGGCGGCGCGCTGCCATCGAGCCTCGGGGCGCGCGCTGCCATCGAGCCTTGCGGGGCAAGCGCCGCCCCGCACCGCCCACGTGCCACCGCTGACCCCGCCCGGCTCCTGCGGTCGGGCACCGTCCCGACACCTCCACGGAAAGAGAAGCCCTTGTCCCGACCCCCGTTGCAGGCCGCCCTGTTCGACATGGACGGCACGCTCGTCGACACCGAGCGGCTCTGGTGGGAGGCGGTGGAAGAGGTGGCCGCCGGCCTCGGACGCGCGCTGACCGGGGCCGACCAGCCGGACGTCCTCGGCCGCCCGGTCGAGCACACCGCCGCCTGGCTCGCCGGGATCACCGACGCGCCGCTCGGCGAACTGGCCGCCGCGCTCCACCGGGAGTTCGCCGAGCGGGTCCGCACCGGGATCGTGCCCCGGCCCGGCGCTCTGGAGCTGCTGCGGGCCCTGGCCCGCGAGGGCGTCCCCACCGCCCTGGTCACCGCGTCGCCCCGCGCCGTCGCCGACACCGTCCTCGACGTCCTCGGCCGTGAACTGTTCGCCGTCTCCGTCACCGCCGACGAC
>NZ_LIQX01000202.1 GCF_001418475.1 Streptomyces ossamyceticus | reverse complement strand
GATCGGCGTCGGCGACGCCGAACTCACCCACGACGCGGTGCCCGCCCCCTTCGCACCGGCCTCCACCGTCGTCACCTCCGCGCTCCTCCAGGCGGTCATGGCCACCGCCGCCGCCGACCTCGCCGACCGGGGCGTCCAGCCCCCGCTGCTGCGGTCCGGGAACGTCGACGGCGGCCTCGACTGGAACGACCACGTCTTCCGGGAGTACGGCGACCGCATCTTCTACCTGCGCTGAAACCACCCGCCACCTGGGCTGACACCGCCCGCCGCCCGCGACGGCACCGCCCCCGCCCGGCGCCACGGACATGCCCTTCGGGTGTGTAGGGCGGTGGTGCGTGGGAACGGTGAGAAGGAAATCCGGCGTACAACGATTTCGTCCAAATCTTGCGTGAACCAGATGTGGGCTGGGTCACGTTCGAGTTGAATGATGACAAGTGAGCGAACCGACGCGCCGTACGTGCGGACGCAACGCAGCCTGCAGGGGGTTCAGGTGAGTGCTTCCCGGCGTAAAGGGGCCACCGACGCACTGGGGCCCGACGAGCCCGAAAAGAACGGTCCGGGCACCGGCCGCGGTGGCCGGGGCAACCGCGACGGCCGGATCGACGACACCGAGAGCGTGCACAGCGACAACGGCGAAGACACCGACGGCACAGACGACATCGACGACATCGACACGGAGGACGCCGTGGACTCCGTGGATCCCGGTGGCGCGGACCTCCTCGCCGCCCTGCTCGACGGCATGGACGCCGCCCTGTGCGCCTTCGACGCCGACGGAGTCGTCACGCACTGGAACCGCGAGGCGGAACGGATCCTCGGCTGGAGCGCCGAGGAAGCCGTCGGACGGCGCGGCTTCGCCGACTGGGCCGTGCGGACCGCCGACGCGGAGGAGGTCGAGACGCGGCTGATGGCCGCCATGCACGCCTCCGGACGGCAGGTCCACGAGTTCGCCCTCGTCACCAAGGACGGCGGACGGGTCCTCGTGCGCACCCAGTCCGCCGCCGTGCGCGGCCCCGACGGCAAACCCGCCGGCCTGTACTGCGCCTTCAGCGAGGTCCACGCCCAGATCGACCTGGAGCGGTCCATCGCGCTCAGCGAGGCCCTCTTCGACGACGCCTCGTGGGGAGTGGTCCTCGTCGACGCCGACCTGAGGGCCGCCGTCGTCAACGCGCACGCCGCCCGCAGCCTCGGCAGCAGCCGCACCGCCGTCCTCGGGCGGCCCCTCGGTGAACTCCTCACCCAGGGCGTCGAGGAGCTGGAGAGCGCCCTCACCCATGTCCTCGCCGAGGGCGCACCGCCCGCGCCCGCCGAGATCTGGGTCGGCGTCCGCACCCCCGACGGGGAGAAACGTCGCTGCTGGCGCAGCGGCTTCCTCCGCCTCGCCTCACCGCTCGCCGAGGAACCCGTCCCCCTCGGGGTCGGCTGGCTCTTCCAGGACATCACCGAGGCCAAGCAGAGCGAACAGGAGGCGGCCCTCCTCCGTTTCCGCGTCAACCAGCTCCACCGGGCGGCACGCGCCGCCGCCGAGTGCGAGGACCCCGGCGAGGCCGCCACCGTGCACCTCGACTTCGCCCTCGCCGGCTTCGCCGACCATGCCCTCATCGACCGGGTCGCGGGCCCTCCGCCGGCCGACGACGGGCCCGTCCGGCTCGTCCGGGCCGCCGCCACGCCGTCCGGCGCGCCCGGACCCAGCAACCTCTCCGGTCACGCCGGCATCCCCGTCCGCTACGGCCAGGGCCACCCCGCGCTGCAATGCGTGGAACGGGCCGGATCGGTACGCGCCAGCGCCGGGTCCGCCGCCCCGGAGGCCGCCCGCGACTGGGCCACCGCCCGCCAGTGGCCGCCGGAGACGGTCCACGCCCTCTGCGCCGTGCTGCGCAGCCGGGGCCGCACCCTCGGTGTCGTCACGTTCCTCCGGGGCGCCGGCCGCACGCCGTTCGAGCGCACCGACTCCCTCTACGCGGAGGACGTCGCCGTACGCATCGCGGCGGCCCTGGATCTGGAGACGACGGCGGGACCAGCCAGCTGAAGGGGTCGCGTCGGCGCTGGACGCGGTCATGCGGTCGCGGTGGCCACGTCAGTGGTTCTTGGCGTACACGTCGGCGTCGGCGAGCGTGACCGCCTCGGTGACGTGCGTCGAGCCGAGACTCCGGACGTCGATCGTGACCTGCGCGGGCTCGTGCGGGTCACGATCGACGAGGAAGACCGCGGCCCGTCTGTCGAGCTCGATGTGGACGCGGGGCAATGCCGTGGTCCTTTGCGGTGCAGGACGGGTGAGGCGGCGAACGGGCTACTTGACGGAGCCCGCGGTCAGGCCCTTGCGCCAGAACCGCTGCAGACTGATGAAGGCGACGAGCAGGGGGATCAGCGACAGGAACGCACCGGTGATCGGCAGCAACGCCGGCACTCCGCTGGCGAACTCCGCGCGCCACTGCACCAGGCCCACCGTCACGGGCTGCAGTGAGGGGGTGTTGAGCATGAGCGAGGGCAGCAGGTAGTTGTTCCAGATGCCGACGAACTGGAACAGGAAGACGGTCACCAGTGCCGGGGACATCAGCGGCAGGGCGATCCGGAAGAAGGTGCGCTGTTCGCCCGCTCCGTCGAGCCGTGCGGCCTCAAGGAGTTCGTCCGGGACGGACGCCGCGGCGAAGATCCGGCACAGGTAGACGCCGAACGGGCTGACACAGCTGGGCAGCAGCACCGACCAGTAGGAGTTGGTGATGTCGAGCTTGGCCATGAGCAGGAACAACGGCAGGGCGAACATCGGCGCCGGGATGAGAACCGAGGCGAGGACGACGTTGAACACGCTTTCCCGGCCGCGGAAGCTGAACTTGGACAGCGCGTAGCCGGCCATCGCGGACAGCAGGGTGCCGACGGTGGCGCCGACGAAACTGTACAGCGCGCTGTTGGCGAGCCAGGTGGAGAAGATGCCGCCCTCGAAGCTGAACACGTCTTGGATGTTGGCGACCAGGTCGAAGTGGGAGAACCACAGCGGCGTGCCGGTGTAGAGGTAGCCCGAGGCCTTGGTCGAGGAGACGAACAGCCACCACAGCGGGATCAGCGTGTACAGGGCCATCAGGCCCAGCATGCCGTTGACGACGACCTTGCTCGCGATGTCGGTGCCGCGGCGGGCCGGTCGGGTCGGGCGGTCGGCCGACATCACGCTCATGCCATCGCTCCCTTGCGCTGGTTGTACTTGAGAAAGCCGAACGAGAGCACGAGGGTGATCAGCGCGAGCACGACGGACTGGGCGGCGGCCAGGTTCTGGCCGCCCACGTCCATGCCCAGGGTCGCGTTCATGATCGGGGAGAACTTCGGGTCGACCCCCGGGATGCGCGCGCTGACCAGCACCGCCGGCTCGGTGTACAACTGCGCCGTCCCGATGATGGAGAAGATCGTGGTCAGCACCAGCGCGGGACGTACCAGCGGGATCTTCACAGCCCACGCCAGGCGCCATCCGGTGCAGCCGTCGAGCGCGGCGGCCTCCATCACCTCCGCCGGGATCGTCTGCAGCGCGGAGTAGATGATCAGCATGTTGTAGCCGGTCCAGCCCCACGTGATCATGTTCCCGATCGAGAACGGGACCCACGACGGCGACAGGAAGTCGACGTCGATCCCGAGGTGGGACAGCGGTCCGGTGAACGGCGAGAGGTCCTTCGCCAGGAGGAAGGACCACATCAGCGCGGCGATCGCACCCGGCAGCGCGTAGGGCAGGAAGAACGTGAGCCGGTAGGTCTTCCGCAGCCGGGCCGAGCGGGAGTCCAGCAGGAGCGCGAGCAGGAGGGCCATGCCGAGCATGACCGGGACCTGGACGCAGCCCAGCAGCACGACCCGGACGATCGACGCGGTGAAGTCGTGGTCGCCGAAGGCGGCGGCGTAGTTGGACAGTCCCGCGAACTCTGTGGACTGCGCACCGCCGAACAGCCCGGTGCGGCGGACGGTGAAGAAGCTCTGGTAGATCGCGTAACAGATCGGCGCGACCATCATGGTCAGGAAGAGCACCGCGAACGGCGCCAGGAAACCCGACGCGGTCAACGCGCTACGGCGGCCGGTGCGCCGAGGCCGGGCGGAGACGGAGCCCCGGGGGGTGCCCGCGGGCACCGGCCGCGGCGGTGACGCGACCCGGGTGCTGCTGGGACTGCTCATGGAAACCTCGCTGGGCGGTTCGTCGTCAGGGAGCGGGTCCCCGCGGCGCCGGGAGCGGGCAGCCGCGGGAACCCTTAGAGGCGGCAGGGCCAGCCGCCTCAGCCGTTGGTCACCGACAGTCCGAGCTTCTTGATCGCGGCGACCGTCGAGGCCTGGACCTTGGTGACCGCGTCCGGCAGGGTGCCCTTGCCCATGGCGCCGGTGAGGTCCGTCTGGACCTGCTGATACGTCGGGCCGTTGGTCCAGGTGCTGGGCACCTGCGCGGCGGAGGCCTTGTACACGTCACCGACCTTCTGGCCGCCGAAGTACGGGTCACCCCCCGTGAGCGACGGGTCTTCCTGTCCGGCCTTCGACGCCGGGTACAGCCCGCTCTCGATGCCCGTCTTCACGGCCTGCGGGTCACTGGACAGGAAATCGGCGAACTGCACTGCTTCGCGGGGCGACTTGCACCCGGTCATCACCGAGGTGGCCGAGCCGCCGTTGCTGGAGCTCTTGCCGTCGCCGGCCTTCCAGGTCGGCATCGGGGCGACCCTCCACTTGCCGGACAGGTCCTTCAGGTCCGACTTGATACCGCCGGCGGCCCAGGACGCGTTGACGAACGTCAGCACCTTGCCGGCTGTGGCGGCCTTGTTGAACTTCGGGTCCCAGGCGTTGCCGGACTTCGACACCAGACCCTTGTCCTTCAGGTCCTGCCAGAATTCGGCGACCTTGCGGGTGCCGGGGTTGTCGATGCTGACGGTCCAGCTGTCTCCCTGGACCGAGTACCAGGACTGGCCGGTCTGCAGGCTGTAGGCCGCCAGATCGTTGCCCTCGCTGGGCGCGTTGCCGAACTTCACGCTCGGATCGGCGGCGGCGACCTTCTTGGCGTCGGCCTTGTACTCGGCCCAGGTGGCCGGCGGCTTGGTGATGCCGTACTTGGCGAACAGGTCCTTGCGGTAGAAGAGGACCATCGGGCCGACGTCCACCGGGACTCCGTAGATCTTGTCGCCGATGCTGGAGGCGGAGACCGCCGACGGGGCGTACTTGGCCATGTCGGCGCTCGCGTACTTCGTGATGTCCATGACCGTGTTCTTCACGAGCATGGACGGGATGGCCTGGTACTCGATCTGGGCCAGGCACGGGCCCTCGCCGGCGGTGATCGCGTTGCTGATCTGGGTGTAGCCGCCCGTGCCGCCCGACGGGATCTTCTTGAAGGTGACCTTGGCGTTCGGGTGGGAGGCGTTCCACTGGTCGACGATCTTCTCGTAGCCGGCCCAGCCCCAGAACTCCATCTTCACCGGCCCGCTCTGGCTCTTTTCGGCGGTGTCGGAGGAGCTGTCGGTGCTGCTGCACGCGCCGAGGCCGGCCACGAGGAGCGCCGCGGTGGCGAACGTCAGGATTCTGCGGGTGCGTATGGTGGTGCTGTCCATGTGAGGGAACCTTCTGTGACAGGGGCTGACTTGCTGGACGGCCGGTGGGCGGGCGGGCAAGGCCCGCCTACCGGCTGGTGCCGAACTCCACGGTGAACGCGGTGGTGACCGCGGCCAGGACGTCCGGTGCCGACGGGCCCGGACCGCAGGCCGCGCTGCCCAGACCGTGGTGTGCGTGGTCGAGGTGCAGATGGAGTCGGCCGTCGCGGACCAGGTCGTGCTGGTGGGACGCGGCGGCGAGAGCTTCGGTGCTCCAGGGGCGGACGGTCAGGTCGATGACCGGGGCGCCGGCGATGAGCAGGGTGCCGCCCGGGGTGGTGACGGCGGCGCGGCGGACGTGGTGGCGGTTGCCGTTCTCCTGCGGGCGGATCTGGGGGACCTGCATCGCGGAGACGGTGGACCGGTGACGGCCGACGCGGGCCGCGGCGCGGGAGTCCCGGTACGCCTCACCGGGACCGGGGCCGAACCACTCGACGTCGGCGTCGGTGCCGGGCAGCGACATCGCGACGCCCAGGCGGGGCAGCGGCACCGACCACGGGCCGTCGGGCGTGACGACGGTGTCCAGCCGGAGCGTGGCCTGGTCGGCGTGCGGTGTCTCGCAGGCCGACCAGCGGTAGACCACGTCGAGCCCGCAGGAGGATCCGGCGGCGGCCAGCCTGGCGGTGACCGTGAGCCCGGAGGCGTCGGGCTCGACACCGAGGACGTCGTGGCGCATCCGGTGCAGTCCGGCGGCGAACCACGCGTCGGTCTGCGGCTCACCGAAGGCGCTGAGCAGGTCGTTGTCGATCGGGGCCCGCCAGACGTCCAGGCGCGGACCGTCGAGCTCCAGGTCGCCGAGCCGGGTCAGCGCCCCGCTGCGGGCGTCGAACCGGGCGGGACCGAGGGCGATGAACCCGTCGTGGACGATCGCCGGCACCGGTGCGAAGGGTGCGGGCGAGGCGGGTGGAGCCACGACCTGCCCCTGGGACCAGGCGATCTCGTGGCCGGACCCGGCCCAGGTCTCGTCGGCGGCGAGCACCGCGGTCACGGTCAGCCACACCTCGTGGCCGGAGTCGTTCTTGCGTGCCGCGTCGAGCGCGGCGGTGAGGTCGGCGGGCCATGCGACCGTTGTCGTCGTGCCCGCGGCGGTCGCGGGCACGGTCAGGCCGCCGGAGCCCACCGGCTCGCCGCCGTCCTCGACGGTCCACCGGAAGTCCAGGTAGCCGCTGTCTCGTGAGTGGTGCAGGTTGTGCACGTCGATCCGCCGCGTCGCCGGGTCCACGCGGATCCGGACCGGTTCGACGACCTTCTTGTACTCGACCAGGCCCGGCGACGGTGTGCGGTCGGGGAAGAGCAGCCCGTCGGCGACGAAATTGCCGTCGTGGACCTCCTCGCCGAAGTCGCCGCCGTAGGCGTAGAACGAGTGGGGTTCCTCCTGCCCGGTGAGCCGGGCGATCCCGTGGTCGATCCACTCCCAGATGAAGCCACCGGCCAGGCGCGGATGCGCCTCGATGACCTGCTGGTACTCGGACAGCCCGCCGGGACCGGTGCCCATGGCGTGTCCGTACTCGCACAGCACGGCCGGCAGGGCGCGGCGGTGCGCGTCGTCGGCCGGATCAGCCGTCGGTGCCTCCTGGCCGCGTCCCACGGCGGCCAGCTCGGCGACATCGACGTACATGCGGGAGTACAGGTCGACGTACGCGCAGCTCGCCCAGTCGCCCTCGTAGTGGATCAGGCGGCTGTCGTCGCGCCGGCGGATCCACGCGGCCGAGGCGGCCAGGTTGGCCCCGGTGCCGGCCTCGTTCCCCAGCGACCAGACGATGACCGAGGGGTGGTTCTTGTCGCGTTCCACCAGCCGCTCGGCACGGTCCAGGTACGCCTCGCGCCACGCGGGGTCGACGCTGGGGTTGCGCCGCCAGCCGCCGGGTTCGAAGCCGTGCGTCTCCAGGTCGCCCTCGCAGAACACCCACAGGCCGTGCTCGTCGCACAGGTCCAGGAAGCGGTGGTCGGGCGGGTAGTGGCTGGTGCGCACCGCGTTGATGTTGTGCTGCTTCATCAGCAGCACGTCGGTCAGCATGGTGTCCTCGGTCAGGGTCCGCCCGGTGAGCGGATGCCATTCGTGGCGGTTGACGCCCCGCAGGGAGACGGGCCTGCCGTTCGCGGTGAGGACACCGTCCACGACGGCCACGGTGCGGAAGCCGATGCGCAGCGGTATCCGCTCCCCGGCCTCGGAGAGCAGTTCCCCCGCGTACAGGCGCGGCTGCTCGTCCGACCAGGGCTCGATGCCGTCGATCACGTGCGGGCCGGCCGGATCGGCGGCGGATATGCCCAGCTCGGGCACCGAGAGCGACACGCGGGTGGGGGCGGTGACGTCGACGGCCAGGGTGCCCTGCCCCGTCGTGTGGTCGTAGGCGGCATGGACGAAGAAGTCCTCGACGCCCCGGGCGGCCACGGACACCGAACGGAAGATCCCGGACAGCCACCACATGTCCTGGTCCTCCAGGTAGCTGCCGGACGACCACTGGTGCACACGGACCGCGAGCACGTTGCGGCCGGGCCGCAGAGCGGCACAGACGTCGAACTCGGTGGTCAGCCGGCTGCCCTTGCCGTCGCCGAGCCGGATCCCGTTGAGCCACACCGCGAACGCGGAGTCGACGCCCTCGAACCGGAGCACCGTGGCCGACGCCGGGAACCCGTCCGGAACGTCGAACTCCCGGCGGTACTCACCGGTGGGGTTCTCGCGGGGCACCCGCGGCGGATCGACCGGGAACGGGTAGAGGATGTTGGTGTAGGCGGGGGCGCCGTGGCGGGGCTCTCCGGGCAGGCCGGTCATCTGCCAGCAGGAGGGCACGGCGAGCAGCTCCCAGGCGCTGTCGTCGAATTCCGGCGCGGCGAAATCCGCGGTGAGGTCGTCCAGCCCTGACGCCAGCCGGAATCTCCAGTCGCCGTCGAGCGCGATCGTGGGCAGGTCGGTGGCGAACGCGGCGCGGGGCCGCAGCCGTCCGGTGCCCGGCGACCGGTCTTCGACGTAGGCGTGGGGGTCGAGGTCTGTCATCAGTGGAGGCGCTTTCTGTCGGAACTCGTAGCGGTGACGGGTAGCCGGCCAGGCAGGACATGCCCTCGACTCGGACTGGGCGACGCGCGGGGCCGGCGGAGCCGGTGCTATCCGGTCGCCCGGGGCGCGGCGCTGCTGTCCCGGATGGTCAGGGTGGGGCGCAGCAGCGTTAACACGTTGGTCGGCGGCCGGCCGGAGTCGACGGCGCGCAGCAGCAGTTCGACGGCTTGCTGGGCCATCTCCCGCTTCGGGAAGGTGACCGTGGTCAGCGCCGGCTGGATCTGTCCGACCTGGGAGATGTCGTCGAAGCCGACGATGCTGACGTCGTCGGGGACTCGCCGTCCGGACCGGGCGACCGCCTCGATGGCACCGACGGCCAGGACGTCGTGGGTGGCGAAGATCGCCGTCAGTTCCGGATCCGCCTCCAGCGCCGCACTGCCCGCGGCGAACCCGCCGGCGGCGTCGTCCCTGGTGCAGGCGAACACCTGGCGGTCGTCGATGGTCAGCCCGTCGTCGGCGAACGCCCGGCGCAACCCCCGCACGCGCGGCGAGTGCGCGGGGAGATCGGCGATCACCGCGACGTTCCGGTGGCCGAGATCCCGCAGGTAGCGCCCCGCCAGGAACCCGGCGTGCTCGTAGTCGATGGACACCACCGGCAGCGTGGTGGGCGCGTCTCCCTCCCAGGCGCACAGCGCGACCGGGAAGGCGGCGTCGACGAGCATCGGCAACTGCTGTTCGACGCCGTTGTCCCCGGCGACCAGCAGCGCGTCCACCGAGCGCGCGGCGAGGTTCTCCAGGTGGGCCCGGGTGTAGTCGGGGTCGTCGCGGGTCGTGGCCAGCAGCAGGTTGTACCCGTGACCGACGAGTACGTTCTCCACCTCCTCGACCACTTCCGAATAGAAGGGGTTGGCCACCCGCGGCACGAAGAGCCCCACGGTCGAGGTGCTGCCGGTTCTCAGTGAGCGCGCCACCAGGTTCGGCTTGTAGCCGAGTTCCGCTATGGCCGTGTTCACCTTCGCCAGGGTCTCCGGGCGCACCTTCTTGCCGGACACCACGTTGGAGACGGTCTGCTTGGCAACTCCCGCCCTAGCGGCCACCTCCGCCATCGTCACCACGAGCGCACCCCCAGAACATGTATCGATCCACGAAAGTGGCGACAGCGTAGGTCGACTGTCGTGACAGGGCAAGAGTTCGCCGGAATGTCGTGATCCAGCGGTTACATCCACCCGCTGAGAACGGAGCACGTCACAACCGGTTCGTCACCGGAAAGACGACGGAACCGTTGACGGCTCCAGAAATGCGACATTAACATCCCGGCCACGCCGATCACATGGATCGGTCAACGAGATGAGCGGGCCGCGGCCCACCCCGCACAACAACCCCCATGCCACTCGGCGCCGTCCCCCTCCAGGCGCCGTGGTGGTCCCCCTCGGTCGCGACAGCGCCGGTCACACCCGGCCGCGGCATCGCGCATGCTCCGCGCCGTCTCCAGCAGGCGGGGAGCGCCTGAACAGACCTGGAAAGGTCTCGTCCTGAGGAGAGCAGGCATGATCCGACCGGCCGGCGACGACGCCGACCCGAAGCACGCCCCGGTGCGGCGCAGATCGCGCGTGAAGCGCGTCATCGCCGCCGCCGCGAGCGCCACCATCGCGGCGGCGAGCCTCATGCTCACCGGCGCCGCCCCCGCACAGGCCGCCACCACCGTCCACACCTACGCGCCGACGGGGGTGGGGGGCGGTACGACGACGTCCCCGGACCAGGCGTCCACCAAGTACCAGGTGCAAGTCGCCGGCACGCCCGTCCAGGCCGTGCGGTACACCGCGAACCGCAACAACTTCGACGTCGCGCGCTTCGCGTCGGACTCCCGGACACCGACGATCACGGTCACGCTGCCCAGCACCACGATCGACACGGTGAACATCTACCCGGCGCGCTACTACCCCTCCAGTAGCGTCTCGGTGAGCGCGGACAAGCACACCCTGACGTTCCAGATGTCGGCCGACGCCGGGTTGAACCAGGCGATCGTGATGGTCAACGGCGACTCGACCAGCGTGACGGGACAGCCCTACCTGGCGGTCATCAACGACCCTCTGGAAGACCCGGCGCAGCGTCCGAACACCACGAGCGCACCGGACGGTTCCGGCGTCAACCTGCAGACCGGTGTCCTCAACTTCCAGGAGTTCGCCGCGAAGTACCTCGCGGCGAACCCGAACAGCACGGCTCAGAAGGCTCCCGCCGCGACGACGAGCTCCATGGCCGGCAAGACCGTCAACGGCACCGCCATACCCTCCGGTCAGAAGACCTCGGCCGGGACCCTGGTGAGCGCGAGCAGTACCAATGTGCGGTACCCGAATGTGCGGACGATGGCCGCCAACGACGTCACGTACGCCCTGAAGGCCGCCATCGACACCATCAAGGCCAACCCCACGGCGCTCAACACGCTCTACTTCCCGAACGGTACGTACATATCGTCCGGTCTCCAGGTCAACGGTGTGGACGGCAGCAAGCTCAAGGGCGGCAAGCTGAAGATCTACACCGACGAAGGTGCCCTGGTGAAGAACCGCATCCAGGCGTACATGGAGGCGTTCGAGCCGGCGGTCGCGGTCATCAACTCGAGCAACATCGAGATCGACGGTCGCGGTGTCTACGACGCCAACGGCGTGGCGAACTACCGCATGGACTCGCACGACGCCTACCGCAGCGTGCACCAGGGCGGCGTCATGGTCATGCACTCGTCGGACATCACGTTCAACGAGACCTACCTGCGCGACTCGAAGCAGTGGAACTACGAGACCCACACCGCCAGCAGGGTGACGTTCAACAACATCAAGGGCCTCACCCCGTACCCCCAGCCGTGGATCGACGGGATCGACTTCGCGAGCGGCCAGGACATCACCGCCAACGGCGTCTTCACTCTCGGCAACGACGACGCGTTCGCCTCCGGCCACTACAACCCCAGTGACGGATTCACCCCGACGGCTTCCGGCGTGTGGGGCAACTTCGCGCTCGGCACCTCCACCCCCGACATCCAGGGCTATGCCAACGCGGTGGGCGCCCACGACGCCGTCGCCGACGATCTCGGGTTCGACAGCTACCACTGGGACAGCGCGGAATCGAAGAACATCTCGGTCAGCGACACGCTGAGCTGGTCCTCCGGTGCCGGTAACTCGATCCGCATCGGATGGAGTTCGTGGGGATACAAGCTCAACAACTACACGTTCGACAACTTCAACTCCATCTCGCAGGGGGCCGGCGGCATCTTCACGCAGAACAGCCCCAAGCCGTACCCGCGCATCTCGAGCATCGTGATCAAGAACAGCTCCTTCGACACCTCCCGGTACGGGTCGGGACCGATCAGGCTCAACGGCGGCAACGGGTCCACCCAGACCATCACCGCCGACGACCAGGCGACCTACGGGTTCGCTCCCAACCCCGACGGGTCGGGCGCCACGTACACGTACACCAAGACCCCGATCAGCACCTTCAAGCTCGACAACGTGTGGTTCTCGCAGCAGAGGCCGAGCAGCCCGTTGAACGGCGCCACGAACGTGACGCTGAACAACCTCCGCGTCGGGGGCCGGCTCGTCCAGTACTCCAGCCAGTTCCCGCTGGCGCCGAGCGGGATCGGCTCGCTGACGTCCACCTTCACGGGCTCGAACGGCCAGACCCAGAACGTCAAGGCGGGCGCCCTCGTCGAGAGTGACACCTGGGTGGGTGCGTGGACCGGCGACCAGACAAAGAACTACTCCTCCGACCTGACGCTCATCACCCGCAACACGGGCGTCGGCCTGATGGGCGAGCAGTACACCACGGGATCCGGAGACGGAAAGCTCTCCTACATCCAGTTCCCCATCAGCAGCCTCACCCAGTCACCGACCAAGGCGACACTGCACCTCACCTACGTCGGCCACCGCTATTCGTCGGTGCCGTCGACCGACACCGACCAGTTGCTGGTGCAACCCGTCAGCGACACCACCTGCACCGGCGGCGGCACGTCCTGCCCGATCAGCTCCATGACCTGGCAGAACCGGCCGAGCTTCACCGCCACGAACTCCTCCGTCGCGAAGTCCGCCACCTTCAACCTCGGGTCGACCATCGTGGCCGAGGGCAGCGGGAACCACCAGGGCAACCCCGTCGACGGCCGCGACATCACCGTCGACATCACGTCCTTCGTCCAGAACGCCTACGCGGCCAAGCAGTCCACACTCCTGCTCGCCGTCGGCAACGCCGGGGGCTCCAACCACGAGCTGCGCTTCGTCAGCTCGGAAGGCTCCCTCGGCTCCGGGAAGCTCACCAACGCGACCGCCGAGATGGCGCCCGCGATCACCGTGACCCCGTAGTCACCTGAGGCCGGCCCGTCCCCCCTGGGACGGGCCGGCACTTCTCGTCGGGGCGCAGCACCGGGCCGGGCAGGGCGTTCGCCCGGTGGGGGAAAAGGTTCGCGTGGGGCCGGCGGGCGGGCGGAGGATGGGGCAATGGCGATCATCCACCGCACCACTCTCACGCCCACCAAGCTCGAACTGCTCACCGCCTGGCTGCCCGGACGCCCGTGGTACCGGGGCGGCGCGGGCGAGCCGCGGTTGGCCAGGGCCGGAGGGTTCCGGCTCGACGATCCGGAGGGCGAGGTCGGCATCGAGTTCATGGTGGCCACCGACACCGCCGGCCCCGAACCCGTCCACTACCTGGCGCCCCTCACCTACCGTGGCGCCCCGCTCGACGGTGCCGAACACGCCCTGATCGGCACCACCGAGCACGGCGTGCTCGGCACGCGCTGGGTCTACGACGGCTGCCACGACCCCGTACTCGTCACGGAACTCCTCGCTCTGTTCGAGGGCCGCGCGCAGGCCCAGGCCCAGGGCCTCACCGACACCCCCGACCACGAGATCGTCCGCTCCTGCACGGGCTCCGCGCCGCTGCCCCCGGCCCCCGCCGCGCCCTTTGCCGAGGACGACAAGGGCGGTGAGGACGACGAAGACGCCACGAGCATCGCCGTGGCGCCGGGTCTCACCCTCCGCCTGCACCGGGTCCTGCGGCCCGCCCCGGACGCCGTGGCCGACCGCCCCGAGGGCACCCTGGGACACGTCGCCGGCCACTGGGACCTGCCGGACGGCGACCGCGCCCGCGCCGTCTTCGCCGTCCTGCACGGCGGATGACGAGGGGCTGGACCCTCATCGGGGCCGACTGCACGCCGCCCCCGATGAGGGTCCAGCCCGAGGAGACAAGGGAGTCAGCGTCGGTGTCGCGCTGCGGCCCCGCCGCTCACGAGGGCGGGGGCCCGGTCGGCGTCACTGCTTCCACGCCCAGTGCAGACGGTCCAGTCCGCTCTGGTTGTTCACCTTCAGGCTGAGGCGGGTGCCCGTGCCCTGGAGGGTGGTCAGGGAGTACGTATCGCCGTTGCGCAGTCCCGGCCAGTAGACCGAACCGAGGCCCAGCTCCCGGATGGTGTCGGTGGCGGCCTGGATGTACGCGACCTCGCTGGAACCGGCCACCGGACCGTTGTAGTCGAGACCGGTCGTCATGGAGGCGCCGAACTCGTCGAGGATCGTGCGCGAGGCGCATGTGCCGATGCGCTCCTTGAAGTCGGCCTTCCACTGGTCGACGCTGGTCCAGTCGGTGTGCCAGAAGCCGTAGTTGTGCAGCGCGATACGGGTGCCGTTCAGCCGGCTGTCGGCGCACACCGGCTTGACGTCCTCGCTGTACTTGATGCCGCCGACGAGGATCCGGTCGCGCGGCACGAAGCGGTGCGTCTTGACCCAGCGGGCGGCGACATCGCGCCATTCCTGCGAGGTGTAGCCGAACGGCTCGTTCATCGGCTCGAAGTACACCTTGGAGTTGCCCGCGTACGACGACGTGATCCGCGCCCACATACGGTCCCAGGCGGCCTGGTCGTCGATCTTGCCGTCCTTGGCGTTGTCGGCCTCCCAGTAGCCCAGGATGACCTTGAAGCCCTGGGCGGTGGCCGCGTCGATCGCACCCCGGTACGACTTCCAGAACGGGCCGTTCACGGAGGTCGGGTTGACCGGGAGGCGGACCGTGTTGGCGCCGAGCTTCGCGAACCCGCCGATGATCGCCCGGGACTTGGCGTAGGTGGTGGCGTAGCTGTCGGACGTGGACAGGCCCGAGGGGACCACCGCGTCGTCGGCGTAGTTGTCACGCGGGTCCGCCCAGTTGACGCCCTTGAAGGCGCTCACCGGGAGGACGGCCTTGCCGGTGGAGGAGTCGGACGCGGAGGCGGCGGACGCCGGGGCGGCCAGGGCCCCGCCGAACACCGTGGCGCCGGCCAGCAGCGCCCCCAGACAAGCGGTCCCGCGATGGTTCTTTCGTGGCACGACATCCCTTTCTGGGCAGTTGCGTCCGCGAAACCTCGACAGCAGGTCGGCGGCTCTGTGGCTTCCGCAACGTAGAAGAGATCTCAAACAGAGGTCAACACATCAGCACACCAAATCTCATCAAGAAACCAGGGCTGCCGACCGTTCAACTGCCCTGATCAGGCGAAAGCCACGGGCCGCCGCACACCGTCCGGCAGCGGGACTCAGCTGCCGCCCACGGCCAGCTCCGAGCCCTCCAGCCGCACACGGATGCCGTCCTTCTCGACCCGCACATCCCGCAACCGCACATCCCCGCGCTCCGGCTCCGGCAACTCGAAGGACAGGGACAGGCGATCGGCGAGCACCGGGCGCGTGAGCCGGGACAGGGCGTCCAGCAGACCGGGGTCGAGGCCGAGAGCACGCGGCAACGCAGGGTTCCCCAGGGCGAGATCGAGGAGGTTGAGCCCCTGGGCCTGCCGGGCGAAGCGCGGGGAACCGGTCAGCTCCGCCAGCTTGCCGTCGTCGTTCAGGGCCTCCCGTACGGTCGCGTCGGGCACCCCCATCCGCCGTACGACCGCCGGCACCGCCAGCAGCGCCCGCGCCCTGTCCGTTTCCCGAGCGAGCACGGCGGACCCCTTCGGCGTCAGATGCAGCCCCTGCGAGGCGCGCGAGCCGGGCCGGTAGGTCGCCATGTCGCCGATGTCCAGCCGCATTCCGCCGATCTCCGTGGCGACGCCCCGCGCGCCCTGTCGCTCGATCCGGGCCTCCGCGCGCAACCGCACATCGTGCCCGGCGACCGGCAGCGTGCCCCGCGCCCGCACCCGGCCGCGTCCGTCGCCGCTGAACTCCACCTGGGAGGCGCCCAGTTCACGATTGAGATCGGCGAACGACAGCAACACGTCACCGTCGAGCCGAGGCACCCGGGCCCCGCGCACCGAGGTGAACCCGTCCGTGTCGAGGCGCAGGTCGTGGGCCGTGGCCGACACCCTCGCCAGGGACACCCGGTCCGCCGCCACGTCCGGCACGGTCACCCGAACCGACTCCAGCCGCTCACCGGCCAGTTGGGTCAGGAACGGGAACCCGCCGATCTCCACCTCGGGCGCCGCCGCCAGATCGAGCTGCTCCTTCAGCGCGTCCCCGGCCCGGTGCTCGGCGTACAGCACCGCCCACCGGTCCCCGAGTCCGACGACCCCGGCCGCCACGAGCAGCCCCACGAACCCCTTGACGACCCAGGGCAGTCCCGAGATACGCCCCGGTCGCCGCCGGCGGCGCCCACCGTGCCGCCGCCTCTCGGCGGGACGGTGGGACACACCGGGACGTTCGTCGGCACGATGCTGCGGTTCCCACTCCTGAGCGCTACGCATCACCTCATCCGAACACGGGCCCCACCCCCGCCCGCAACCCGGACTCCCCCTGTGCGAGATAGTTCACGATCGCGATCAGGGAACCGTCCGGGCGCGTCGCCCCGGGAAGTCACCCCGGTCCGCGGGGCTATGGGGCGGCCGTCCCCGGCACGCCGCAGAGGTCGAGCAGGGCGTGCAGACGGTCGGCGGGCAGGGCGGGGTTGGCGGCCGCCCCTTCCGCGGACTCGGGGGCGTGCAGGAGCGTGGCGATGACGTCGGGCGGCAGCAGGGGGTTGGCGGCGGCCGCACGGCGGACGCGGGCGTCGGGGTCGGTGAGCAGGCCGACGGGCGGCTCGTCGAGGGTGGGGTCGGCGGCGGCCAACGCCCGTACGTCCGGGTCCTCGTGGCCGAGGAGGTGCCGCAGACCGGTCCGGGGCAGACCGGGCAGCGTCAGCAGATACGGGCGTTCGCACGGGATCGCCACGAAGGCGTCGAGGACGACGCGGGGCGGCGCGAGCGGATGGTGGAACGCGAGCAGGTGCCGTACGTCCGGGTCGGGGTCGTCGGCCAGCCGGGTCACCAGGTCCTCGGGAAGCCCGGACCAGGTCGCGGCGGCGCGGCGGAGCAGGGGCAGCGCGGACCGCGCGCACTCCTCGTACCACGCCGGGTCCGGCTCGGCGAACATCTCGGCGAGCGGGCCGATCTGCGCCGCGGTACGGCCCGCGACCCGATCGAGGGCCGCGCGTCGTGGCCAGGTGCGGGGCAGGGGATCCGCCCGCGCCCGCGTCCGCACCGCCTCCTCCGGGTCCCTGGCCAGTTCTTCCAGGGTCGTGGCGTCGAGGTCGGCCCTGGCGGCGACGCGCATACGCACACCGTGATCGGGATGGCGGGCCAGACGCGCGACGGCGTCCGCGGGCGTGTACGGGTTCCACTCCAGAGCGCACAGGTCACGCTCCTCGGCGAGGCATGCCTCCACCACCGCCTGGGAGACGGCGTAGGTGAAGAGCAGGGTCCCCCGGAGATGGCAGTCCTGTTCCGGCAGGTCGGCCTCCATGGCCGCGGGGTCCAGGACCCTGCTCTGCTGACGAGCGGCCTCACGCACCGCGGGATCCGGGTCGGCCAGGAGGGCCTCGCGCCGGCCGGGCGTGAGCCAGACCCACAGTCCGGCCGACTGCGCCCGCAGGGCGGGGTTGTCGTGCGTGAGCATCCCCCGGCGGAAGGACTGCGGTATCTGACCGGAGAACGCCAACTCCTGCCGTATCTCGTCGGTCGTCAGCACCCCGTCGTGATCCGGGTCGTCCCGCGCCGTCAGCAGGGTCTCCAGGACGTCGTCGGGCAGCGGCTTCTCCCTGCCCAGCCGCGGTCGGGGGCCGGAGGCGAGGTCGGCGCGGACGAGCGAGTCCGGGTCGTCGACCAGGGGGCCGCGCTGCGTGGGAGGGACATGACGGTTGCGGGCGAAGCGCCGGCGGACCTCCCGCCGGCGCTTCGCCCGCAA
>NZ_LIQX01000201.1 GCF_001418475.1 Streptomyces ossamyceticus | reverse complement strand
CTCGTCACCCGCTCCATGAAGAAGGCCCAGGTCAGTGACCTGGGCCGTTTTGCTGTCCGCTGCGATCACTCGCCGCGTGCCAGATTCGTGCCAGAAGGCTGATCGGGCTCCCTCTTCTTCGCCGCAGCCCGAGCCTTCCGCACGGTCGCATCCAGAAGCGGGCCCAGTGAATGGGAAGCTTCATGGCAGTAGGAGAAGTCGATCTGTGTTACTCCCATATGGGACCACGCGGACCGAGGGCTTGCGGCGGCCGGCCGACCTGATGCCCCAGACCTGATCCAGCCGCGGGTCCACGTGCACCACAAGCGCACCAGATTGAGCGGGGACAGCGGGGAGTCACGGTGAACGTTGGGGCACCGGCGAAGGGGCAGGCCAGCCATCACGCCAGGTCAGCGTTCGACCAGGCACAATTGATCGCAGCTGCCCAAGCTGAGGGCTCGCGAACCGCGTGACGGGCCGGTCGTCGCGGCTTGCTCTGGTCGACGACACAAGCCAGTAGCGTGGCTGAGGCCGGTGGGGGTACAACGAGGCATACGCGTGCGTGATCGGCTTGCGCGCCCGCCGCCGTGGCTGACTGTCGTCGGCTGAGCTTCGTGCCACTGCCGTGCCAGATGCAGGGGTCAGCCACGGTCAACGAGGGTGCCTGGCGGTCGAGTTCTCGGCAGCCGGACCGGGTGTCGAGCCCCAGCTCAGCGCCCCCACTCCCCCGCCTCTCTCCCAGAGCGGCTGTTCGGCCATGTTCACTGAGTCCAGACCCGTTGATGCTCTTTGGCCGGGATGGCTTCCAGCGGCTCCTCTTCAGGGTTGAGCGCCTGGTTTGTCAGGAAGCCGTACTCGTCCGCCAAGTGCTCCCACCAATACCGGCGGCGTCGGTCGGACTGAGTCTGCTCGGCCTGCTTGATGACGATCCAATCACCGCGATGAGGTACGGCCTCGAAGTGCCACAAGCCGCCCTCCTCGTCGACGTAGCGGAAGTGGTGCCGCACAGGTGGCGCCCTCATCAAGAGATGAGAAATAGACCACGCTCTCTGCTCTGATGCGCTTCAGGTCAAGCGTGTGATCATCGTGTCAGTACCTTTCACTTGACTTCCGGATTAATGCCTTCCCCCAGCAAATACTCCTCTTCGCGCTCCTCCGCCATTTTCATTGCGGCCTCCAGTTCGTCGGCGTCCCTGTCTTCGCATTCTTGGATGCGGGCTGCGACGTCTGAGGTTTCAGCTAGTCCGGGTGGTAGCGCCGTGCTGTGGTAGATACGTGCATGAGCCAGGGTGTGCGCGCCCAGGCCGTGGGCCTTGTCGAGCTTGGCGCGCTGCAAGTGCGCTTCTGCCAAACTTGCCAATTCGAGGTTCGCACCCTCAAAGTCGGCGTTCTGTAGGTTCGCCTCAATCAGGTCGGCTCGTCGGAGTCGAGTCTGGCGGAGGCTGGCCTCGCGCAAGCGCGCCCCTTTGAGGCGTGCACTGGTCAGGTTGGCCCCGTCCAGGGTGGCCTCGTTGAGGCTCGCATGTTGCAGGTGTGCACGCACCAGTCGCGCACGGACAAGGGTTACTTTGTTCATGACCGCCTGGGTCAGGCATGCGTCATCGAGGCGCGCGCCCGTGAGGTCCGCATAGAGAAGGTCGGCGCTGGCCAGGGAGGCATCCCGAAGCGAGGCGCCCCTCAGCGAAGCTCTGGTGAGGGTGGCCCCGTCGAGTTCGGCGCCATCCAGTTTGACTCCGTCGAGGTTGGCGCCCTTGAGGTTCGCTCCGACGAGGTTCGCCCGCTCAAGGTTCATTCCCTGCCAGTTCACCCCACCGAGGTTGTGATGAGCCAGTTGAGCGTCCGAAAGCTCCACCTGTACGGCTTGCTGTTGGGCGGAACCTCGACGACTGAGGACTGCAAGTGCTGCTTTCACATCTTCAGAAAGGACAATCGGGGCCTGCTTGCGGGTGAGTCTGGGAGTCGCTCCTCGTTGTTCCTCCGGATCTTGTTGCTTTCCCTCCTTACGCTTGCCTTCCGTCTCCTGGAGGCTGGTGCGGATGAAGGCTGAGAGCACTTCGACGATAGTGCGGTGGTCGCGGTCACTGTCTTTCATGATGCGCTCGAGCGCATAGATGCCGCCGAGTCGTTCTGCGAGTTGTTCGGAGGCGAGGAGCTTGATCGCATCGACGTAGCGGCCGGTGACTTGGCCTTCTCGCGTAAGTTCGGCTTGGCGTTCATCGCGCTTCTGTGTTTCGCCGAGTGTGGTCGCAAACTGCTTCTGGCTTTCCTCGAACTGCTCTCGGGCATGCTCGAATTGGCGCTGGTCGAGGACGTGCTTTTTGTGCGTGTAGTAGAGGCCGATGCCAGCGATGATGCCGGCGGCGAAGGCGACGAGGCCGGTGCGCACTCCGGTGATGATGACACCGTCAGCGGGTTCGAGATTCGTTTTGCGGATGTGGAGGCTGTCGAACCACCAGGGTGCTCGCCAGAACGCGATGACGAAGACCGTGGCTGCGAGGATGCCTAGCGCCAGGGCTTTAATGGGCACCTTGTTCTGGGGCTGCTCGTCACTCATGGCGACATGATGTCTGCTTGTGGTGGGCGCGATGCCGTGAACGGCGGTGTTCAGAGGAAGAGTTGAGGTTTTCGGGCGCGTTCGCTCCCACCGTCACGGTGATCGCCCATGCGGGCCGCGTGTTCCTGATCCGTCGCACCGCCCCGGCTGGCGACGTTCCCGTCGGGCAAGTTCGACCCGTGTAAGCGAACAGCGCGGTCCAGGCCTCAAAGCGGTGCTCAGTCAACTGTGGTCTATCCGAGGAATCGTCCCGCCTGATCTGCCACTTGTATGGCCGTGACCTGTCGTATTGCCCGAGTACCAAGCGGCCTCCGGAGCCGTTTGCAAGAGGTACTCCCCGTGCCCACGCTGCGTCTGCCGCCGTCGGGTGTGCGGCTAGACCGTGGGCAGATGGAGTGGACCTATGACGCTACTTTCGGTCAGGCGTCAGGGATGCCTTGTTCTATGCCGAAGTGGCGGGAGACCTCTTCGATCGTGAAGCGAGCGCGGAGCTTGCAGGCGGAGTTCTGGTTGGCGAAGAAGCCCGTACGCCACAGTGCCTCTTCGCGCGGCACGGCCCGCTCCCAGGTAACCGGGACTATCCACTCACGAGGATCTTCCCCATCCGTCGCTGCCTCCTCAGAGCGTCGATACGTGCCCTCCAGCGGGAGATCAGCCAGCCGCCGGCTTTCACCCTCGATGCTGAGGACGGCGTCCTCGAACGGTTGCGGTTCGCCGGAGACCGTGCCGACGCCCACATAGCCCACCTTGGGGATGTGCGTGAACACCCGTGCTGCAAGTGGCAGGGACCGAATCGTCCGTGAGAACCACTCTCCACCGCCGGCCGAAACGAATCCGTAGTTGAGGGCGTCGCCCCAGTTCCGACCGCCAGGCTCATCGCCGAAGGACACGTACCAATCCGTCCCGTTCCACGGCTCCTGCTTCCCGCGTCCCTTCGACCCAGTCGACGGCGCCACCGCCTCGACCTCGTCGATCAACCAGGTGCGTGCCAGGTAGGAACGCCCCTCGTCCTCAAAATAGCGAAAGAAGAGCACGTTAACCGGAACCTGGAACCCAGACGCCAGGTAGGTGACGATCCGCTCAGTCGCCGCATCAATCTCACTCGCGACGATGGTGAGAGCGTGAGTCGAGTTGAGCGCTTCCGGCGGAGTGCCTCCGAACCGAAGCGCGAACGCCTCATCCAGCTCCTCAGCCAGTCCTCTACCGCGGGCGTAGGACGCATAGATGTCGCGTATCTGCTCGTTGGTGAGCTCCTGGACCCAGGACCCGTAGTCGAGAACCTGAGCCACCACCTCACGAGGCGTGCGATCCCGCTTGAGCTCCAGAACATGCAGGCTTCCCTCGGCATCCATGCCCAGCAGGTCGACGACCTTGCCATGCTGCGTGAGCACCTGCCGGCCGATCAGCAGCAGCGGATGCCCCAGGATGCCGGGATCGGCCTCTATGAGTTCCTCGAGCCGAGACTCCAAGGGCATCGGCCGCGTAGCGACTCGCACTGGCTTGTCATCTACCCTCCACAGTCCGAACTCCAGCGGCATTGCCGTTCCCCCTCCGCTCAGACCACAGAGCCCAGCTGTCTAGGCGTGGCGACAGAGCGTATGACGCCGACGCACCGATGACCAGTGAACGACCGGTGGGCCAGTACTACGTGGTGGCTGTTGCCGTACAGCAGCGAAGTACAGCAACCATCGTGACCGCAGGCGACCGCCAACAGCCCAAGGGCCGACTGACCAGCTCACCAGACGCGATGACCTCCCAGCAGAGAGTTAGGGACGAAGAGGTCGTGCCAGAGCCGTGCCAGATCGGGCGGGGAATCACGGGGAACAGCGGGGACTGACCACGTGTCTGCTCCGGTCTTTGACACCGCTCAGCCGCAGGTCAGTAACGCAACTGCCACCAAAGAACCCAAGCTTTCCAAGCTGAGAGTCCGGCATCTACCCTTCGCGCATGGTCGACATCGAGCTTCCCCGGGGCTTGGTCGCATCGCAGCTCAGCGTGTACGCAGCTCGGCTGAGGCTGGTTGAGCACGTTCGTGCGAACGGGCCGGTACGTGACTGGAGCCCTGACGCCAATTCCGAAGGAGCGGATCTGCAGCGCGCCTGCGAGGTGAGTGAGGCTGTTCTTCAGAAGGCGATCGAGGAAAGTGGCCTGGAGCGGAAGCATGGTCGGCGCGCTCTTCGCCGGGCACTCATGACGGCTACCGCACACAAGATGCCAAGCCAGCCCGGAACTGCGCCGGACCCCACGCGAGTGTCTAACTGCGTGACAACGCCGACGCACAGCCGCGGACAAGCGCGGACGCCTACGGACGATCAGCGCAGGTAAGGGATAGGGAAGTCCAAGGCCGAGCCGCCCCCCAGGTTGCTTCGGGACGAAGCAGTCATCGCTCAAGGTTTGACCATCGCGCCACTCCTCAAGCCCCCCAATTCTCGGCCTGCTCCCGTAGGTAATCGGCGAGTTCGGGCGGATGGAGTTCAAGCGCTCTCACGGCTGAAGCGTCCAACGCGACTCGCACCGGCGAGAAGTCGCCTATGTCGGGATCATCAAGCTCAGGACCGCTGCGGCGGTTGAGATCCATGTCCAGCACGTCAGCGCGAAAGAAGTGCTGCACGACGGTGACCTTGTCGCCGGGCTCGGTCAAGGTCAGGAACTCGCTCGCCGGGCCGATCGTGGCACCGATCTCTTCCATCACTTCACGGCGTAGAGCCGCTTCAAGGTCGGCATCTTCAGCTTCGACGCCCCCACCGACGGTCGTGTAATAGGAGGTGCCGCCCGGCCATCCTCGGCGCAGGAACACCAACTGACCGCCATCGAGCAGAACCGCACGTACGTTGTGACGGACCTTCATACACCCGACGGTAGTGCGCCCACCCCGGCGAGGAGGCCCGAACAGACAGGAACAAGGAAGGGCCCGGCGCACCACTGGCGCACCAGAATGAGCTGGGAACAGCGGGGAGTCACGGGGAAGGCTGCTGAGCCCGACAGGGCTGCTCACCCGCAGTTCGACCAGGTCAGAGCCCGTGCCGCCCCCAGATGATCGCAGCTTCCCAAGCTGAGAGCGCGAGTTCGATTCTCGTCACCCGCTCCATGATGATGAAGCCCCAGGTCAGTGGCCTGGGGTTTGCTCATTGTCTAGTCCGATCCGCGGGTGGTGTGCCCCACACGCTCTTCCCATAACTCATCCGGCGCGAGCCTCTCCAGCCGTGCGCACGGCCTCAGCCTGGTCGCGTTCAGCGAAGTGAGTAACAGACCCCAGCCAGCGGGACGCCCACGTAGGCTGTCGTCCGCGCGGATGATCCGATCGACGTGGACGGAGCAATGGCGGATACCTCGTGCCGGGTGAACCCGGATGCGAACAGCCGACGTCACCTATGGGGCGACTCCGGTGGCTACTGCGGAAATCCCAAGTGCCGGACGTACCTGTTCCCAGATGATCTCGACGTGGATTTCGCTGAACTCGCCCACATCATCCCGGCCTCCCCCGCCGGCCCGCGCGGAGTACCTCTGTCGGACGTCCCCGCCGAGGCCCGCGCGCATCACCGAAATCTGATCGTGCTGTGCGCCAACTGCCACACGACGATCGACAAAGCTCCGGACCCCTACCCCGCCGTGGGTGGAGTCGGTCCGCTGCGTGACGCGCCCCTTGAGCAGGCCAGCCCGTCGGATCCGGGTGAGTGCGAGGCCCAGTAGTCGGTCGGCGCGGTCGCCTTCGGCGAGTCGGTCGCGGAAGTCGGACAGGACGCTGTGGTGGAAGCCGGGATCGTCCAGGTCCAGTCCGAGTGCGTATGTGAAGTCGATTCGGCAGCGCACCGCCTCGGCGGCCTGGCGGTCGGAGAGGTTCATCGCGTACTGCAGCACGCAGACGGTGGCGAGTTGGGCGGGTGAGAGCTCAGGGCGGCCGTCACGCGGGTACCAGGCGGTGCAGTCCTCGTCACTGCAGAGGCCGTCGAGGCGGTCACGGATCCTCGCAGTAGTCGCATCCACACTCGTTGAGATACGGGACAATCCACATGCACCTCGTCACCTCCCGGTAGTCCACGGAGGCCACCGAGTTGGGCAGGAGGATCGGCAGGGGAACTGCGTCCTCGTAGATCTTCTCGGCGTCTGCCGAGTACCGGATGTAGGGCAGCAGCACGGAGCTGTACATCGCCTCTGCCGCGGCCGTGCCGCGGCGGGCTGCCACCTGCTCGGGCCAGGTCAGCGGCTGCGTGCCGGTGAGGATCAAGCGCTTGAGTGTCGGCCGGCCGGGGACGGACCGGCTGCCGCGGTTCTTGTCGCGGACTCGCTCCAGTTCGTCCGTGAGCCGCTTGACCAGCTTGACGGCCTTGGGGTCGGCCTTGATCGACGGAATGACGGAGTCCTCTTCGTCCAGCATGCGCAGCACGGAGGAGGGCATCTTGCCGTAGCTCGCCGGGAAGTCAAGGTAGAAGACCGCTTCGTCGCCCTTGTAGGAGTGCAGGATCTCGGCGAACCAGTCGTTGCGGTCCGCGTCCTCTGCGATGGCGCGGTCCGCGTCGGCCATGGCGGGGCTGCCGGGCACGACGCGCAGGTTCTCGATGGGCTCGAAGTCCTCTTCGGGGTCGTCGCCGTCGCCGACGCGATAGCGGGCGGGCAGCGCGACCTCGTCCAGGGTGGCCCTGCCGTAGAGCAGGTCGATCGCGGTCTTCTTGCCCTTGAGGGCGGTCTCGTCGTAGCCGAGGACGGTGGTCGCCGACATGTTGCTGTCGAGGTCGAAGACAACGCCTGGGTAGCCGTCCAGGGCTGCAATGACGGCCATGGACGTGGCGCTGGTGGTCTTGGTGGACCCGCCGCCTTCGATGATGTACGCCCAGATGAGGGGCCAGTTCCGGCCCTTGGGGCGGAAGTCGGAGTCGTACCACCACCAAGACGACAGATCCGGGTCCAGGGTGTCCCCGCTGCGGTCCGTGTCGGTGTACGGGACCTCTTCGGGAGCCACTTCGGGCTTGGACTGGGTGCTTTGACGCTCGGGCCGCGGGAGCTCGCCTGCCATGAGATCTCCAGGACTGCGGTGGGCACGGGGGGCGAGACTAGCGTTTCCGGACCCTTCCCCGCCCAGAATTTGTGCTGGATACGGCGGGAGGTGGCTCGCTCCTGGGTGGCGGGGTGGGTCGACAACGCCGCGTTGACGCTTCGGTGTTGGCCCGGGTGCCGCGCGTTTCCACTGGAAACGCAAAAAGGGCGCTGGCCTCCAAAGCGATGGAGGCCAGGGCCCTCGTCTGCGCGTGCTCAGCCGCGTCAGGCTGCCCAGGTGGCGGGGGTGCCCGCGTCGGGGTTGGGGATGCGAAGATCCATACGGAGACGGCATCGGGCCAGAAGGCGCCGGGCACCTTGTCGAGGGTGATCGAACCGCTGGTGTCGAGACCGCCGAAGAAGAAGGCCCGCCAACTGGTGGCCATCGACCGTATCGCCGCGCTGTAGTAGGGGTGGATCGCGGCGTGCCCCATGCTCCAGGCGTACAGCAGCGCGGCGACGCCCAGCACCGCGGCCAGCGCCGGGCGTTCCCAGCGCGCCGGAGCTTCCGGCTGGTCGGCGCGGCGGCGCGATTCCTGGCGGAGGCCATGGGAGCCGGAGCTCCGGGCGGTGGGGCCGCGCGCCGTATGGCTCAGCCGCTGATGGTTCGCGTGCCCAGAGTGTGCCCGTAGGCATGGACTGCCACGGTCAACAGCAGTGCGAACGGGCCCCGCGCAACGGTACCGACACGGCGAATCCTCAGGTCAGCGGGCATGTGCCCACCGACGCCGCGTACGGCAGCAAGCCGCGCATCGCGGCCAGCACCCCGCTCACCCGCCGCTCGCACCGCACCGGCTTCATCCCCGGCCCACACGCCACCGTCGGGGTCTTCCAGCGTCCAGCCGGCTGGGCGAGTAGCGCAGCCGCACCATGAACCTCGTTGAGCCGACGGTGGTGCCTGATGTGCGGACGTGTCGAGGGGCCGGAGGGCTGACCTGCGTGCGAGGCAGGTCAGCCCTCCGGCCGGTCGTGGCCCCGGGGAGGTCACACCGTGGTTCTGGTCCACTGCTGGTTCGTGGCGCCGGTGCAGGTCCACTGGATGATGCCGGCGCCGTCGGCGGTGCTCTTGCCGCTGACGTCGAGGCACTTCCCGCTGTGCCGCGCCACCAGTTGCACGTAGTCGCCGACCTTGGTCAGGGACCACTGCTGGTTGGTGCCGCTGGTGCAGGGCCACTGGATGACGGCCGCACCGTCCGTCCTGCTCGCGCTCTGGACGTCGAGGCACTTTCCGGTGTTGCGGCTGACCACGTTGTAGTAGCCGTTGCCCGCGTCACGGAAGAACCAGTGCTGGTTCGCCGCCAGGTCTTTGCTCGTCCACTGGATGATGCCGGCGCCGTCGGCGGTGCTGCGGCTTCTGACATCCACGACCTTGCCGCTGTTGCGGTTGGTGATCGTCTCGTAGGGGCCCTGCGGCCCCGCGGTCCCGACGGCCGTCTGGACCACGGTCTTGATGGTGCCGTCACTGTTGTAGTGCAGGTAATCCAAGGCGATCGACCGGCGGTGGTTACCTCCGCCCTCGAGAGCCTTGTTCGCGTAGACCATGTACCACTTGTTGTTGAACTCCAGGATGGACGAGTGGTTGGTGTTCACGTTGACGTAGTCGAGCGCGACGCCCCGGTACGTGAACGGACCGAGCGGGCTGGTCGCGGTCGCGTACTGGATCTGTCCCGGCCAGCCGGTCGAGAACGAGAAGTAGTAGAGCCCGTTGCGCTTGTGCATCCAGGGGGCTTCGGCGAAGCCCTGGCCGGGAGCACCGTTGACCGTGACGGCCATGATGGGGCCGCTGGTCGACATCATGTCCGAGTTGAGCCGGACGACCTTGGGCTGGCGGCTGCTGCCGAAGTACAGGTACGCCTGTCCGTCGTCGTCGATGAACGCCATCGGGTCGATCGGCTCTGTTCCGGTGTTCGCGTCGCGCGAGGTGTCGATGAGGGGTGTTCCGCGTACGTCACTGAACCCGGACGTGGGCGAGGTGCTGCGGGCAACACCGATCTTGTTGCGGTCCGTCGGCAGGTACAGGTAGTAGAAGCCGTTGCGCTGGGCGGCGGCAGGCGCCCAGGCCAGGCTCTTGGCCCAGCTGAAGCCTGTGAGGTCGAAGACCTGTCCGTGGTCGGTCCAGGTCACCCCGTCGGCGGAGGAGTACGAGCGCCAGTCCTTGGAGTCCCAATACGTACCGCTGTTGTCGGAGTCGTCGGTGGCGTAGATGTACATGCGCCCGTCGAAGACGTGCGCCGACGGGTCCGCCACGAACCGGTCCGTGTCTATGGGGTTGTCGGCCTGCGCCGGGGAGCCGGCGAGGAGCAGACCAGTGATCATCATGACCGTGGCGGTCAGGGCACTGCCCACGCGGCGGATCCGGCGGCGCAGCGGAGTCCGCCCGGGCGGCGTCCCGTCCGCGTGAGCAGGCAGTCTGCCGGTCGATCTTGATCTGTCCCGGTGGGTCGGTGAATTTTCCATCCTCGTACTCCTGCTGTCGGGGGAAGGGCGCGTTGTGGCCCGCCGAGCCCAGGGGCAGCCCGGGGCGGAGGCGGCGGGTGTGCATGGGGAGCGTCAGCCGAAGGCGGGGCCGGATGACGTTCCGGATGAGAGATGGTGCGGTCGGGTCGCAGATGACGGGTTCGACCGGTGGGTCGCTAGCTGGGGCAGCTCTGCGTTCGGCTCCTCGAGGGGGTGGACGAGGAGCCTGAGCCTTTCCGTGGCCGCGGCGTCGAACCGTTGACACGCGGTGGTCAGGCGAACCGCGTGGCCAGAGCCACCCCGCCGGACTCGACCTCCGAGCAGCGGCCATCTGGATCCGCAGCCTCCCGGCAGCCCGCTCGGGTGGCGAGGATCTGGGATGAGGAGAGCGGGCCGACGACGACACATACGGCCGCCAGCCGGAGGGAACCACAGGTATGTGGGTCTTCTGCCGGAGGCTTCGCCAGAGCGTGGAACGGTGGACTGGTGACGATTGCGGAACACGTGCTGTCCCCTTCGACACAGTCCGACATTTCGAACAATGTGCGGAATCGCGAACTACGAACTGCGATCGAAAGATAAGTTGCAGCCAGGAGCACGTCAATGGAACTGGCCGGTTCAATTCCGATTCTCTTTGCGCCTGTTCACGCTACTGGCCGGTGGCGTGTCGGCTCACCGTGACCGACGCGACCATCGAGCAGTTCACCGAGAGCGCCTGCAAGCCGGCGAACTGGGCATATCCGGCCGAGGACATGGGCGTGAAGTGCACCGTGCTGACGGCCCGCCACCACAACGGTTTCACCCGGTAGCCGTCCTCCCACCCGAACGCCTTCCACGCCGGACAGGCACCGCTGCAGCGGGACTTGATCGGCGAGTACGTAACCGCCATACGCAACGCCGGACTCCGGGTCGGTCCCGACTCCTCCCCGATGAGTTGGCGCTACCCCGCTACTACGACGTCACGGGCACCAACTGCCCGCCCAACAAGTGGGGTTACTCCACCGATCCCGCGCACAGGGAGAGCACGCGGATCACGAAGAACGAGGTGTACCAACAGGTCAAGGAGCTGAGGACGAGTACGGCAAGGTCGATCCACAGCGAGGAAGTGGTCGCCACCGGCGAACTGCTGTTCATGCAACCTCACGACTGGCCACCGACGTCCGAGCAGCGAGCAAACGCCCCGGCGAACCGCATCGCGAACGCTGGACAGCCGGCACCAAGGGCTACGTCTCTCTTCGCTCGTAGTACGTGGACTCATCAGTTTCTTGCCGTACCACCATCCGGGACGACAGCCCCGAACGGGCCGCTGCCTGCTGCAAGGCGACTCCTCGCGCCTCGTCCGAACGAGCACAGGTGGCTGACTTCGCCGACGTGAACACCTGGTCCTCGCGCCAGACCCCGAACCGTTTCACCAACGTCCACCAGCCACTTCCGAACCTGTCAGGTCAGCGTCCGCACGACGACCATGATCTTCGAGCACCGGCCAGCCATCGCGTGCAACCGCAACGGCACCTCCTGTACGTGGCGCCGGAGGGGCCAATCTCAGCGCGCAACCACCTCGCCGACCCTCATTTCGCCCCGCCGCACCCGCTCGCGCCCTAATCGTGCCCATAAGACCGGTCAACCGCGGTCAACAGCGGTGCGATCCCATGCCCACGGGCGCCCCAGCGGAGCGCATACACGCAGGTCAGAAGCTACTCGCCCCTGCAAGCGCCGTCGCTTCACAAGCTGAGAGCGCGAGTTCGATTCTCGTCACCCGCTCCACGCGAAACCCCAGGTCGCCGACCTGGGGTTTGTTCGTAGTCTGGACCCTGCCAGCAGCGCGCACCACACTCGCACCAGCAGGCCGCAAACTGTGGGGTCCACGGCTCAGGGGGAGGATCCATGTTTGCCATCAAGATCACTTCGACCGTTTTGGTGGCCGCTCTACTGATCTCGGGCCTGTCAGCATGGTTCAGCGGGCGTGTCCCTGTGGCGGTACTCCGCCTACTGTAATCGTCTACAAGGTACTTCGCCGTTGGGTGGGAATGTCCAACTCGGGGTCAGAGCACCGTCAGATTGGAGAGCCCTGGTATACCGGCGAGATCAGAGGTCGTCACAGATGCGGCGGGCCTTGGTCAATTCCGCCTTGACCTCGCCGCCGACATCAAGCGTTTCGTCGAAATAGCTGCGTGAATTGGCCAGGGCTGTCGAGAGCGGCTTGTACGTCGGGTCGCCCGCGGCCGCTGATTCGGCCAGCAACTGTGCGGCCGCCCATTGACGGATCGATATGTCACCTGCCGCGCCTTCGGCCGCGCTATTCGACTCGTCAAGCCGGTCGAGTGCCCCGCAGGCGGCGATCGCGTCAGCCGCAGCGTCAGACCCGGAGCCACCGTCGCTCCCGAAGAGTATCCATGCGGTACCCACGCCACCGCCCCCGAACACAACGCCGACCGTCAGTGCGGCGATCAAAGGGGCCCGACGCCGGGGCGACGGTGCAAACGCCATCGGGGTGGGCGCGGCGTACGGCTGTGAAGGGTGTGAAGGATGCATGGGCGCAGAGCCTAGTGCTCTGACCGCGAAGGATTACCGGTTGGGTTGCGAGTTACGTGTTTCCCGCACGGCCTTGCGGCGGTGACTACGTGTGCGAATACGTAGTTCCTCAGTACCGCAGGGGAAGGCGCGCGGGTTCCTGGATGGTGTCCCTCGTCGGACATCGTTGGCGAATTCGGCGGTTGTCTATGCGGGGCGGAGCCTCGCTGTTCTGTCGCGTCTTCTCACGCTCGGCGTGCACCATCTCGTCCAGACCGGAGGTTCGTGCCACTGTCGTGCCAGATACAGGGGTCAGCCACGGTCAACGAGGGTGTCTCGCGGTCGAGTTCTCGGCAGCCTGGCCAGGTATCGAAGCCCCAGCTCAGCGGCATGATCCCCTCGCCTCTCTCCTAAAGCGGGTGTCGTACATCATGCGCGAGGCCCCGATGAGCTCCGGTCGCTCGGCGGACAATGGCGGCATGACGTTGACGATTTGGGTCGATGACTGGCAAATCCAGTGCTGCGGGCAGAGCTTCGCGCCAGGAGATGTTGTCTCCTGGACGCTGCTGGAGGTCGATCCGGAGGATTACGCCGACATCGTTGGCAGCAAACGCGCGGATGAGATCGACTTCCGCGAGGAGCATCACGGCCAGGAAGAGGGGCACGCACCCACCTCGGTGGAGGTGGTGTCGATCTCCGAGGTGCACTGTCGTTACGAGGTACCGCCGGGCGCTACGGACAAAGTGAACTACCCCGTTCCGGGCACGACCGTGCTGGTTCCAGTCAAGGAAGCGGACGGGTGGGCAAAGGCCAGGCCGGACGTTAGCTTTGCGGGCTATCTGGTGACGGCCCGGCATGCCGCAGAAGTCGGCGGGCCCACTCCCTGACCGGTCGCTGTACAGCAACTCCGTACCGTCAGATGGCTCACACACGATAGCTACGCCCCCTGAATACCCCGCCTCAGAAGTTCGTCATCGACAGCGTGAAGTCGCTGCCGCCACTCCCGCCCAGCCTTGGGGCTACGACCCATGCCGCGCGCCACGGCATCCTCAGCCCTCTGAGCGGCGAAGGCCCGGCGCTCCCGCAGTTGCTCGACAGAGAGGCCGACCAGAACGGCATACCAGTTGTCGTAGAGCTTCCAACGACTCATGGCCCCAGGGTGCCGACCACCACGGCCCGGCCGCACACCAATTTCCCCAAGCTGAGAGCGCGAGTTCGATTCTCGTCACCCGCTCCATGATCAAGGCCCAGGTCAGCGACCCGGGCCTTTTTGGTGTGTGGGGTGATCAGCGGTCGCGTTTCCAGGCGGTATCACCGTCGGTCTTGGGTCGGTGAGTGAGGCTCGTGCGAGCCGACCAGCCCGGCCATCTCGCGCCGCTCGCCCGGGCTCCGGCGGTACGCGGGTTGGCGACCGTCACGGGTGGCGGGTCCAGGACGGTGGGCTTCTCGTGGGGCGGCCAGGTGGTCCGCAGGCGCGTCTGACCCGATCTTGCTCAGAGCTCTCAGGGCTGCCGGATCGGCGGGCCCACTGCCAGAGTGGGTCATCCCCAGGGGTGTGGAAGGGCGGCGCGGGAATGCCGTGGGCGTCGTAGGGGCCGGCGTCGAGGTAACTCAGACCTCCGGTGCCGCACAGACAGTGGGTACCACCGATGGCCGCCGCGAGGTTGGTGAGGTGCTCGGAGCGGCCTTGGCGGGTCGGATCGCGCTGTTGTCCCCACCTTCCCCGACCAGCCACCAGGCTTTCGCCACCACCGGCGTTGGGCAGCCTGCCGTGCTCCGCAGCGAACGGGGAGTGGTCAAGGCGAAAAAATCCGTGGATCTTCGCGGCAACCTTTTCGGCCTCTCTGACCACTCAGTGGTGTCCGACCAAGCGGTCCGGTCACATGCAACAGGTGAAAGAGAGCACAGACATGTCCCTGGAACGAGAGCACAGACATGTCCCCGGTCCGCCCACGTCATCCGTGACGTCCCGCGGCGGCGGTCACCGTGCCGACGGCAGCGGCGCGCGCGGTGGTCGTCCGAGGCATCGTGGTCGTCGGTTGCTCGCGCGTCGGGGTCTCTGGGCGGGTCTCGCCATGGTGATCGTGGCCGGCTCGGCTGTCGTGGTCAGCCAGGCTTCGGCGGACCAGAAAAACCTGGACCTGAAGAAGTGGTACGTGCTGGTCAACCGCAACAGCGGCAAGGTGCTGGACAACCGCGGCTCCGCCAAGAAGGACGGCGCGGCGGTGGTGCAGTGGGCGCGCAACGGCGGGGCCGACCAGCAGTGGCGGTTCATCGACGCGGGTGACGGTTACTACCGGCTGAAGAACCGGACCTCCGGCAAGGTGCTGGACGACCTCGGCTGGTCGAAGACCGCCGGCTCCGCCATCGTGCAGTGGAAAGACCTGAACGGCACCAACCAGCAGTTCAAACTGGCCAAGTCGTCGAACGGCTACGTGCGTTTGGTCAATCGCTTCAGTGGCATGGCTGTCGGTGTCCGCAAGGCCGCCAAGGCCAACGGGGGCAACGTCGTCCAGAACCGCGACCGGGGCGGCGCCAACCAGCAGTGGAAGCTCGTCGCGGCCGGTAGCGTCGCCGGCGGCACCGTCACCCCGGGGAACTCCGGCAGCACGCCCACGCCCGGCGGCGGCACTCAGGCGAGCCCGGCTCCGAGCGGCAGCGCTCCGGCGTCGCCGCCGACCCCCACCGGCGGCAGCTCGACGCCACGTTTCATGGGCAGCGACAAGGTGTTCATCGGCGGTTCGATGACTGACGCCTCGGCGAACGCCGCGCCGTTCGACGTGCGCTACGCCTACATACACAGCCAGCCCGCGCCTTCGTCGGCCGCCTACACGGCATCGCGTTGCAAGGATGAGTGGTCGGGCTGGTGGGGCTGCTGGGGCGGCAACACCACCGCGCCCGGCAATCAGGTGACCTGGCAGGACGCCCAGGCGGCCAAGGCCACCTACCAGGGCAAGTCGCGACCGCAGAAGTACCTGTGGACCTGGTACTCGTTGCGCGACCTCGGGGACGCGGCGGGCGAGGGCGACGGCCCGGGCGAGGTCAAGGCCATCAACAGGCGCGACCTGCTCACCCGGTACCTGAACGACTATCGGTTCTTCCTCCAGAAGATCGGCAAGTCCCACGACATGATCGACCTGGAGCCCGACTTCTGGGGCTTCGCCCGGTCGCTCGGCAATCTGCACCAGGTTCCCTCGCAGGTCTCGGGCGCCAACCCGACGGACTGCGGATCGCACGAGAACAGCGCCGCCGGACTCGCCCAGTGCCTGATCCACATGGCGCACAAGTACGCGCCGAACGCCGCCGTGGGGCTGCACCTCTCCTGCTTCGACTGGGAGAGCAACCTCCAGAAGTGCGTCAAGGACTACGCGGACCTCGGGGCGAAGAACGCCGACTTCCTGGTCACCGATGTGTCGGACCGCGACGCGGGCTGGTACGCACAGCCGGCCCACGGCAGCCGTGACACCTTCTGGACCGACCGGAAGGCCGCCGCCTCGCTGAAGTTCTGGAAGACGATGGCGGAGTCCGTGGGCAAGCCGGTGGTCCTGTGGCAGATCCCCGTGGGCAACATGGCGGGGAACAACACGCCCGGCCACTTCAAGGACGACAAGGTGGACTGGCTCTTCGGCCACATGGACCAGGTGGCGAACGCCCACATCGCCGGCCTGCTGTTCGGCGCGGGATGGACGGAGCAGACGACGCCCGAGACCGACGGCGGAAACCTGATCCGCAAGACGATCGCGCATCACAACTCGGGTGGTACACGACTCAAGTAGGCGAAGGCGACGAATTGCGCCCCCATCTCTTCGATGGGGGCGCAATTCGTCGTTCTCGTCGGGCTTCGGACTCGCCAACTCACAGGCTTCGCGCTTCGAGATCGGCACCCGACGCCCCTCAGTGGGGAAACGTCGACGGCACCGGCGCCATCACCGGCGGCGAGACCGGCACCCGCGAGGGCGGGAGTGCTGCTCGACTCGCCGGTCTCGGCGGTCCCGGAGGTCATCCGGCCGGCCTGGGTGATTCCGGCTGCTCGGCGGCTTCGTCCGCCGGTCGTTACGCCGGGTCGATGCGGGAGACGCTGCCCCGCAGGTCGAGCACGTACAGCTCGCCGTTGCCTCCCTGCACGAACGAGACGACCCGGCCGCCGTCGACTCCGAGGTTGCTCACGCCGGTCACCTTGCCGTTCTCCATCTGCAGAGCACGGACGGTGCCGTCGCAGTAGTCGCTGAACACGTACTGACCCTTGAGGTCCGGGATCGCCTCGCCTCGGTAGACGTATCCGCCGGTCACCGAGCAGCCGGGCCCGCTGCGGTCGTACTCGTGGATCGGCGGTACGTGGTTCGCGGGCTCCTTGCCGCCCCGGAAGGGATGGTTGCCCTCCATCTGGGACCAGCCGTAGTTCTCGCCGCCCTTGCTGGTCGCCGGGGCCCAGTCGATCTCCTCCCAGGCGCTCTGGCCGACGTCTCCGATCAGCAGGTCGCCGGTGCCCGCGTCGAAGGAGAACCGCCACGGATTGCGCAACCCGTACGCCCAGATCTCGTCCTTCGCGTTCGGGTCGTTCACGAACGGGTTGCCCGGCGGGATCGCGTACGGCTTGCCGCCCCTCGGGTCGATCCGCAGCAGCTTGCCGAGCAGCGTGTTGAGGTTCTGCCCGTTGCCGTGCGGGTCGCCGGCCGAGCCGCCGTCGCCGAGCGCGATGTAGAGGTAGCCGTCGGGGCCGAACGCGATGTCGCCGCCGTTGTGGTTGGCGTAGGGCTGTGTCTGGGTGAGCACGGTGCGCCGGGTGTCCGGCTGGATCTTGCCGTCCCGCACCGCGAACTCGTCCACGGTGCTGGTGCCTTGGAGGTTCGTGAACGAGATGTAGAAGTGCGCGAACTCGTTGTCGAACGTGATGCCCAGCAGGCCGCGTTCGCCGTTGGTGGTGGTCTCGCCGGAGATGTCGATGACGGGGTCGCCCAGCCCTTCATCGCCCAAGACCCTTACCTTGCCCGCGCGTTCGGCAATCCAGACCGTGCCACCGGGACCGGCGGCGCCGGCGGATGGATTCAGGGCCGTTGCCACTTTCTTGAGCACGACCTTCGCTGCCTGACGTGGGGTGCCGAGGTCGTCGGCAGACGCCGTGGTCAAAGCGAGGGAAGCGACGAGGCAGAGGGCGCCGATGATCGCCGAGCTTCTGGTGCGAACTTTCACCGTGATCCTCCTAGAGGCGGCGAACGGGGGGAGAGCACACCGCTGCCACGGGCAGAGACAGGCAGGTGTCATCCACGCCGGCACGCATACCTGGGGGTGGGGGGATGGTGCGCTACTGGCACAGGTGAGGCTACCGGGACAGGGGTTGTTGAAATAGACCACACTCCGCCACCCATCAGCGCCGTAAAGCCACCCAAGCGCCATCACTTCCCTAGCTGAGAGCGCGAGTTCGATTCTCGTCACCCGCTCCATGAAGTAGGCCCAGGTCAAAGACCTGGGCCGTTGTGCTGTCCGCTGCGATCACTCGCCGCGTGCCGGATTCGTGCCAGAAGACTGACCGGGCTCCTGCTCTCGCCACCTCCTGCCGCTCGTGCTGGTAGATCGGCGCCGCCTTCTCCGAGGAATCACAGTCCGGGGGCCCGCCGCCGACCTGGCGTCGCTCTGATGCGCCGCCCGTTCATCCGCTCGGGCTCGGCGAGACGGACGCGGACGCGGACGCGAAGGTTGTCGAGGCCGACGTCTCGGGGGCGGAGGCCGGCCAGCTCTTCCGGACGCATCGGACCGTACGCGCCGAGGTAGGCCATGAGCCGCCACCGCATTCCGACAGCTTCGGCCAGGGCGTCGACCTGGGCGACGGTCGCTGTGCGCCGCTCAGCCGCCTTCTCCTTCCCCGCGCCCTTGATCCGGCACGGGTTGTGGCTGATCGGCTCGTCATCCACGGCCGTTTCCATGATGGCCTTGAGGAGCCGTTGGCAGGTGTCTGGCTGCCGTGAGGGTGCCGGCCCGGAGCAGCGTGCTCGCCGTGGCGGAGCGGGCCGGGCTTGGTGACCCCTCCACCTCTGCGCGGCGGCCGGCCGCTCAGCGTAGCCGGGTCGGCCCGCCGAAAGGCTCACGAGCACCGGGCCGCTTCCGCCCGGCCGTTCAGGGCTTCTCGCCGTCCCGGTCGACGAGGGACTGGGTCGTCTTCATCTCGCAGTAGGTGACCTCGCCCTTCTTGTGCGAGCGCCCGGCCGACGAGCCGTCCTCGTACTTCTCCTCGTAGTCGCGCACCGCGACCGACTGGTTCCCCCGGTACTGGAAGGTGTCGGGGTCGAGGAGGTACTCCCGGCGCTGAACGGCCTCGCTGCCCAGGTCCGGGTATATGGCGATGGCGTCATGCCCCATGGGGTCCTTCACCAGGTGCGGGACCACCTCGACGCCGGGGTCCGCGGCCAGGGCCCGGTACAGCTTGGCCATCCCCTGCGGATGCACGGGATAGGCCTCGTCGAGGGTCGCCAGGAGCGCGAAGGTCTCGGCCTGCTCACGCGTCAAGCCGGTGTCCTTGCCCATGGGGAACATGTCCGCCGCCTGCTTCCGGATCTCGGCGGGGTCGTCCGGCAGCGAGGCGAGCAGGCGGTACAGCCGCCGCTGCGAGGGCTCGGTGTCGCCGTCCTTGTCGTCCTCCCTGACGGGGCTGTCGTACTGGACCCACTCCTCGCTCACCTCGGGCTTGGCGTCGGGCTCCGCGTCCGACGCTCCGGATCGGCACTGCGCGGTCTTCAGGTAGACCCACTGGCCGTCGCGCGGATGCAGATCCGGCTGCTGCGACACCGCTTCCGCCGCCTGCTCCAGGAGTACCGTCGCGGACCTCAGGTCGGGGCCCGCAGGCTGCACGCCGCGCTCGGGTCCATCGCCACCGACGAGCAGGGCCACCGTCACCGCGATGGTGACCACCGTCGCGGCGCCCCCCGCGGCCGTCACACGCCAGTCCAGCCGCATCCTGCGGGCAGAGCCCTGCTGCGCTGCTCCCAGCAGCCTCTGGCGGCCGGGAACCAGCCGCGTCCGGTCCGGCGTCGGCGCATCCGCGCGCAACTCGCGCATCTTGGTCATGTCATCCATGGGTTACCGCCCCGTTGTAGTCGCTTACGAGGGTGGGGTCGGCGCCGAGCGCCTTACGCATCTTGCGCCGCGCCCGGTTCAGCCGGGAGCGGACCGTGCCGACCGGCACCCCGAGGGCGTCGGCACACTCCTGGTAGGTGAAGTCCGCCCAGGCGACCAGCAGCAGCACATGCCGGTCCTTCCCGGGCAAGGCCGCGATCGCCCCGGCCAGCGCCTGCTGCGAGGCCTCGGCCGTCACCCGCTCGTCGGCCCGTTCCGACCAGGACTCGGCCACCGGGTCGACGCCGGTACGGGCAAGCGCCCGCAGCGCCCGCACCTCGGAGCGGCGGTGGCTGCCGATGAGGTTGCCGGCGATGCCGTAGAGCCACGGGCGGGCACTGGCGCGCGCGACGTCGTAGCGGGCGCGGTTACGGAAGGCGATGAGGAAGGTCTGCGCCGTGATGTCGTCGGCGTGACTGTCGCCCAGTCGGCGCATCACATACCGGTGAATCTCGGCGGCGTGTCTGTCGTAGAGCCTGGCGAACATCTCCGGCCGCTCCAGGGATTCCTGGATGACCAGCGCGTCGTCGGTGGGTGGCTCCCCCACGAGGCCTCGCTTCTTCGTGCAGTAGGAGTGAAGTGCATTCCACCCCCTGTTGTCCGAAGCGGCCAGGGGGGTTCACGCGCGGGAGATGCGCCAGTTGGTGTGCCCGGACGGGAACACCACCACCGGGCCGTCGACGTCGGCCGGGGACAAGATCGTGGTGAGGTGAAGTCCACAGTGCCGGCGGGCCGGTGGGCGCCGAGCCTGCGGTAACGGCTGCGACGTAAAGGCCGTCGGCAAGGTGCACGCGAGGACCGGCACCCTCACCGGCGCCATCGCCCTGAGCGGCCTGACGCAGGGCGAGGACGGCCGGTGGAAGGTCTTCTCCTTCGTGGAGAACGACTCCACGGCCGACGGCAGCGCCATCACGGACGCGAGGGACGGCTTCTCCGCGACCGTGAACGGCTGCTGGACACAACGACTGCTGGGCACAGCAGTTGCTGGGCCTGACGCGAACGTGTGCCCCGGGTGCGGATGCCACGGGGCACACGTTCTGCGAGGTGCCAACGGTGGTGCTCGGGGCGGAGGAACGCCGCGGCCGGCTCCGGGCGTGCCGGGTCCGGGCGTGCCGGGTCCGGCAGGCGCGCGCCACCACTGGCTCTGACGCGCCTGCCCCGGGTCAGCCGCGCTCCCGTTCCTGCCTGGCGGCGCGCAGGCCGAGGACGACGATGCGAAGTCCGTATTCGAAGCCGGCGTCGCCGTCCATCCCGAGCAGGTAGGTCGATGCCTGGGCGGTGAGGGGGAAGCGCTCGGCGTCGACCATCGCGGCGAGCCGCTCGGGGGTGTAGGGGTTGTCGTCGCCGTACGCCGCGCTGGTGTGGGCCTGCTCCTCGATGGTGTGGCCGATGGTGTAGTGCAGGACCGCCGGGAAACCGCGTGCCGCCTCGCTGAGGGTGAAGCCGGCGTCCCGCAGGGTGCGCAGGTTCAGCTCCACCGCCCGGTGCACGGCCTCGTGGTTCACGTAGGTGCCGGCGAGGACGCGTGCCCCGTCCCGGTGGCTCAGCATCGCCTGACGCAGCTGGCGGGCCCAGTCGGCGAGCCAGTCCTCCCAGGAGGAGCCGTCTGGGGGTGGCTCCAGCCTCTCGGCCGCCTCGACGTACACCAGGGTGGCCATGGCGTCGAGCAGCTCCTGTTTGTTCTTGACGTGCCAGTAGAGGGTGGGGGCTCGTACGCCGAGGTCCTGGGCGATGAGGCGCATGGTGAGCCCGTCGAGGCCGACGTCGTCGAGCAGTCGCAACGCCGTCCGGGCGATCACCTCGGAGTTGATCTTCATCTCGCTCCCTCCCTCCTTTCTGGACACCTTGACACCCTAACACCGTTAGAGGCACCCTCTAACGACGTTAGATTCCCTAACGTCGTTAGAGGCGGGCTGGAAGCCGAACCGGAACAGGGGGAAATGAGGATGACCGACACGAAGAGGGACACGGATGTGGTGATCGCGGGCGCCGGGCCGACGGGCCTGATGCTCGCCTGCGAACTACGGCTGGCGGAGGTCGAGGTGGTGGTGGCCGACCGGCTCGCCGCGCGGACCGGTGAGTCCCGGGCCGGCGGGATGCACGCCCGGACCATGGAAGTACTGGACCAGCGGGGCGTCCTGGACCGCTTCCTGGCGGCCGGCACACCGCGGCCGATAGGGCACTTCTCGGGGCTGTGGCTGGACTTCGACCAGCTGGAGACCAGGCATCCCTGGTCGCTGATGCTCCTTCAGTCCCACATCGAGCGGCTGCTGGAGGAGTGGGCCACCGAGCTCGGTGTACGGGTGCGCTGGTCGTCCGAGGTGACCGGGATCCGACAGCACGACTCCGATGTCGAGGTCGAGGTAGGCGGACCGGACGGCTTACGTTCGACACTGCGCGCCCGCTACCTCGTGGGCTGCGACGGCGGGCGCAGCGCGGTGCGCAAGCTCGCCGGCATCGGCTTCCCCGGCACCCCGGCGACGGTGACCGCGCTGCTCGGCGACGTCGAACTCGCCGATCCGCCCCCCGAATCGCTCTTCATGCAGCGGCGAACGGGCGGTGACTTCTCCGTGTTCGCCTTCGAGCCGGGCTGGTACCGGGTGGTCACCACGGAGCACGACCGTGTCGCCGACCCGAGGGAACCGGTGTCGTTCGAGGAGCTGCGGGAGTCACTGCTGAGGATCGCGGGCACCGACTTCGGTATGCACAGCCCTCGTTGGGTCTCCCGGTTCGGCGACGCGGCCCGCCAGGCCGAGCGGTACCGGGAAGGCCGGGTGCTGCTGGCGGGCGACGCGGCTCACATCCACTTCCCGGCAGGTGGCCAGGGGCTGAACATGGGGGTCCAGGACGCGGTCAACCTCGGCTGGAAGCTCGCCTCGGTGGTGCACGGCCGGGCGCCGGAGATCCTGCTGGACAGCTACCACGCCGAGCGGTACCCCGTCGCGGAACGGGTGCTGCACAACACCCGGGCACAGGCGGCGCTGACGCGGCCGGGCCCGCAGACCGAGGCGCTGCGCGACGTACTCCGTTCGCTCCTCGAGTACGACGACGTCAACCGGCACCTGGGTGGCATGATCACCGCGCTGGACCTCCGCTACCCCATGAGCGACGACCACCCGCTGACCGGCCGCCGGGTCCCCGACGTCGAGCTGAAGACCGGTGACGGCCGGCGTCGCGTCTTCGAACTGCTGCGCGCCGCGCGCCCCGTGCTGCTCGACCTGCGCGGCGACACCGCGCCGGCGGCCACGGCCGAGGGCTGGGCCGATCGCGTCGACCTCGTCGAGGCCCGGTCCACGGCCGACCACTGGCCCGTCTGGCCGGCCGACGAGATCCCCGCCCCCGCCGCGCTCCTCATCCGCCCCGACGGCCACATCGCCTGGACCGCACACGCCGGCACCACCCCCGACCCCGCCGCCCTCCGGACCGCTCTCACCGCCTGGTTCGGCCCGGCCACGGCCGACTGAACCGGGGCAAGAACAAGGCCCTCCACGCCACCATCCCCCGGGTGGCTGCGGGGATGTGCCGGTGTGGATGGCGGTCAGTGCCGTGGCAGGGCCGGGCGAGTACGACCGGGGGTCGCGGCCCATCACGGCACCGTCCTCGTTTCTCGTCCTCGTTTCTCGTCCTCGTCGCCCAGGTCGCCTCCATCGGGCGTCCTGGCTCTGGCCGTCGCGACCCGGGGGCGGGAAAGAAACGTCAGACCAGCCGAAACGGTGCACATCATCATTCGGTGTGTGCCAGCGTGCTGGCTGTTGATAATTGGGGTGCCAATACCTGCGGCGCTCGCCGCTTCCTGGCCGGGGCCGGCTCGTGTGTCGGTCGTCAGGGGCGTCGCGGCCGACTGAGGGGGTGGCAGGGTGATTCGAGTGCTCCTGGCCGATGACGAGGCGTTGATCCGCGCCGGGATCCGGTTCGTGCTCGAAACCGCCGGGGACATCGAGATCGTGGCCGAGGCGGACGACGGTGCCCGCGCCGTCGAACTCGCCCGCACCCACCTCGTCGACGTGGCGCTGCTGGACATTCGTATGCCCGGTGTCGACGGGCTGGCCGCGGCCGCCGAGATGCGACGGGTGGCACCACGGACGCACGTGGTCATGCTGACCACCTTCGGCGAGGAGGACTACGTCACCCGGGCGCTGCGCTGCGGCGCCGCGGGGTTCCTGCTCAAGGACACCCCGCCCGACGACCTGATCCGGGCCGTCCAGGTGGCGGCCGCCG
>NZ_LIQX01000200.1 GCF_001418475.1 Streptomyces ossamyceticus | reverse complement strand
GTGGGAAAGGGGTGGACGGGCGGGGCCGGTGAACCGTATGTTCCGCGTGTTCTGATCGCCGAGCGCGGTCCTCCCCAGACCCTCGCGCTCGGCGATCAGAACACGCGGAACATACGGTTCACCGGCCCCGCCCGTCCACCCCTTTCCCACCCCGGTGCGCCCAGCTCCCGCACCGGCGCGGCCCGCCCGCTCGGCTCCCGCCCCGGCGCGCTCAGCTCACCTTTGCCGCCAGCGCCCGGAACTGCGCCCACGAAAGCGTCGGCTTCGCCGGGTCCCACAGCTTCTGCGACAGCGCCCGCAGCGGCATGCGCACCCCGGCCGCCACCTGGGCCTCGGTCTGCCGGTTCGCGAGGTCGCACCAGACCGCGAAGACACCGCCCAGGATCTGCTTGTCGTACTGCGCGGGCACGGCGGTCGTGCCGCGCAGCACCCGCGGGGTCCACGACTCGTAGATGCGCTGCCCGGTCGGGTAGAAGAACTGGTTGGGCTCACCGAGCACGTAGTAGAGGTACTCGTCGTTGTAGTTGACGACCTGCCGCCCGGCGCTGAGGTACTCGACCGGCTGCCGTGCCCCGATCTCCTTGCCCGTCCAGTAGGCGACCTGGATCCGCTTGTCCGCCTGGACGCGGCCGCCCCGGAAGAACCCGTCGTTCCACGCCCGCACCGTCCGGTCGTGGCCGCGCATCACCGCGGCCCGGTCGTTGAGCCAGCCGGTCGCCAGGTCGGCGACGGTGGCGCCCGTGCCGTACTTCGCCCGCGCGGCCGCCGCCAGCTGGGGGTAGGACGCCTCCGGGTTCGACGCGAAGAGCGCCCGGTACTCGTCGCCGCCGAGGTGCCAGCGCGCGCCGGGGAACAGGCCCGCGTACTCGTTCAGGAGTTCGTCGACGATCTTCGCGGCGGCCGGCTTGGAGATGTCGACGGCCCCGCGCGCGGCGACACCCTGCGCGTTGACCAGCTGCAACTGGGGGTTCCCGGCGATCACGGCCCCCAGGTGGCCGGGTGAGTCGATCTCGGGGACGACCTCGATGTGGCGGCTCTCGGCGAGCGCCACGATCTTCCGCACCTGCGCCTTGGTGAGGTGCTGGTCCGACACCACCTCGGGGTGGCTGGAGGACTCGATCCGGAAGCCCTGGTCGTCGGAGAAGTGCAGGCCGAGCTGGTTGTACTTGAGGTCGCCCAGCTCCCGGACGCGGTCCTCGATCCAGCCGGCCGTGAAGTGCTTGCGCGCGATGTCGAGCATGAACCCGCGCTGCGGCTTGGCGGGCTCGTCGTTGATCACGCCCTCCGGCGCCGTACCGCCGCCACGCACCGTCTGCTTCAGGGTGCGGGTGCCGTAGAACACCCCGGCCTCGGCCGGCGCGGCGATCCGCACCCGCCGGTCCTTCACCGTCAGCGTGTACGCCTCCGAGGCGGACGTCCCCGACCCGGTGAGCGCCAGCTCCACATCGCCCTGGCGGGGCTTGGCGTCCCCGGCGTAGGTCAGGCCCAGCTCCCCGGCGGTCAGCCGTCCCTCGTCGGCGAGCGCGCCGCTGCGCACCACGACCCGGCCGCCGTCGGAGGGGCGCCAGCCCGGCCCGCGGGCGGCCTGGTGCTGCCGTACCGCCGGAATGGTGCGCGGCTTCTGCGACAGGGCGTACGAGCGCGAGGGCGAGGGGGACGGTGTGGGGGTGCCCTTCGCGGCGCTCACGGACGACGGCTCGCGCGAGGGCCCCGAGCCGCCCGCCGTCCGGGTGTCACCGCCCGGCCACACGGTCACCGCCACGGCGACGGCGCCACCCGCGAGGACGACCCCGGAACCCAGGAGCAACCCTTTCGTCGTGATCGCCGTCCTCCTGCGGGGAGCCCGGCGCCGGCCACCGCTCACGACGCGCTCCCGGCCCCGGTCCTCATCCGCCACATCTCGCACACCTCTCTGCCGTCCTCTCCCCGTACCTCCCCCTCGAACCTACGACGTCCGACCACCCCACCAGTCCACCACAGAGTCCGAAACTTGCCCGACCGGGTGAATTTCGGGCATCGAACGGACAGCCCATGACCCACCTCGATAACGTGGTGGCACATCTCGCTCAGCCTGCTCTGCCGACCCCTACGCACCGCCGAGGAACCACGCTGCCTCCGCACCGTCTCCCCCACCTCCCCGGCCGGGTCACCCTTCCGGAGCAGGCGCACACCCCGAGTCCCACGGCCGTGGAGTGGTTCAACCACGCCCCCGAGGACACCCTGCGCCAGTCCCTCCTCGGCTGTCTGCGCAGCCTCCGCTGGGCCCACCGGCTCACCGACCACCGCCCCTACCCGGACCTGGACGCCCTGCTGGCCGCCTCCGACGAGGCCGCGTACGACCTCACGGCGACCGACCTGGCCGAGGCCCTGGCCGGTGAGACCCTCCCCTCCCTGCCCTCGGACACGTACGACGTGGCGCACACGGCCCTGAGCGCCGCCCACGCCGCCTACGAGGCCCGCTTCGGCCATGTGTTCGTCATCAGCCTGGACGGCACCCCTCCGGTGGAGCGCCTGGACCGCACCCTGGAGGGCATCCGCTCACGTCTGGCCCACGATCCGGAGGAGGAGCGGGTCGTCGTGGCGGAGGAACTCCGGCGCCTCGCCGCGGAACGGCTGATCGGCTTCCTCCGGGACGCGCCGCTCTGACCTCGTACGGCCCGGCCACAAGGCCGAAACCGGCCACGGCGGACCCGCACCGGGCGACGGACCGGCGCCCCTCACCCCTGATGCCGCCCGATACTCACCCTTACGTGCAGCCTTCGGTGCCAGTTTGATCACACCGCCATACCCGGCTTAAGCGCCGCACGCACACGTCGCTACGATGGCCAGGGCCGGTGGACCGTACCCGGCCGGGTCAGACCGACAGACAAGCCGGCCGGCCCCAATCCCGCTCCCGGAGGGTTCTTCCGTGCCGGCTGGAACGCTGTACCGCGGCCGGGAAGGAATGTGGTCCTGGGTGGCTCATCGAGTCACCGGCGTCCTCATCTTCTTCTTCCTGTTCGTACACGTGCTGGACACCGCTCTCGTCCGTGTCTCCCCCGAGGCCTACGACAAGGTCGTGGCCACGTACAAGACGCCGATCGTCGCGCTGCTGGAGTACGGCCTCGTCGCCGCCATCCTCTTCCACGCGCTCAACGGCCTTCGGGTGATCGCCGTCGACTTCTGGTCGAACGGCCCGCGTCACCAGAAGACGATGCTGTGGATCGTCCTCGGCGTCTGGGTCGTGCTGATGATCGGGGCCCTGTACCCCGTCCTCGGTCACGCCGTCCGTGAACTGTGGGGGAGCTGACAGCCATGTCCACCACTGAGACCACCGCCTCCGGCATCGGCCCCGTCGAGGGCTCGGGCACTCTGTCGGGCTACGGCCCGGAGAACCCGGCGCCGCTCATCGAGGCGCCCCGCAAGCGCACCAAGAAGACCCCGAAGTCGACCCGCGGCAACTTCGAGATGGCCGCGTGGCTGTTCATGCGGCTGTCCGGCATCGTCCTGGTCGTCCTGGTCATCGGCCACCTGCTGATCCAGCTCGTCCTCGACGGCGGCGTCTCCAAGATCGGCTTCGCGTTCGTCGCGGGCCGCTGGGCGTCCCCGTTCTGGCAGGTCTGGGACCTGCTCATGCTGTGGCTGGCGATGCTGCACGGCGCCAACGGCCTGCGCACGGTCATCAACGACTACGCCGAGCGTGCGAACACGCGGCTGTGGCTGAAGGGCCTGCTGTACACCGCCACGGTGTTCACCATCCTGCTGGGCACGCTGGTGATCTTCACCTTCGACCCGAACATCCGCTAGGCACGGGGCTGAGGCAACCGATCATGAAGATCCACAAGTACGACACCGTCATCGTCGGCGCCGGCGGCGCCGGTATGCGCGCCGCGATCGAGTCGACGAAGCGCAGCCGCACCGCCGTGCTGACCAAGCTGTACCCCACCCGCTCCCACACGGGCGCCGCGCAGGGCGGCATGGCCGCCGCGCTCGCCAACGTGGAGGAGGACAACTGGGAGTGGCACACCTTCGACACGGTCAAGGGCGGTGACTACCTGGTCGACCAGGACGCCGCCGAGATCCTGGCGAAGGAGGCCATCGACTCCGTCCTCGACCTGGAGAAGATGGGCCTGCCGTTCAACCGCACCCCGAACGGCACCATCGACCAGCGCCGCTTCGGCGGTCACAGCCGCAACCACGGCGAGGCCCCGGTCCGCCGGTCCTGCTACGCGGCCGACCGCACCGGCCACATGATCCTCCAGACGCTGTACCAGAACTGCGTCAAGCACGGCGTGGAGTTCTTCAACGAGTTCTACGTCCTCGACCAGCTGATCACCGAGGTCGACGGCGTCAAGAAGTCCGCCGGTGTCGTGGCCTACGAGCTGGCGACCGGCGAGATCCACGTCTTCCAGGCGAAGTCCGTGATCTACGCGTCCGGCGGCTGCGGCAAGTTCTTCAAGGTGACGTCCAACGCGCACACCCTCACCGGTGACGGCCAGGCGGCCGTGTACCGCCGGGGTCTGCCGCTGGAGGACATGGAGTTCTTCCAGTTCCACCCGACCGGCATCTGGCGCATGGGCATCCTGCTGACGGAGGGCGCCCGTGGTGAGGGCGGCATCCTCCGCAACAAGGACGGCGAGCGCTTCATGGAGAAGTACGCGCCGGTCATGAAGGACCTCGCGTCCCGTGACGTCGTCTCCCGCTCCATCTACACGGAGATCCGCGAGGGCCGCGGCTGCGGTCCCGAGGGCGACCACGTCTACCTGGACCTGACGCACCTCCCGCCGGAGCAGCTGGACGCCAAGCTCCCGGACATCACCGAGTTCGCGCGGACCTACCTCGGTATCGAGCCCTACACGGACCCGATCCCGATCCAGCCGACCGCGCACTACGCCATGGGCGGCATCCCGACGAACGTCGAGGGTGAGGTCCTCAGCGACAACACCACCGTCGTCCCCGGTCTGTACGCCGCCGGTGAGGTCGCCTGTGTCTCCGTGCACGGCGCCAACCGCCTCGGCACGAACTCGCTGCTCGACATCAACGTGTTCGGGCGCCGGGCGGGCATCGCGGCCGCCGAGTACGCGCAGAAGGCCGACTTCGTCGAGCTGCCGGAGGACCCGCAGTCCCTGGTCGTCGAGCAGATCGAGCGGCTGCGCTCCTCCACGGGCAACGAGCGCGTGGCGGAACTCCGCCGTGAACTGCAGGAGACCATGGACGCGAACGTCATGGTGTTCCGCACCGAGCAGACGATCAAGACGGCCGTCGAGAAGATCGCCGAGCTGCGCGAGCGCTACAAGAACGTGGCGATCCAGGACAAGGGCAAGCGGTTCAACACCGACCTGCTGGAGGCCATCGAGCTGGGCAACCTGCTCGACCTGGCCGAGGTCATGGCCGTCTCCGCGCTCGCCCGCAAGGAGTCCCGCGGCGGTCACTACCGCGAGGACTACCCGAACCGCGACGACGTCAACTTCATGCGTCACACCATGGCGTACCGCGAGGTCGGCGACGACGGCTCCGAGACCGTCCGCCTCGACTACAAGCCGGTCGTCCAGACCCGCTACCAGCCGATGGAGCGTAAGTACTGATGGCTACCCCTGTTCTGGACAAGGTCGAGGCCGACTCCGCCGCGTCCCCGTACATCACCGTCACCTTCCGGGTCCGCCGCTTCAACCCCGAGGTCGCGGCCGAGGCGGTGTGGGAAGACTTCCAGCTGGAGATCGACCCCAAGGAGCGGGTCCTCGACGGTCTGCACAAGATCAAGTGGGACCTGGACGGGACGCTGACCTTCCGCCGCTCCTGCGCGCACGGCATCTGCGGTTCGGACGCCATGCGGATCAACGGCAAGAACCGTCTGGCGTGCAAGACGCTGATCAAGGACATCAACCCCGAGAAGCCGATCACGGTCGAGCCCATCAAGGGCCTCACGGTCCTGAAGGACCTGGTCGTGGACATGGAGCCGTTCTTCCAGGCGTACCGGGACGTGATGCCCTTCCTGATCACGAAGGACACCAACGAGCCCACGCGTGAGCGGCTTCAGACGGCGGAGGACCGCGAGCGGTTCGACGACACGACGAAGTGCATCCTGTGCGCCGCCTGCACGTCCTCGTGCCCGGTGTTCTGGAACGACGGCCAGTACTTCGGTCCGGCCGCGATCGTCAACGCCCACCGCTTCATCTTCGACTCGCGTGACGAGGCCGGCGAGCAGCGGCTGGAGATCCTCAACGACAAGGACGGCGTGTGGCGTTGCCGCACGACGTTCAACTGCACGGACGCCTGCCCGCGCGGTATCGAGGTCACCAAGGCGATCCAGGAGGTGAAGCGGGCGCTGATCACGCGCCGCTTCTAGGACTCCCGGCCGTCCTGGCCGTACGACGCTGAGGGCCCCGCTCCGGGATCGGAGCGGGGCCCTCAGCGTTGTCGCCGTACCTCACCGGGCCCGAGGGGCCCGGACAGGGTGTCAGCCGCGCAGGACGCGGCCCTGCGCGTCGGTGCGGTCGTTGCTCGTGAGGAACAGGATGCCGTCGATCAGGGACCAGAAGCCCAGACCACCGCAGGTGAGCAGCTGGGCGACACCCACGCCCACGGAACCGACGTAGAAGCGGCCAATGCCGAGCGTGCCGAGGAACAGCTGCAGGATGCCGGCGACGATCTTCGACTTGTCGGAGTAGGGACGGCCCTGCGGGTCGTAGCCGAAGGGAGCGTCAGGGGTGGGGACGGTCATCGAAGTAACTCCTGGATGTACTGACTGAAAAGGCCGAAGCGGATTGCTTCGGGGGGAGTCCAGGAGGGAAGGCGCGGCAAAAACCGGCAGTGATCGGGCACGGCGAACACCGGCCGACGATCGAGCACGACGTAATCCCCCGTCATCCCCCCTGTCGCCGTTGCAGCGTAGTGAGGCGCATGCGACGGATGGGAGGGGAAACAGCCGATCGTTCCGATTCCGTGATCCGGTTCCAGCCAAGTTGCGACAACTGCGCGACGTAAAGCGGGCGTAAGGGATTTACGGCGGGCCGGGAAGGGGAGAAGCAACGATTCGGCGCGGATGTGCCGACCGTTCAGTGGAGATTGCGGACGACCGTCCAGGTCACCGCGATACCCAGGATCAAGGCCTGGGTGCGGGGCTTCAGTTCGGGGCGCCAGCGGCGTCCGCGCAGGCCCTCGACGAACCAGCGGCCGAGCAGGACGAGCGCGAAGGGCGCGGCGAGCAGCAGCACCCGGTTGTCGTGCCAGGCGGCGGTGAACTGGCCGTGCATCAGGTCGTACACCATGCGGGTGCCGCCGCAGGCGGGGCAGAGCAGCCCCGTGACATAGCGGAACGGGCACTGGGGCAGCAGATGGCCGGGCTCGTGCGGGTTGGTGCCGTACACATACGCGGCGCCCGCCAGCCCGGCGGCGGCCACCACGAGGGGGGCCGCCGCCGGGTGTCGCAGGACGGCGGGGCGCCGCTCAGCCACGCAGGACCCGCCCGTTGGAGTCCGTGGTGTTGCTGCTCGTCAGCAGGATGATGCCGTCGACCAGCGCCCAGATGCCGAAGCCGCCGCAGGTGAACAGCTGGCCGAGGCCGAGGCCGACATGGCCGATGTAGAAGCGGCCGACGCCGAACGAGCCGAGGAACAGCGACAGGATGCCTGCGACGATCTTCGACTTGTCGGAGTACGGGCGGCCGTACGGGTCGTACCCGTAGGGGGCGTTGGGGTCACCCGTGTACGCGCCGCCCACCGGGGGCGCCTGGTAGCCGTAGCCCGGCTGGGCGCCCTGCTGGGGGTAGCCGTAGCCCGGAGCGGCGCCCGGCTGCTGGTACGCGTCCTGCGGGTAGCCGCCCTGCGGAGCGCCGTACGGGTTGGCGCCCGGCGCCTGGCCAGGAGCCTGGTTCGGGTACCCGTAGCCGGGCTGGGGCGGCTGCGGGGGCTGAGCGGGCTGCTGGGGCTGCTCGGTCACGGTACTGACTCCTGCGTGTTGATTGCTTGAGCGGCTGAATATGGGCTGTCCGTCATATTGCAGGAGAGGAGGCCCCGGAGAGAAGTTGTTACCTCATGGTCACAGCTGGCTGGGATCGTCGGGTCCGTGATCTCCGCGTTCCGGGCGAGCGGCATTGACTTGCCGAGGATGACGGCGAGCATGCGGTCCACCTCCTGGGGAAGACAGTCGCTCGGCGAGGGTCGGTTCCCGTCCGCGCCGGGAAGTCCGATTTCCGCGCGATCGACAGGCACTGGTCGTGGGGCGCCACGAGCGTGTGGCCGACCCCCGGACGAACGGGTTCGAGGCGCGCGGCTTTTGAGAGGGAGCGGGGCCTGCTGGAGAACGGTCACTCCATCGAGTGATCCGCGCCGGACTGTCACCCTCGGATGGCATCTAGTACACCAGGGTACTAGTATGTACACGTACTACATGGTGATCGTTGATGGCCTGGCATCTTGAAATGACCGGAGAGGTGCGCGATTGGCTGCACGCACTGCGCAAGGACGACCGCACCACGGCACGCCTGGTGGGCCAAGCGATCCAGGCTCTCGTGGAGGAGGGCCCTGATCTCGGACGCCCTCTGGTGGACCGGATCAAGGGCTCAGCCCTGCATCACCTCAAAGAGCTGAGACCCGGTTCGTCCGGTGACACAGAGATCAGGATCCTCTTCGCCTTCGATCCCGGGCGCAGCGCGGTGCTCTTGGTGGCCGGTGACAAGGCGGGGCGATGGACGGCGTGGTACCGCCGCTCGATCCCCTGGCCGAGGAACGCTATACCGAGTGGCTGGACCACCTGGCCCGGCGACGTCACGAGGAGACAGAGCGATGACCAGCTTTCACTCATGGGACGAGGTCAAGGAAGAGGTCTTCGACACCGAGGACTTGGACGAGATCACCGCGGGTGCCCGGCGTATGGTCGCAGAAGCACGTGCGCACCGGCTGGCCGAGATGCGCAAGCAACTCGGGCTCACCCAGCGCGAGGTAGCCGACCGTATGCACGTACGACAGGAACGCGTGTCCGCCATCGAGCGCGGCAGGACCGAGTCCACCGAGGTGGGAACGGTCGCGGCTTACGTGGAGGCCTTGGGCGGGGAGTTGGAGATCGTCGCGAACTTCAACGGAACCCGGGTGGTCGTGGCGTAGCCCGGCACTCGATGTTCCCCACGATTCCCGTACAACCCTTGTGCCTCGACGCGTGTCTCTTCTGTACGCCTGTTCGGCAGTGCCGTGAGTATGACGATGACTCAGCTGTGCCGCGTGTCAACGTCGTTGGTACCACCCCCGGCTCTGCCCTCTCCGGCGTCCCAGACCAGCGCGGGCCGGCCGACGAGCCCCCGCGCGCACCGCAGGAGACGCATGTTCACACGCAGGAACACCCGCCTGGTTCTCGCGACGGCCGCGGCCGTGTCGCTGACCGGCGGACTGCTCGTCCTCTCGACGGGCAGCGCGAGCGCCACCCCCGCCAAGTACGCCGACGACTTCAACGGTGACGGGTACCGGGACTACGCGACCACCGACTATGGCTCGTTCACGGTGACCTATGGGGCTGCGACCGGCCCCGGGACCAAGACCAGGACGTTCACGCAGAACAGCCCCGGTGTGCCGGGCAAGTCGGGTGAAGCGGGCGGCTACGGCGACGGCTTCGGCGAGGATCTCGCCGCCGCCGACCTCAATCGTGACGGCTACGCGGATCTGGCGGTCGCCGACCGCAGCGAGAAGGTGAGCGGGAAGGTCAGCGCGGGCACGGTCACCGTCATGTGGGGCGGCAGGTCCGGTCTCGGCACCAAGGCGACAAGGCTCCCCCTCAAGGCCAAGTCCCACCGCAGCTTCGGCAACGAGCTGGAGACCGGTGACTTCGACGGTGACGGCAAGGCGGACCTGGCTGTCGCCGACGGCCTCGACACCATCTACATCTACCGGGGCGGCTTCACCCAGTCCGGCAGAACGGGCAAGGTCACGAAGCACACCCGCTCGGACCACACCCGCACCTTCGAACCGACCGGGCTGGTCGCGGGGAAGGTCACCAAGGACAGGGCCACCGATCTGTATGCCCTCGGCCAGGGCTACCGCAAGGACAAGATGACCCAGGACGCCTGGTTGCTGCGCGGCGGCAAGACGGTCAGGTGGAGCGGCAAGCTGGTCGCGATCAACAACAAGGAGCCGGACTACGACCCGACCGGCGTGATCGCGGACTTCGACAAGGACGGCTACGGGGACCTGGCGGTCGGCGACACCTGGTACAACAAGGGTGCGGGCTCTGTGGTCGTCGTGCGCGGCGGCAAGTCCGGACCGGCCACCAAGTACCGCTTCACCCAAGCCACTTCCGGCATCGCCACGGCCGCGTCGAAGGGGGACGGCTTCGGGTACGGCCTGTCCGCAGGCGACACGAACCGTGACGGCTACCCGGACCTCGCGGTCGGAGTCTCCGGGGAGAAGGTCGGCTCCACGAAGCACGCGGGCGGCATCCACATCCTGCGCGGCGGCAGGAAGGGCCTGACCGGCGCGGGCTCCCAGTGGTTCAGCCGGGCCACGGCGGGAGTACCGGGCACCCCTGAACGGTACGAGATGTTCGGCTCCGCCATCCGCCTGCGCGACCTCGACGGCGACGGAGACAAGGACCTCCTCGCCGGGAGCGAGAACCGCGAGACGAGCCTGTTCTTCCGGGCGGGCGCATCCGGGATCACGACCGACACGGTGACGGAGCTGAGCCTTAAGCCGGTCTTCCCGCAGTAGCGGTAGCCGTCCGAGTGGTTGCCGCTTGGCTGGATCGCGTCCAACTTGCGTGACGGATGGGGCTGTTGTTCACAGACTGACCCCATGACCTACCTGAGGAAAGCCGCGGCCGCACTGTCGGCCGCGGCCGCGATCCTGATCGCGATACCCCCCACTGCCTCGGCGACCCCCGCCCCGCACGACATGTACGGCGGGACCTTCGTGAAGGAGAACTTCAACCGGCTCCCTCTCGGCCCCGTCACCGGCGGGCGGGACTGGACCACCGACACCGCGAACGGTTCACTGACCGTCGAGCGCGCCCCCGACGGGCGCGGCCGGGAACTCCGGATCCACACCGAGGGCAACGGCCGTGCCTTCATGGTCTTCCCCGACCTCGCCCCGCCCGGCAACAGCTTCTGGGCCCGGATGCGGCTGCGGGTCGACCGCTTCCCGACGGCACCCCAGTGGGCCCACTGGACCCTCGCGGAGGCGTCCGGCGCCGACTCCCCCACCCTGGTGCGCCCGCTCGGCGGCCAGTTCGCCCCCACCGACAAGGGCAACTTCTACGGCGTCGGCTCCGACCTCGGTCCCACCGGCGACTGGACCAACTGGCGCACGTCCGCGCCGGCCGCCGACGCGGCGTGGACCTGTGCGGAGTTCCACCTCGACGCGACGGACAACCGGGTCACCGTGTATCTCGACGGTGTCGAGCAGCCCGACCTGACCGTCTCGACGAAGCAGCACGGCGGCACGGCGGACGACTTCGTCTTCCCGACGTTCGACAAGCTGAAGCTGGGCTGGCAGCTGTACCAGGCCGACCCCAGCCCGTCGTCGTACGACGTCCGGATGGACGACATCGCGCTGAGCACGCGACGGGTGGGGGGTTGCGGGTCCTGAGCGGGGCCCCGCGTCAGTCGACGCGGGCCACGACCAGGGCGATCCGGGACTCCGCCAGATAGAAGTGGTCGGGGAAGTACTCGATGTGCAGGTGCTCCCCCGGCACACCCTCCTGGCACAGGCCCCGGATGTTCTGGCCCAGGACCTCCATGGATTCCTGGGAGCCCGTGAAGGTGAGGGCCTGCGCCTCCTCGTCGAAGGAGATCTCCACCAACCCGTGGGGCGTCGTCCGCACCCGCACGCCCGCGAGATGGCGCGCGTACGGGGACGGGTCCGCCCCCCGGCCGGTGGTGATCTCCGCGTCGTCCCGGGTCAGGGCGTCCGCCCACGCGAGGAGGGCGTCGACGGTCCCGGAGATCTCCACCTCACCGGCGTCCTCGGTGGCACGGACGATCAGGTCGGACTGGATCACGGAACGTCTCCTGGTCTCGCGGTGCCGATGTCGATCGGTGTGTGGGGGTCCGCCAGCGGTCCCGACCGCACCGTCTGACCGTTGATCTGGGTCTCCAGGTTCAGGTGGGGGCCGTACTGCTGCACGTGCGGGGACTTGAGGTTGATGTCGAACCGGGCGATCTGGGTGATCTTCCGGCCCGCCGCGTCCCGGAACGTCCTGATGAACTGCCAGCCGCCACTGCCCGAGACCACGACCCGGCCCTCACCGCCGACGAAGGCGGCCGCCCGCGACACCGCCTCGTCCATCGAGATGGGGCAGCTGGAGTTGTGGACCAGGACCGGCGTGTGCCCGGCCAGCACATAGTACGTGTGCAGGTCGGCGACGGTGAGGTTGTAGGTGCGGGCATGCCTGGCGAAGGCACGGTTGCCGGTGACGATGACGGTGTCGCCGGTGTCGGTGAGCAGGGACGTCCCCGGCGCGAGGTCGCCCGCCTCGATCCAGTCGTCCTCGGACGGCGACCAGAACGGGTGCTCGTGGGTGGCCGTGAGCTTCTCGACGCCGTCCTCGGTGGCGATCGACAGCTCGTTGAAGTACTTGTCGGACTCCGTGACGATCAGCCGTGTGACCTTCCGCGGCCCGGACTCGCCGGTCTCCGGGTCGAGGGCCTGGACCTCGTCGCCGAGTTCGACGTCCTCGATGTCCTTGGTGGTGCCGTCGGCCATCAGGACGTCCGTGCCGGCCAGGAAGCACTTGCAGCCGACGGGCAGCCCCCGTCTGCCCGATCCGCCCTTGGCGGCCCGGCCCTCCGCCGCGACGGCGGCGCCGCCCCTGCCCCCGGTGACCAGGGCGCCGATGAAGCCCTCGATCAGCTTGCCGCGCTCGAACGCCTTGGCGTCCGCGACGCACTTGTTGAAGTTCTCGACGCAGTAGTTGGCGGCGATGCGCTTGGCCTCGCCCACGTCGTCGTGGTGCAGCAGGTACTTGTACGCCTGACGGCAGGCCTCCCGGCCGAAGCACGCGTTGCCCGGTCCGGAGTTCTCGTAGACGGGGGTGACCCAGTAGTCGGTCTCGGGCGAGTCGCCGTTCGGGCTGTTCATCAGGAAGTGCTTCAGCAGGTCCTGGAGGTCGTTCGTCTTCGGTGTCTGGCTCTTGGTCCACACCTTGCTGGCGGCCTGGGTCTCCTCCCAGCCCCCGGTGGTCGTGGAGTAGAGGAACTTCCCGTCGTTGTCGTAGCAGGCCGAGGTGGTGCAGCCGGGCCCGTGGTGCGGGTCCGCCCAGACGGAGTCGGGGTTGTTCGCGCTGCAGCCGTCGCAGAACAGGCCCGACGGATCGGAGTTGGTGACGGGGCTGTTGTTGCTGTAGGCGTACCCGTTCATCTGCAGCGGGTCGGTGACGTCGATGACGGGGTCGGCGGAGAGGAAACGACCGGAGTTCTGGTCGTACTCGCGGGCGCCGACATGGGTCAGGCCGGTGGCGGTGTCGTCGATGCCGACGCCCAGGTAGCCGCGCTTGTTGGGCCAGGCCGACGGCTTCGTCCCGCGGACCTCGCCGTACGGCTTGAAGGCACGGCGGGTGACCGGCTGGCCGCTGGAGAGCGCCACCGAGGTGTCGGAGGTGCCGAGGTGGTCGGCGAGCTGGACGGCGAGCTGGTGACCCGTCGTGGCACCGTTGCTCGCGGTCCGGGTCACCGTCGGCGCGCCGGGCTGGACATAGGAGCGGGAGGCGCGGGTGATGGTGCCGGACGAGCCGGTCGTCACCTCGGTGTCGCCCAGGTAGAGCGTCGATCCGGAGGGGGAGTTCTCCAGGATGCGGTTGCCGGCGGCGTCGTAGACGTAGCTCGTCTTCTTGCCGTCGTCGGTGATGGTCTCCAGCTGGTTCTCGTACGTCCACGTCAGGTTCTGGGTGGTGGCGGCCAGGTCGCGGACCTCGGTGTTGCCCGCGGCGTCGTACGTGTAGGAACTGCCCTTGCCGGACGGGGTGGAGCTGATCCAGCGCACGGTGTGGGGCTGTGCGGACTCGTAGCCGTAGGTGTAGCCGACGTTCTTGGCGGGGTCCGCGGGGTCGTGTTCCGTCATCGAGGCCCGGTTGCCCAGCCAGTCGAAGGTGAACGACTGGCGGTAGGCGGTCCCGCCGGTGGCGACGGTCGCGGTGTCGGGGGCGGCGGCGGCCAGCGTCGCCGTCAGGGTCGCGTCCGGACCGGTGGTGTCGCTCGCCTCGTCGGGTGCCTCGGCCACGGGGCCCGAGGAGGCCGCGTAGTCGGTGCGGTGGCCCCACGCGGTGCCGTTGGAGGACTTGCAGCCGTTGCCGGCCCCGGTGGGCGTGACCTTGGAGGTCCAGGCGTGGACCAGCTCACCCAGCACGTCGTAGGTGAAGCACTGGGTGTCCCAGACCGGGGTGCTCGGGTCGCCGAGCCGTCGGGCGAGGGAGGTGATGGAGCCGGACTGGTCATAGGAGTAGTAGCCGTCCGAGACGCGGTGCGGGCCGGAGGTCTCCCGGTCGGCGACCGTGCGCTGCAGACGGCCGGTGTGCGGGTCGACGAAGTTGGTCGTCCAGACCCGGTTGGGCTGCGCGCCCGACACGGTGCGCAGGACGTCGCCGAGCGGCGAGTAGGTGACGTCGGAGGTGTACCAGCTCAGACCGGAGGTCGACTCGGCGAAGCCGTCGCCGTTGTAGCGGGTGACGACCTTCTCCTTCGCCAGCCCGCCGACGGCCGGCAGGGTGACCGACTGCTGCTTGCCGGTCGGGGTGTACGTGTACGCGTAGGCGTAGGTGCCGGCGAGGCCCGTCGTCATCGGATTGGACGGGACGACGGTCTCGGTGCCGGTGGGCCGGTAGTCGGTGTCGTAGCCGGTGACGCGGCTGATGTAGTCGCCGCCCGCGGTGTGCCGGGTCGAGGCGACCGGCTGGCCGAGCGCGCCGGACAGGGTGTCGTAGGTGAACGACAGGACGGGCGTCGAGGACGAACCCTCGCGGACGGCCTTGACCCGGCCCAGTTCGTCGTACTCGGTGTGCGTGGTGCGCGACTTGGCGTCCGTGACCTTGTTCGGTCGGTCGGCGCTGTCGTACCAGGTCTCCGTGCGGCCCATGTCGGGGTCGGTGACGGAGGTCGTCCGGCCGCGGGCGTCATAGGTGTACGACCATGTGCCGCCCGCCGGGTCGGTGACCTTGCTGCGGTTGCCGCGGGCGTCGTACTCGTAGGAGGTCGTGCGTCCGGCGGTGCTGCCGTCGTCCCTGACGTAGTGGCGGACGGCGGTGACCCGGCCCAGGGCGTCAGTGTACGTCCGTGTCTTGGGGGCGGTCGCGCCGGGCGGGTTCACGAAGGTCGTGGTGTCGGTGTAGGTCGTGTACGTCGCGAACCGGAAGTCGCCGTCGTGGTACGTCGACAGGCGGACCTGCCGCTCCATGCCGTCGTACCGCTTCTTGAGGTAACTGGGGATCGCCGTCTTCGACCGGGGCTCGAAGAGCGCGGCGGCGGGCTCGCCCTTGGCGAGGTAGGCGCCGGTCTGCTCGTCGACGAGGCCGTGGTCGTTGTAGCTGACGTCGGTGATGATCCGGCCGGGCCCATGGGCCTCGGACTGGGTCTGGACCTGGCGCATCAGACCGTCGTAGAGGGTCACCTGGCGGCTGTAGGAGCCGTTGTCCTTCAGGGTCCGGGTGGTGACGGCGGCCGGGCGGGTCTCCGACGAGGTGGCGATCGCCGGCTGGTAGGCGATCTCGACGTCCGGTGTCTTCCCGCCCGACGAGCGGGACGGCGACCAGCCCTTCACGAAACGTCCGAGGGCGTCGTACTCGTTCTTCGTGACCCGGCCGTTGGCGTCGGTGACCGTCAGCGCGAGGCTGCGCCCCGGGTCGAAGGCCGTGGTGACGGCGTGGCCCTTGGCGTTGATCGTCCGCACCGAGGTGACCGGCCCGCCCTCGTCGGCGGGGGTGTACTGGGTCTCGGCGGTGCCCACGCCGGGTTTGGTGACCGTGCGGATCCGGCCCAGCGGGTCGTACGTCGTCTTCGTGACGAGGGAGTAGGAGGTCCCGGCCCCGTCGACACCCGCCGCGGAGGTGACGAGGCCCTTCGTCGGGACCTCACCGTAGGCGAGGTTGTCGTAGCTGTTGCGGACGGCCCGGATCAGCTTGGTCGCCGGGTCGGCCGAGTCGTACGCCGCGCAGGACGTGCCGGTGCTGCGCTGCTCCTTGGTCAGCCCGATCAGCCAGGCGGAGGTGTTGTGGACGTACGACGTCCTGGTGCACGTCTGCTGGGAGAGGGTCTCGCCGGAGCCGTTCGGTTTGACGACGGCGGTCTCGACCTGGGTCGGCAGGCCGTAGGTGTCGTCCACGTCGGTGAGCGTGCGGACGGCCTGCCAGCTGCTGTCGACGGTCTGGATCTCGTCGGTGCGCCTGACCCCGCCGCGGTGCGCGAGCAGCGGGTCCATGTCGGCGCCGTTCTCGGCCTCCCGGGGCCGGGACGCGGTCTGCTTGGACCAGGGGAAGTTGAGGGTGCGCCGTTGGACGCGCTTGTCGGAGTTGAGGTAGGCGAGGGTCTCGGCGATCTGGCCCGCGTACTGCGGCTCGTCCTCGTCGACGAGGGTGTGTGTGCCGGTCGAGTCCTTCACCGTGCCGCCGACGCCCTGGAAGTAGCGGGTCTCGGAGTACGACTGGGACTGGGGGTCGCCCTGCTGGGAGGTGGACTTGCTGCCCTTGGTCACCGCGACCTGGCGGTAGCCGCGCCACTGGCTGTGCGTGCGCAGGGCGGGGCGGGTGAACTCGTCGTCGTTCTTGGCCCAGGCGGGGCCCGTGTACGTGTACTTGGTGACGATGGGCTTGCCGTGCGAGGTGACCTTGTCGGTCTCGGTCACGGAGTGCACGACGTACTTGTTGAACCAGGATTTCGCCGGGGTCTTCTCGTCGCCGTCGGGCGACCAGCGCAGCGGGTAGCAGGTGCCGTTGCTGCGGCCCTTGTCCTCGGCCGGTTCGGTGGCGCAGCCGCCCTTGTACTCGACCTCGATGTCACCGCCGTACTCGGTGGCGACGGTGCCGATGCGGGGCCGGGTGAAGGCGGGGCGCTGGTCGTTCGGGCCGGTGAGGACGAGGTTCGGCAGCTGGCGGTCCTGGAGCCGGGTGCGCAGCGGCGAGGTGGAGCCGACGGAGTACTCGGCGAAGCTGACGCCGTCCTTGTGCTGGAGGGTGCCGGTGGTGTCACCGGGGGCGAAGCCGCGCCGGGTGATCGAGTTCAGCCACAGGCCCGGGGAGGTGTCGTACCAGTCCTCGGGGAACGACTGGTGCAGCTCGTAGGTGTCGACCTTGCCGAGGCCGGTCTGGCCGGCGCGGGCGCCCTTCGTCGTGACGGTGTCCAGGCGCATCTGCGTCCAGAACGACGGGAAGGCGGGGCACAGCTTCGACGTGGACTTGCAGTTGAGGTTGCCGGGCGTGTCCCACCAGGGGCGGTACGCGCCCGGGTCGTCGGTCTTGGCGAAGTTGGCGGCGTCGCAGGCGGTGGTGGATTTCAGGCAGCGCTGCTTCACCCCGAACTCGACGGTCGCCGACGGCTTCGTCAGGTCGGAGCGCATGCCGTACTCGATGACCGTGGGGTACGCGTGACGGTCGTACTGCTCGGGCGACTTGAACTTCTTCTTGACGGCGTAGTGGTTGGTCTCCTGCTTCCAGCTGACGACCATCGTGTTGCCGTGCACGTCGACGACCTTGTCCAGGCCCCAGCGCCATGCCTGCTTCTTGCCGGCTCCGCAGCGGGAGTCGGCGAAGGCAGTGGCGTGGCAGGGCTCGCCCGGGTGGTTGCCGAAGACGGGCACCGTGGAGACGGAGTCGGTGTCGGCGTGACCGCCGCCGACCTTGTTCAGGCCGAAGTGGTACTTCGTGCCGTCCCGTGTCGTGACGATCCAGTACTCGCCGTTGTTGTCGCCGTTGCTGCCGCCCGTCCTGCGTTCGACGCGGGTGCCGTCGTCGTTCTGCGGGCGGTAGACCTCGGTGTCGGTCTCGGGGTCGCTGCCGGAGGGCGCGTCCCGCACGAGTTCGACGGTCCTGCCGCCCAGCGACATCACCGCGTTGTACGACACCCAGCACAGGTCGTTGGTCTTGTCCTTCTTGGCCGTGTTGTTGGCCGAGCCGGACTTCATCGCCTTGCGGTCGTCCTGGCAGGAGCGGTAGCGGCGCTCGATGTGGCCGGGGTCGTAGTCCCAGCCCTCGCCGATCCAGGAGGACTGCGGCGAGGAGACCGCGACCCGGCCGTCCACCGTCTGGGAGTTGTAGTCGAAGGTGACCTGCGGAGCGGGGCCGGCCGGAGCCGCCGGGATCGACAGCGGGTACGACCAGGTGAACGCGCCGGAGGAACCGCCGGCCGCCCACTTGCCGTTGGAGACGAGCGGGGTCGCCTTGAAGGTGCCGCCCGCGCCGCCGCCCGAGTCGACCGCGCCGACGACGGCGGCGTCACCGGTCGCGGCGACCGGCGAGGCGGACGCTCCCGCCTTGCGGTAGGCGGCCTGCGCGACGGTGGGCCCGCCGGACTCGGCGACCTTCGCGGCGGCCGCCGGGGTGACCGTGCCGTCGGCGGCGGTGTCGACGGTGGCGGTGATCGACTGGGCCTTGGTGTCGTTGACCGTCTCCAGTTCCTCGTACTCCTGGCACGCCTCGACGTCCGGCGTGGTCAGGTAGCACTCGGGGAACTGGACGAAGCGCAGCCGGGAGGCCCAGTCGGCGCCGTACAGGTTCTTGAACTTGGCGTAGTCGAGCTTGACGGAGACCGGGACGGACCCGGTGGCGGGCGCCTGGACCTTGACGACGGCGCCGTCGACGCCCTGGGCGACGGTGGAGGCGCGGTCGTAGACCTGGACGGCCCAGGTGCCGGTGGGGGCCGCCTGGTCGGGGGCCTGGCCGAGGCTGACGGGGAGGTCCTCGACGGGCTTGAGGTCGATCTGCTGGGCCGTCGAGGCCGTGCGGGCCTTGGCCGTGCGCTCCGAGGCCGTGCGGGCCGTGGCGGGGGTGGTGGTCGCGGTGCCGCCGAAGCTGACCGTGCCGGTGTCGGCGAGCGGTGCGGTGGCGGTGCCGGCCGGGGCCTGCTCCAGGTCCTCGGGGACCTCGACCTTCAGGGTCTCCAGGTCCCGTTCGAACGTCTCGCCCGTCAGGGGCTTGTCCTGGTCGAGCGCCTCCAGGTCGAGGGTCTCGCGGCCCTTCTCCGCGACGGCCGGATCGGGCGGCACGGCCAGGGACTGGGTGGGTAGGAGGCCCACCAGCAGGGCCGCGCCGATCGCGGGCACGACGGCTCTGCGCACACGGGCACGACGGACATTCGAGTAGCGACCGAACACGGCGAGGTCCCCCCGGACCACTCGAGGCGGGCCAGGAACAGACCACGCGTGATGGCGTATCAGATGTCGGAGATTCTGTGGGGCCCGTGTGAAGTTTCGCTAGATCGACTGTGCGTATGTGATGACCGTCACGGTGCGTAAGCATGGATAGCGGCCAGCTGGGCCCAGATACGGGATTTGCCTCGGTAAGGGAAAGCCCCGCCCCTCCGCGATCAATCGCTTAATTCACCAGTTCCTCTGGCAAATAACCATCGAATCACGGGAGTTCAGCGACGGTTCGTGGCTTTTCGCCGCAACCTCTGTGGCTGGTATACGACTTGCCCGCCGCCGGGCCCCACCACACTTACGGACCGCCGCCTTGATCCACTCAATTCCCCGCGACGGCTGCGAAGCGTGACGACGGCCCGCGCATAGGTCATCATCGGCTCGCCCGGCCGAGCCCTGCCCGTGCCGGTTCCAAGGGGGGAAGGGGGAACTCGCCCGATGACGCGCAAGGAGCGCAACTGGCGTCGTGTGCCCGGCAGACGCACCACGGCCGCCGTACTCACCGCGGCGCTGGCCGCGACCGGCATCACCTTCGTCGGCCTCGGCCTGGACGAGCCCGGCTCGCGCGGCGGCTCGGACGGCGGAGGACGCAAGAAGCCTGTCGGGGAGGCCGCCGCGCTCGCGCGGGCGGCCGAGACCGGCAGGCCCGTCGAGGTCACGACGGCACGTACGGCGAGGTCCACGACGTGGGCGCGTCCCGACGGCCAGATGGCGAAGAGGCTGTACGCGTCGCCGATCCGGGCCAAGGTGGGCGGCGAGTGGAAGCCGATCGACTACGACCTGCGCCGCACCGCCAAGGGCTGGGAACCGAAGGCCACGAACGCGCGCATGGTGTTCTCGGCCGGGTCGAAAGCCGCGCGCGGCGAGGACGGGCGGGACGACGAGCGCGCCTCCCGCGCCGGCTCCGGTGTCCGGCGGATCTCCCTGGTCAAGGGCGTGCGCACGGCCGCCGCCGCGGACGCGAGCCCTCTGGTCACCCTCACCGTCGACGGCTACACCATCCAGCTGACCTGGCCGGGCCCGGTGCCCGCCCCGATCATCGACGGCTCCCGCGCGCTGTACCCGGAGATCCTCCCGGGCGCCGACCTGGTGCTGACCGCCGACGACGACGGCTTCGCCCAACTGCTCGTGCTGAAGAACCGCACGGCCGCCGCCGACCCTCGGGCCCAACAGCTGTCGTACGGCATCACCGCCGCCGATCTGACGTTCCGGCTCGACCCGGTGACCAGTGTGCTGAGCGCGGAGAACGCGTACGGCAACGAGGTGGCCGTCTCGCCGACCCCGCTGATGTGGGACAGCTCCGGTTCCCCGGCGGTGACCGACGGCCAGGTCGGGGCCACCGCGCAGCCGACCGCGGAGGAGAGCCCGGAGCCCACCGCGCCGGCGTCCGACGAGCCGAGCGACAACCCGAGCCCGACCGAGGGGCTGATCGAGACCGACGAGCAGGGCGACACCAACCCGGAGACGCTGCCGCCGGCCACCGACGGCCCCGCGCCGACGGTGCCGGAGTCCCCGCTGCCGTCCGCCCCGGCCGAGCCGACGCCCGCGC
>NZ_LIQX01000020.1 GCF_001418475.1 Streptomyces ossamyceticus | reverse complement strand
AGGCGGTCCGCCGCGGCGGACTCACCCTCAGGGACGCCGTACGAGCGGGCCGGGTCGAGGTGTCGGGGGAGGGGGCCCTGGCGAAGGAGTTGCGGGAGAGCTGAGCGCCCGTCCGTGCCGACGGCCCGCCGGACCGGGGTGCATCGCCGAAGGCCCGCCGGACCGGAGTGCGTTCCAGGGTTCGGCGGGCCTTCGCGGGGGTGTCAGGCGCCCGGTGGGGGCACCCTCGTCGGGCGGCCCGAGCCACGGGTGAGGGAGTAGCCGCCGATGCCCGCGAGGGCGGCGAGTACCGCGCCGAGCGCGGTCCAGACCCAGCGGTCGCTCCACCAGCCCGACGCCCAGCCGTCGTCGGGTTCGAGGTCGGACAGGACGGCCTCGGCCGAGGAGTCCTCGTCGTCCCGCGCCGAGGTGACCGCGATGCCCGGCACGAGCGGCTTCGCCAGCGAGCCGTCGACCGCCGCCGCACCGCCGATGTCCTTGGACTCGGCGCGGACCTCGACCCCGACCGGCAGTCCGAGGTCGCCCGTGGCCAGCCGCGTCGTCGTCAGCCGGACGTAGTACGTGCCCGGCAGCGGGTCGTCGGACCACTGCTCCGACCAGGCGCGGACCGTGCGCAGCGTGCAGGACAGCTCCACGGAGGCGGCCCCCGCGTCGGCCGTGCGGGTCTGCGCCCCGTACTGGCAGGCCTGGCGGCGTCGCAGCCCGTCGTACACGTCGAGCTGCCACGTCGAGGCGGACTCGGCCGCCTCCGGCAGCTTCACCGTCGCCTTCACGGTCGGCCGCTGGCCGGCGTCCGCCGGGAACGACCAGTACAGGTAGTCGCCGGTCGACGCGCTCGCCGTCGCGGTTTGCCCCTGCTCGAACTCCGCCGCCGTACGGAAGGAGGTGCCCGCCTCGGTGGGCGCGTCACCGTTCTCCGACGGGCTCGCGGAGGGGGAGGAGTCCGCGGCGGCCGGGGAGGCGGCCAGGGCCAGCATCAGCAGGGCGGCGCCCCACACACGTGTGATCCGCATCAGTTGGTCCTCCAGACCGCGAGCCGCCAGCGCGACAGCCAGCCCCACAGCACACCCGCCAGGAACCCGACGAGCACCAGCACACCGAGCAGCCACCAGCCGCGGCCCAGACCGAAGGACGCCACGTCCGTCGCCCGGTCCGGACCGTCCACGACGTCGACGGTGATCTCCAGCGGCAGACCGGGTGTGGTCTTCACCCCGCCGGCGGCCGCGTACGAGTGCGTGACCTGGAGGCACACGGTCTCGGCGACGTCCTCGTCCTCCTCGTCCTCGGCCTCCGCCTTCGGATAGCGCAGACCCGTCGAGATGACGTCCGTACGGCCGGTGCCGGCCGCCTCGCCGCGCACGATCTCGCGGTTCTTGACGGTGACCGCACGCAGCAGCACCCCGTAGTGCGGGTTGACGTCACGGTCCGCCGCGACGCTCACCGAGGCCCGCAGCTCCTGGCCCGGCTTCACGTCCACCCGGTACCAGCGCTGCTGGTCGAACTCCTCGCGGTCGGTGAACAGACCCGAGGTGAGCGTGGGCGCCCCGGCACACGCGTCGGTGCCCTCGACGGCCTTCGGCACGACCACCGGGTCGGCCGCGCGGTCCACCAACTGGTTGACGCGGTCGGTGAGTTCGTCGCGGTGCTCGATCGAGGTGTACGTGCCGCCGGTCGCCTCGGCGATACAGCTGAGCTGGACGCGCAGCTTGGCGTTCGGGACCAGGCCGAGTGTGTCGATGGTCAGGCCGATGCCCTTGGCGGCGATCTCGCGGGCCACCTCGCACGGGTCGAGCGGGGCGCAGGTGTCCTCGCCGTCGCTGATCAGGACGATGCGCTTGGTGCCCTCGCCGCCCTCCAGGTCGTCCGCCGCCTTCAGCAGCGCGGGCCCGATCGGGGTCCAGCCGGTCGGGGTGAGCGTGGCGACGGCCGTCTTCGCCTCGGTGCGGTCCAGCGGACCCACCGGGTACAGCTGCGCGGTGTCCTTGCAGCCCGTCTTGCGGTCGTCGCCGGGGTAGTTGGCGCCCAGCGTGCGGATGCCGAGCTGGACCTCCTCGGGCGTGGCGTCCAGGACCTCGTTGAACGCCTGCTTCGCCGCGGCCATCCGGGACTGCCCGTCGATGTCCTTCGCCCGCATCGAACCGCTGACATCCAGTAGGAGGTTGACCTTGGGCGCGGTGGCCGTGGTCTCGTCGGCGACGGCCGTCGACGGGACCGCGATCCCGGCCGTCAGGGCGGCGAGCAGGGCGAACACCCCTGCTGCCAGCCGTTGTCTTGTGATCATCGGCGGATCCTATTGATCAGGTGGCCCGCGCTTCAAAACGAGACCGCCCGTTCACCCGCCGGACAACGGCACGCGCCGCGCGCCCCGAGCACGGGGAGAACGGCGGACGTTCACCCCGGCCGCAGGGCCGCCGCCGGACCGCCGCTCGGCCGCCGCCCGGTTCGGTGACGAGCCTGGCGCCGGGCCGGGTGACAGGCCCCGCACCGGGCCGGGTGGCAAGCCAGGGACAGGGCCGGGGGACTTGGTCCGACACTCGGCAGGCCGGACGTGCCTCACCGCAGCGGAGTCGGCAGTTCCGCCCAGATGTCACCCGGCCGCTCCGGCGAAAGACGCATCAGCGTCAACGCCTTCGTCGGTACCGGCCCCTCCGTCAACGTGGCCAGATCAGCGGTCGGCGGCACGTCCCGTACGGCCGCGGCGAGCGCCTCGCGCAGCACGGGCGTCGAGCCCGCCGTCGCCCCGAGCGTGCCCGTGATCAGCGCGCCGAACAGCTTGCGCCGCAGGGTGGTCTCGTCGTCCGTGACGATGCGGCCGGTCATCGCGGGCGCCGCGACACCGTGCCGGGCCAGCCGGGCCGGGCTCACCCTGATGTCCGCGAGGTCGCGGTAGACGAGCCGCACGGGGGCACCCGACGGCGAGAGCACCACCAGGACGTTCTGGCCGTGTGCCTCCAGGGCCACCCCCAGGTCGAGCAGCCGGAGGCAGACCGTGAGCGCGAGTCGGCTGAAATCCGCCAGCCACGACGGCGACCCGGGCAGTCCGGTCGTCGCCAACGCGGCCACGGGGACGACCCGCTCACCGGTGGCCGTGTCCGCGTACCTCTCCGGTGACTCCCGCAGCACCGCCGCCAGATCCGGGGAACCGGCGGTGACCGCGCCGAGCGTACGGGTCACGTGCAGCAGACCGTCCGTCCGGGAGGCGACCTCCGCCATGAAGTCCGACACGATCGCCGACGTCTCGATCGAGTAGGCCGAGATGTCCCGCACGGAGGACGTCAGCCGGGCGCTCAACGCCGTCTTCACATGCGCCCCGCCGTCCGCGAGGGCGAGGGTGCGCAACGACATCAGCGGATGCGCGTCGATCACCTCGCCCGGGGGGCACTTGAGCACATGTGCCGCCTGCCACGGGTGGACCGGCACCAGCACCCGACCGCCGTCCCGGAACCGATCCGGCCACTCCCCGACCACCAGTGCCTCGTCCACGGGCGCCAGCCCCAGCGCCACGACCTGCCGGTGCTCGGGCCCGTACGCGAGCTGATCGGCGGCGGAGAAACCGGGCCGGGAACGGCAGTTGGGGTGGAAGGGATGCCCGTCCACCACCGACTGCTCCCACTCCCAGATCCTCTCCGGCGCCCCCACCACCGCCGGCCGTCCGGCCCGCGACAGCGCCAACGAGGCCGCGCTGTGGTCGAGTTCGGCGGCGAACGCGGCACTGTGCGGCACCGCCAGCGCGCTCATCAGCCGCGCCGGACGGTCGTACGGCCGCCCGTCCAGCCACACCTGCTCGACCGGCGCGTCCGTGGCGTACGGGTCCATCGCCGGGCCGTACAGCCGACGGCCGTCCGCCAGCAGAAGCGTCACGCCGTCGCCCCCGGTCCTCTCCCGGCGTGCCACCCAGGGCAGTGGCTCGTGCGTGAGGCCCCGCCACAGCCGCGCCAGCACGGCCGCCCGGGCGCCGGGGAGCGCCGCCGCGTACGGCAGCGCCAGACCGGGGCGTACGGCGCCCAGCTCGGCGCCGAGCGCCGCCTCGGCATCGGACATCGGGTGAGGGTCCACGGACGGGCTCCTAGGGTGCGGGAACGGCGACGGGCGGGTGCGGGCACCGCGTCGACAACGGCGTACGACCACTGCCCGCCCGTCTCCGCGGCGACGCATGAGGGCGGCGGGACGCGCCACGACGGGCAGACATACTGATCACACATGCACCGTATGTGGAACGAATGGACCCCGTGGACGTCAACCCGCCCCGCGCCGACGTCGGCACCGCCGCCGACGCCCAGGCCGCCGCGCCGCTGCTCAACTGCCTCCTGCGGGAGGCGGGGGAGCCCGTCGGACCCGGTGTGCACCGCCTCGCGGCGAGCGGCCGCCTCCTGCGCGTCCGGGGCACCCGCCGCCCCGCCGACCCCGAGGTGCTCACCGACGGCACCCGCCGGCCCGCCGACCCCGAGGTGCTCACCGACGGCACCCGCCGGCCCGCCGGCCCCGAGACCGACGGCTCCTGGCACCGCAACGACCCCGAGGCGCTCACCAGCGGCCCCTGGCGCCGGCTGACCCACGCCGAGCTCGTCGACCTCACCGCCGACGAACTCCGCCTCCGCACCGGCCTGGCCAACCCCGAGCTGCCCGCCGAGATGCTCGACAGCCGCGCGGCCGTGGCCGCCTTCCTCGCGGCGCGCGCCCACGCGACGCCACCGCAGGACCCGTACCGGCGGTCCGAGCAGTCGCTGATCACCGGGCACCCGTACCACCCCGCCCCCAAGGCGCGCGGCGGCGGTCCGGCCGCCGCCTGGCTGCCCTACGCGCCGGAGGCCTACGCCGGTTTCCCGCTGACGCTGCTCGGGATCCGCGAGGACACCGTCGCCGAGGAGGGCGACACGACCGCCCTCGACGCCCTGGGCACGGCCCCGCCCGGCTACCGGCTGCTGCCCGCCCATCCCTGGCAACTCGACCTGGTGGGTGAGGAGTTGGCTGACGCCTTCGTCGACGGCCGGCTGATACGGCTGGGGCACACGACGGGCGAGGTGTGGCCGACGGCCGCGATCCGCACCGTGTACGTACCCGGGGAGACCCTGCGCGGGGGCCCCGGCGGGGCCACGGCAACGGCCCCCGCGACGGGCCCCTCTGACACGGACCTCTTCCTCAAGTTCAGTCTGGACGTGCGGATCACCAACGACGTGCGCCGTCTGTGGCGGCACGACCTGCTCAAACTGCGCCGCACCGACACGGCGGCGCGCACGGCCTTCGCCGCGCTGCCGGACGGCGCCTGGCTGAGCGACCGCGGCTACCGCACCGCCGCCTTCGCGTTCGAGGAGCTCGCGGTCCTGGTCCGCGACGGACCGGCCGGGCATCTGGCCCCCGGCACGACCGCCGTCCTGGGCGCCGCGCTCACCGAGGACACCGCGGCGTTCCCGGACAACCCGCTGGTCCGCACCGCCGCCCCCGACACCTGGTGGAGGGCGTATCTGCGGGCGGTCGTGCCCCCGGCCCTCCGCGCGTTCCACCACCACGGCGTCGTCCTGGAGGCCCACCTCCAGAACACCCTCGTCGCCTGCGACACCGCCGGCACCCCCGTCCAGGTCCTCTACCGGGACGCCGAGGGCGTGAAGCTCCTGCCGGACGTGACCCGCGAGGCGGGCTGGGAGCGGCTGGTGTACTGCCTGTTCGTCAACAACGTCCTGGAGGTCGCGGCGGCCGTGGCCGAACACCATCCCGAGGTCGACGTGTGGGCCGCCGTACGCGGGGAAGTGGCGCGGCACCGCGAGGTGCCCGGCGTCGAGGACCTCCTGCGCGCGCCGACACTGCCGGGCAAGACGAACCTGCTGCTGCGCTGGACGCGCGCCGACGGCGCGGACGCCCGCTACCTCCCGCTGCCCAACCCGTTCCGGCATGCCGACCGCTCAGGGGCGGCGTAACGTCGCGCGTGAGGGCACTCGGGTACTCCGGCCTGCCGTGCCGCACCCGAAGGGAGCCGGCGGCCGTCCACGGCCGTCCGTCCGTGGCCCGCGACGCTGGAGGTGCCTCGTGACCGGCACGAGTGACCCGGCCACCGCCGCCGATGCGCTGGACGCCGCGTTCGCGGAGACCGTGCGAGGGATCGGCGCGTCCATCGGCGCCCTCTATCTGCTCACACCCGACGAGGAACTGCTGTGCCTGCATCTGCTGTGTGGCGCGCCGGCCGAGTTCGCCGCCCCCTGGGCGCGCGTCCCGTTCGCCGCGCCGGCCCCCGTGGCGGTCGCCGCCCGCGAGGGCCGCGTGGTGTGGGTGGGCAGCCAGGAGGAGATGGCCCGCTCCTTCCCGCGCACCGCGATGGTCCTGCCGTACCCGCTGGCCCTGGCGGCCGCCCCCGTCACCGGCGCCCGACGCTGGGGGACGCTGCTGCTGATGTGGCCGACCGGCCGCCCCCCGTACATGACGGCTCGCGAGCGGGGCCACATCGAGTCCCGGTGCCGACGTCTGGCCCGGCTGCTGGACGAGGCGGAGGAGCACGACGGCGCTCCCGTGCCCGCCGACCTCCCCCGTGCCGTCCCCACCGGAGCCGGCAGGCCGTCCGTCAGTGAGGAGATGGCCCTGGCGGACTTCGTGGAGCGCCTGCCCGGCGGCAGCTGCGCCCTGGACCTGGAGGGCCGGTTCACCTATGTCAGCCGCGGCGCCGGCGAGTTGTTCGGCCGGGAGCCAGAACAACTGCTGGGCACCCTGCCGTGGCACGCCCTGCGCTGGCTCGACGAACCCGCCCACGAGGACCGCTACCGCGCCGCGGTGATCACACGCGAACCCGTGTCGTTCACAGCGTGCCGATCGCCAGGCCAGTGGCTCGACATCCACCTCTACCCGGACACCAGCGGCATCAGCGTCCGGGTCGTGCCGCGCGGCACCGCGCCCCCGCCCGTGCCGGGGCACTCCCGGTCCACGAGCACCGTGACGCCGGCCCGCGCGGGCCGGCTGTACCAGCTCACCCACCTGGCCGCCGCCCTCACCGAGGTCGTCGGTGTGCAGGACGTCGTCGACGTGGTCGCCGACCAGGTCATGCCCGCCTTCGGCGCCCAAGGGCTCGTGCTGTCCTCCGCCGAGGCCGGGAAGCTGCGCATCACCGGCTACCGGGGCTATCCCCCCGAGGCCATCGCCCGTCTCGACGGCCTGCCCATCGACACCGCGTTCACCCCGGCCGGGCGCGCCCTGAGCAGCGGGGTCCCCGCGTTCTTCGGCGAACCCGGGGAGATGGAGCGCCTCTACCCCGAGGCACCCGTCGCCAGCGGAAAGCAGGCCTGGGCGTTCCTGCCGCTGATCATCACCGGCCGGCTGGTCGGCATCTGCGTCCTGTCCTACGACAGCCCCCACGAGTTCCAGGCCGAGGAACGGGCCGTCATGACCTCGCTCGCCGGGCTCATCGCCCAGGCCCTCGACCGCGCTCGCCTCTACGACACCAAGCTCGAACTCGCCCACGGCCTCCAGCAGGCGCTGCTCCCTCGCACCCTGCCCACGGTCCCCGGTCTGCGGACCGCCGCCCGCTACCTTCCCGCCACCCGCGGCATGGAGATCGGCGGGGACTTCTACGACCTGATCCGGTTCGGCGACACCGCCGTCGCGGCCGTCATCGGTGACGTTCAGGGCCACAACGTGGCCGCCGCCGCCCTCATGGGCCAGGTCCGCACCGGCGTCTACGCGCACGCCACCCTCGGCACACCGCCCGGCGAGGTGCTCGCCCGGACCAACCGGCTCCTCACCGACCTCGCCCCCGACCTGTTCACCAGCTGCCTCTACGCCCACCTCGACCTCGACGACGGCCGGGTGACCCTCGCCAGCGCCGGACACCCGCCGCCCCTGCTCCGCCTGCCCGACGGCGACACCCGGCCCCTCACGGTCCCACCCGGACCCCTCCTCGGCATCGACCCGCACGCCGTCTACCCGGTGACGGAGATCCCGCTCACCCCGGGGATGACGCTCGCCTTCTACACCGACGGTCTCGTGGAGACACCCGGCATCGACCTGGACGACTGCATCGCCCGCCTCGCACAGCACCTCGCGCGCGCGGACACCCGTGACCTGGACGTGCTCATCGACGAGCTGGTCGAGAAGGCCGGCCCGGCCGGCCAGCGCACCGACGACATCGCGCTGCTCCTGCTCCACCACGAAGGAAGCGGTGGAGTGCAGAGCAGCGGGGGAGACCACAGCGGTTGACACCACAGGGAACCCTGCGGTGTCAGAGAATCCGGTGCGCCTCGGGTGCGCCTGCGTCCCGGGTCCGCGTCGAGGGAGCCCGTTCGGCGTCGAGGGAGCCCGTTCGGCGTCGAGGGGCCCGCGCGGTCAGCCGGCCTTCTGCTCGCGCTGGTCACGCAGTTCGTGGACGGTGGCGGTCAGGGTGCCGTCCTGCTGCTCGTAGTGCGACAGGGCTATGCCGAGGCCGAAGAAGGTGGGCGCCCACTCGCCGACGAACAGGCCCCAGCGGTCGGCGCGGGCCAGTCCCGTGCCGGGCTCCATCTTGAGGGAGCCCGCCCAGGCGACGACGGTCAGACCGATGGACGCCATGGCGGCCATGTAGGCGTGCTCACTGCGGATGCCCATCTCGTGCATCTTCTTGATGACCATGATCGACTCCTCGTGGGTGGGGGATGTCCGCTCCGCGGGCGAGTGCCCGTGACCGGGACGGCCATGCGTCGATTCATCAGAAATGACCGTTATGCGAGGTGTGGGATGTGAGGTGCGGGCGACCGCGGTCACTCCGCGACGTGGCGTTCGATCCAGTCGGCCGCGGCGCGGCGGAAGATCCGCCGGCTGTCCGCGCGCAGGAAGTCATGGCCCTCGTTGCGCAACAGCAGCAGCTCGGCCTCCAGGCCCCGCTCGCGGGCCGCGCGCACGAACTGCTCGGACTCGCCGAGCGGCACGTTCGTGTCGTGCTCGCCGTGGACGGTGAGTACCGGTACCCGCAGCGCGTCGATCCGGGTCATCGGGGACAGTGAGTGCAGCAGGTCCCGGTCGTGCTCGGGATGGCCGTACTTGTGCGCGGCCGACTCCGCGATCCACGGCTCGGTCCCGGCGTAGAACGTCGCGAAGTCCGACATGCCGCACGCCGCGACACCCGTGCGGAACAGCTCGGGGTGCCACACGAGCGAGGCCATCACCAGATAGCCGCCGTACGAGCGGCCCATGACGGCGAGCCGCCGCGGATCGGCGAGCCCCGCCTCCACGATGTGGGCCGCGCAGTCGGCGACGTCCTCGATCGCGGCGAACCGTCCCGTGCCGAGATCGGCGTCGACGAACGACCGACCGTGCCCGGAGGAACCGCGCACGTCCGGCGCGAAGATGTCGAGCCCCCGGCCCGACAGCTCGTGGTACAGCGGGTTGAACACCGGCCGTTCCTGCTCCTCGGGACCGCCGTGCAGATGGATCACACACGGCGCCGGCTGCCCCGGCGCCCGGCCCGGCGCCCGGTAGTACCAGCCGCTCAGCGGCAGCCCGTCCCGCGCGACCGGCCGCAGGGGCACGGGACGCACGGGCGAACGGCCCGGCGGTACGGCGTCCTCGTCACGCGACGACCACGTGGTGCGCCGCGCGGCGCCCTCCGAGAGCCACCACATGCCGGGCCGCCGCTGCGAGCCGGACAGTGCCAGCACCAGCTCCGACCCCCCGCCGGCCCGCGCCATCCGGGTGACCACCTCGTGGGGCAGCGACACGGACCGCCGCACCCCCACGGAGGCGACGCCCGCGGTACCCGAGACGGTGGTGACCTCCAGTTCGGTGGCCCCCCGCACGTTCCAGGCCAGGGCCGCCGTGGACCCGTCGCGGCCGAACGTCAGCAGCTCCAGGCCGCACCCCTCGCGCTGCGCGGTGACGGTGATCCCCTGCTGCTCGCCTCCGGGCGCCAGCCGTACGGCGAACAGCGCGGCGAACTCGCGGGCCGCGTCGCTGCGCAGCCACAGCGTCGTGGCGTCGGGGGAGAAGCGCCCGATCCACGGGTCGCCGTCCGCGACGGGCAGCGCGAACGTGGTCCGCAGGTCGCAGGTGCGCACGACGAGGGCCTCGCGGCGGCCGCGCGGGCCCCGGCGCACCAGGGCGAGCCGGCCGTCCCGGCTGAGGTCGCACACCCGCAGCGTGGCGGCGCCGCGTTCCACGGCCAGCAGCGCGGGTGCCACCGCGCCCGTGGGGTCGACGAGGTAGGCGGCGAGACCACCGGCGGCCTCCTGGTCGCGCTCCTGGTCGTGTTCGCGGGCGGTCCCGCCCTCGCGTTCCGCGAGATGCGCGGCCGGCCCGGCGTCGCCGTAGCGCGGACCGCCCAGCAGCACGGCCCGGCCGTCCCGCACGGCCCAGCCCGGCGGACGGGCCGGCGTGTACGTGTGCGGGTCGGCGAGGCCCGGCTCCGCGCGGGCGGGTGACTCCTCCGTGTCACCCCCGGCCGGCAGGAGCACCGGCTCGGCGACGGTGACGGCGACCGCCGACCCGTCGTGCTGCCAGCAGCCCAGGTACGCGGAGCTGCCGGGCTCGGCACCGGCGAGGACGCGCCGCCCGGTGCCGTCGGGCCGTACGCACAGCACCCGGGTGTGCTCGCCGCCTCCGGGGGCGGTGGTGTAGGCGATCCAGCGGCCGTCCGGCGCCCAGGCCACCTCCTTGACCGGGTGGGGATCGGAGTCGAGCAGATGGACCTCGCCCCCGTCGACCGGCCCGGTCCACAGCTGCGGCACCCCGCCCCGGTCGCAGATGAACGCGACCTGTCTGCCGCTGGGGTCGACGGAGGGGTACCAGCAGCCGTGGGACCGCAGCGGCTGCGGTGTGTCCCGCGTCCCGGCGGTCTCCGGCAACGGCACCGGTACGGGAGCCGTCGACGCCGGGGGCGCCAGGGCGAACGCCCCGGACCACGCGGCGGCCGGGGCGACCGCGACCGAGGCCGGGGGCGCGGTGCCGTGGTCCAGGGGCAGCCACGGCACCCCGTCGAGGGCGTCCTCACCGGCGTGGGCGCCGAAGGGGGGCGCCGCCGACGGGTCCGACGGGGCTGCCGTGGCCGGGCGCGGGGATCGGCTCCCCTGCGCCCCGGTCAGCTGATTCCGTGCGTTTGCAGCCATATCTCCAGCAAAGCTATCTGCCACAGGGCGTTCGCCCCACGCCTGGTGCGGTGCTCGTCCGGCGCCGACAGCAGCTTGGCCACGTACGCGTCCTCGAAGACACCGCGCGACGTGGCCTCGGGAGCCGTCAGGGCCTCGGTCACCCGGTCGAGTACCGGACCCGCCATGTGCATGATGGCGGGGACCGGGAAGTAGCCCTTGGGCCGGTCGACGACCTCCGGGGGCAGGACCTTCCGACCGGCGGCCTTGAGGACTCCCTTGCCCCCGTCGGCGAGCTTCAGCTCCGGCGGGCAGAGGGCGGCCAGCTCCACGAGTTCGTGGTCGAGGAACGGCACCCGGGCCTCCAGCCCCCAGTCCATCGTCATGTTGTCGACCCGCTTGACCGGGTCGTCGATCAGCATCACCTCGGCGTCGAGCCGCAGCGCCGCGTCGAGGGCGGTCTCGGCACCCGGGCGGGCCATGTGCTCCCGTACGAAGCGGCCGGACACGTCGTGGTCGGGCAGCATGTGCGGCCGGACGATCCCGGTGAGGTCGCCGTGCGAGCGGTCGAAGTACGTCTCCGCGTACGCCTCGTGGGCCCGCTCCCTGGGCGCGGCGGCCATGTCCGGGTACCAGTGGTAGCCGGCGAAGACCTCGTCGGCGCCCTGGCCGCTCTGGACGACCTTGACCTCCTTCGCCACCTGCTCGGACAGCAGATGGAAGGCGACCACGTCGTGGCTGATCATCGGCTCGCTCATCGCCTCGACCGCCGCGTCCAGCGCCGTCGACACCCGGTCCGAGGGCACCATCAGCTGGTGGTGGTCCGTGTCGAAGTGCCGGGCGACCAGATCGGAGTAGGGGAACTCGTCGCCCTCGACACCGCCCTCCGACTCGAATCCCACGCTGAACGTCGCGAGGTCCGTCTGTCCCTCGTCGGCCAGCAGCGCCACGATCAGGCTGGAGTCGAGACCGCCCGACAGCAGGACGCCCACGGGGACGTCGGCGACCATGCGGCGGCGCACGGCGGTGCGCAGCGCGTCGAGCACCGCGTCACGCCAGTCGTCCGCGCCGAGCCGCGCGTGCTCCGGCACGCGGCTGTACGACGGCTGCCAGTAGCGGATGTCCCGCTCGCGGCCGTCGGGCTCCACGACCCGCACGGTGGCCGCTGGCAGCTTCCGCACCCCGCCCAGGACGGTGCGGGGCGCGGCCACCGTGGCGTGCCAGCTCATGTACTGGTGCAGCGCGACGGGGTCGAGGGAGGTGTCGACGCCGCCGCCCGCCAGCAGGGCCGGCAGCGAGGACGCGAAGCGCAGCCGCCCCGGCGACCGGGCCAGGTACAGCGGCTTGATGCCGAGCCGGTCCCGGCCGAGGACGACCCGCCCGGTGTCCTGCTCGACGACGACGAAGGCGAACATCCCGAAGAAGTGGTCGACGCAGTCGGTGCCCCACTGCTGGTACGCCTTGAGGACGACCTCGGTGTCGGAGTCGGAGAAGAAGCGGTGGCCGAGTCCGCGCAGTTCCTCGCGGAGCTCCTTGTAGTTGTAGACGCAGCCGTTGAAGACACCCGTGATCCGGCCCGCGGAGTCGGCCATCGGCTGGGCCCCGCACTCGGACAGGTCGATGATCTTCAGTCGCCGGTGGCCCAGGGCGACGGCGCCCTGCGACCACACGCCCCTGCCGTCCGGTCCACGGGCGGCCAGCCGGTCGGTCATGCGTTCCACGGCCGCCAGGTCCGGCCGTCCGCCGTCGAAACGGATCTCTCCGCTGAGACCGCACATCAGGCCGCACCCCCTCGCGGAGTGACGCCGGTCGTGCCCGGCGACGAGTGGGCGCCCGGCGGGCACCACCCGGTCTGATCGTTGTCGGTCTTGCTGGTGGGCATGTCGAACTCTCCTTGATCGCAGGCGGCACCGGCGCCGAGGAGCGGACCACGACCGCTGCTGGTGGGGGCGCCCCTGACGCGGGGCGCGGACCGGTGACCGTCTTTCCGCATGGCTGTGCGGTTCAGCCCCCGATGGCTTCCACTGGGCCCGATGCCATGGGCCCTCGCACCGTCGTCGTCGCGGCCGCCGCGACGGGCCGCCGGACGGGCGCGGGCGCGAGGCGTCGGCCCCTCTCGCCGCGGGTCTCGGCGACGACCGTGTCCACGGCGGCGCGCAGGCCGTGGACCTCGGCGATCCGGCGCAGCCGGTGGGCGGCGCTGCCGCGGGCGAGGGTCTCCGTCATGAGCAGGCGTACCGTGTCCCAGTCGCCGCAGGCCTCCAGGGCCGGGCGCAGCCGCCGGAGCATGCCGCGCAGGACGACGGGGGCGGGCGCGGCCAGCCGGGTGTCGGGATCGACCAGGGGCCCCTCCAGCCCCGTCCGGGCCGCCCGCCACGCCGCTGCCCGGAGCCACTCGTGCCGGCCGTCGCAGACCTGGTCCCCGCGCTCCAGGCGGAGCCGCGCGTCCTCGACGAGGGCCCGGAACAGCCCGGCGACGAGCACGACCGTCTCGGTGCGCGGACAGGCGTCGCAGATCCGCAGTTCCAGGGTCCGCTGGTGGTCGGAGGGCCGCAGGTCGTAATAGACCATTCCCGGGTCGCTGATCGCTCCGCCGCGGATCAGGTCCGCGACGGCGGCGTCGTAGTCGGCGGCCGAGGGGAAACAGCCGACCGGCCCGGCGGTGGGCCAGCGCTGCCACAGCATGGTGCGCCAGCTGGCGTACCCGGTGTCGGCGCCCATCCAGAACGGGGAGCTGGCGGAGAGCGCCAGCAGCGGGGGCAGCCAGGGCGAGACGGCGCACATGACGCGGACGGCCGTGTCGCGGTCGGGTATGTCGACGTGGACCTGGGCGCTGCACACGAGGTGCTCGTCGGAGACCCGCCGGTACTCCTCGGCCATGGTCCGGTACCGCGGGTCCGGGGTGGGGTCACCCGGCGTCAGCCGCGCGAACGGTACGGTGCCGGCGGCGGCGACGGCCAGCCCGAGAGGGGAGGCCGCCGCGTCCAGCCGTCGCCGTGCCCCGGCCAGATCGGCGCGCAGGGTCTCCAGCGAGGTGTGCACCCGGCTGTTCCACTCGACGGCCGACCGTTGGAGCTCCGGCTTGAAGCCCGGTCTGCGCAGACGACCGAGGACCGCGTCTGCGCCCGGGACGAGTCGCCCGCTCTCCAGGTCCAGCACATGGAACTCTTCCTCAACGCCTACCCGAACGGCCACGATCTCTCCCTCTTCCGTTCCCGAGATCGCCCGCCGGGCAGGGGACCCGCGGCGACCGTTGCGCCATGCGAGTTCCCGGCAAAAGCACAAATAAGCCTCGACTCTTGCCCACCTGTCGTTGAAGGGTCACATATGAGCGGGCGGTGAACGCCGCGCTCGACAGCCGCGAGCAGCGCCCGGCCGCCGGTCGTGGACCGTCCGACGCGTGAGAGCCTGACCCCTGATCAAGATCGATGTCGAGCATCACGTCGAACACGGGGGCGAGTCATGACCATCGACCGGCCGGGACTGCCCGGCGATCTCCCACCGGCCGAGGTGCTGTGGGCGCGCTGGTCGCTCATCGCCGTGCTGGAGGCCACCACGGCGGACGAGGGGGAGGCCCATCACCGCACGGGGACCTGGGTGGACGACGAGGGACTCCACCTGGACGACTGCGGCTGCACCTGGTGGACCTTCGAACAGCGGGGCGAGGGGCGGTACGTTCTCTACGGCGAGGACGAGTCCAGCGGCGTCAAGTGGCACGAACCGCCGGTCGACATGCTCGTCGGCGCCCCCGACTGGCTTCCGCACGAGTCGCTCCAGGACCTGCTGAAGGGCTGGCAGCTGGGCTGCGTCTACTGGTACGAGAACGGCGCCTGGGCACGTGCCCCGTACCCGGCGACCCTGCACGACGACGGACTCGACTGCGGCATGAGCCGCTTCGTCGACCGCAAGGACGTGCTGAGGACGATCGCCGACTCGGACCACGGCGCCATGCCGGCCCACGACGCCGAGACCCTGCTGACCCACGCCGAGGCCCACCGGCTCACCCCCGACCTGCTGATGTCCCTCGTCAACGCACCCGACCGGCGTGAGCCGGACAGGCCCGCCATGACCAGGGCGCTGGAGCGCGCGGGCCTGAATCGGACACAGTAGCGATCACGCTCGGTTACTATGCTCACTTCATGCCGGACACTGGAAGCCGGAGCGGACGACGAGGCGGGTGACCCGAGGACATGCTGAGAGAGGTCACCGCGACCCGCTACGTCACGCCCCTGCGGTCCGGCGGCTCCGTCCCCGGTGTCGTCGAGGCCGACGACCTGGGCACCTATGTCGTGAAGTTCACCGGCTCCGCGCAGGGCCGCAAGGCGCTGGTCGCCGAGGTGATCGTGGGGGAGCTGGCGCGAGCGCTCGGGCTGCGGTTCCCGGAGCTGGTCCTCGTCCACTTCGACCCGGCGATCGCCGACGACGAGCCCCACCAGGAGGTACGGGAGCTGCACGGGGCGAGCGCGGGAGTCAACCTCGGCATGGACTACCTGCCGGGCGCGAAGGACTTCACCCCCGAGGTCGCCAAGGCGTTTCCGGTGGATCCGGCCGAGGCGGGCAGGATCGTCTGGCTCGACGCCCTCACCGTCAACGTCGACCGCACGGTCCACAGCTCGAACCTCATGGTCTGGCCCACCCTCGGCACCGTCCCCCCGCGGCTGTGGCTCATCGACCACGGCGCCGCCCTCGTCTTCCACCACCGCTGGGACGCCTCGGACCCCGCGAAGGCGTACGACTTCCGGCACCACGCCCTCGGCCACTACGCACCCGACGTCCGCGCCGCCGACGCGGAGCTGGCGCCCGAGGTCACCGAGAGCCTGCTGCGGCGGATCGTGGCGGAGGTCCCCGACGCCTGGCTGGCCGCAGAGGACGGCTTCGCGACGCCCGACGCGGCGCGCACGGCCTACGTCGACTACCTCCACGCGCGCGTGCGGGCCTCCGCGACCTGGCTCCCCACGGACTTCCCCTCCCGGGAGGAACTCGCCGCCGAGGAGGCGCTCCGCGCGGCGCGAACACAGCGAGGCCGCCCGGACTGGCTCAAGCGGGTCCCCGATCTGCACGGCAAGCCGGCGGCGGAACAGGATTGGTCGGTGCATCTAGGATGACGGACCCCACGGACGCGGCGACCGGCACGCCCCCGGCCTCCCGGCGCGTGTCGATCGAGTACTGCACCCAGTGCCGCTGGCTGCCCCGCGCCGCCTGGCTCGCCCAGGAGCTGCTCACGACGTTCGAGGCGGAGCTGACGGAGCTGTCCCTGAAACCCGGCACCGGTGGCGTCTTCGTCGTCCGGGTCGACGACGAGGTTGTCTGGGACCGCCGCGAGCAGGGCTTCCCCGAGCCGACGGCGGTGAAGAAGCTCGTACGCGACCGAGTGGCCCCGGGGAAGACCCTGGGCCACTCGGAGCGCTGAGGCCCGGCGGGCCTCAGCCACGCAGCCGCTCGTACGCCGGCAGCGTCAGGAAGTCCGCGTAGTCCTCGTCGAGAGCGACCTGGAGCAGCAGGTCGTGGGCCTCCTGCCAGTGGCCGGCGGCGAAGGCCTCCTCGCCGATCTCGGCGCGGACGGCGGCCAGCTCCTCGGCGGCGACCTCGCGGGCCAGCTCGGGCGTGGCCTTCACGGACTCTCCCGCGTGCTCGAACTCGACGCCCGCGTTGATCCACTGCCAGATCTGGGAGCGGGAGATCTCCGCGGTGGCCGCGTCCTCCATGAGGTTGAAGATCGCCACGGCGCCGAGGCCGCGCAGCCACGCCTCGATGTAGCGGATACCGACCTGGACGGCGTTGACGAGGCCGTCGTAGGTGGGCCTGGCGTCGAGCGAGTCGACCGCGATCAGGTCGGCGGCCTCGACATGGACGTCCTCGCGCAGCCGGTCCTTCTGGTTCGGCCGGTCGCCGAGGACCTTGTCGAAGGACTCCATGGCGATCGGCACGAGGTCGGGGTGGGCCACCCAGGATCCGTCGAAGCCGTCGTTCGCCTCGCGATCCTTGTCGGCGCGGACCTTCTCGAACGCGACCTTGTTGACCTCGGGGTCCCTGCGGGACGGGATGAACGCCGCCATGCCGCCGATCGCGTGCGCGCCGCGCTTGTGGCAGGTACGGACGAGGAGTTCGGTGTACGCCCGCATGAACGGGGCGGTCATCGTGACCGCGTTGCGGTCCGGGAGGACGAACCGGGTGCCGCCGTCACGGAAGTTCTTCACGATGGAGAACAGATAGTCCCAGCGGCCCGCGTTCAACCCGGAGGCGTGGTCGCGGAGTTCGTAGAGGATCTCCTCCATCTCGTACGCGGCCGTGATCGTCTCGATCAGCACCGTGGCCCGGATCGTGCCCTGCGGGATGCCGACGTGGTCCTGGGCGAAGACGAACACGTCGTTCCAGAGGCGGGCCTCCAGGTGCGACTCCGTCTTCGGGAGGTAGAAGTAGGGGCCCTTGCCGAGGTCGAGCAGCCGCTGGGCGTTGTGGAAGAAGTACAGGCCGAAGTCGACGAGGGCGCCGGGCACGGGCGTGCCGTCGGCGTCGACGAGGTGGCGCTCGTTCAGATGCCAGCCGCGCGGGCGCATGACGACCGTCGCCAGCTCCTCGTTCGGGCGCAGCGCGTAGGACTTGCCGGTGCGCTCGTCGGTGAAGTCGATGTTCCGGGTGTACGCGTCGGCCATGTTCACCTGGCCCAGGACGACGTTCTCCCAGGTCGGGGCGGAGGCGTCCTCGAAGTCCGCGAGCCACACCCGGGCGCCCGAGTTGAGCGCGTTGATGGTCATCTTGCGGTCGGTGGGGCCGGTGATCTCGACCCGGCGGTCGTCCAGGGCGGCGGGCGACGGGGCCACTTTCCAGGAGTCGTCGGCGCGGATCGCGGCCGTCTCCGGGAGGAAGTCCAGCGTGGAGGTGCGGGCGATCTCCGCACGGCGCTCGGCGCGGCGGGCGAGCAACTCGTCACGCCGGGGCGTGAACCGGCGGTGCAGCTCGGCCACGAAGGCGAGGGCCGCGTCGGTGAGGATCTCTTCCTGGCGGGGCAGGGGCTCGGCGTCGACGATGGCCAGCGGGGACGGCGCTGGTGCGGACATGAGCTGTCACTTCCTTCAGCGGGCGTGGCACCGGGTGTCAGTCGACCCGGGTAGGGCTGGGAGCGCCTCCGGGTTCATGGGAGCGCTTCTGGGCAGTGGATACTAGTTTCCTCATGGTGGAAGTTCAATGTTTTGTTGATGTCGAGATTCTCCGGGTCGAGGCAAGGTGGCGCAGGGTGCCACTCCGCTCACACACCGCTCATTCGAGATGGGTGAGGTCGGCCTCGGTGTCGATGTCGTACGGCCGCGCCACGTCCCCGCACTCGACGAGCGTGATCTCCTCCGCGTGCGCCTTCAGGTAGGCGCGTGCCCCTCGATCGCCGGTGGCAGTCGCAGCGATGCCCGCCCAGTGCTCGGCGCCGAAGAGGACGGGGTGGCCCCGTTCCCCGCCGTAGGCGGCGGCCACGAGCGCCTTGCCCGCGCCGGCCGGCCCGTACGCGGCGAGCACCCGGGCCACGGCCTCCGGTCCGATGCCCGGCTGGTCCACGAGCGACACCAGCGCCGCCTCGGCGCCCGTGCCGGCGAGCGACTCCAGTCCCGCCCGCAGCGAGGAGCCCATGCCGTCGGCCCACCGAGGGTTCTCCACCAGGACGCAGCCGGGCAGTTCGGCCCGGGCGCGTACGGTCGCCGCCTCCGCCCCGAGGACCACATGGATCCGCGCACACCCGGCCGCCCGCAGCACCGCGACCGCGTGTTCGATCAGGGGGCGTCCATGATGGAGGAGCAGCGCCTTGGGGCGCCCCCCGAGCCGCCGCCCGCCGCCCGCGGCGAGCAGCAGCGCGGCGATACGAGGTGACGGGTCGCCGCCGTGTCCGTCTTGGCTGCCGCCCTGTGCGCCTTGGCCGCCGCCGCGTGCGCCGTGGTCGGCCGTCTGTCTGCCCTGGCCGACGGCCGGTCGGCGGCCGTCGCGTCCGGTCTGCGGGTCGCCTCGGTCCGCGGGCGGCCGGTCGTTTCGCCCTTCTGTCCGCCGGTCGTTCTGCGCCCCTGCCTGTCGGGCGCCCTGACCTGCGGTCTCTGCGTCGTCTCGGCCTGCGGGCCGCCGGTGGTCGTGTGTCATGCGCCCTGCATACCCGAACCGGCGGGCAAGTGCCCGTGAACCGGGGGCCGGTGGCGCCCGTCGGGTGGGGAATCCTTGGGGCTGAATTTCGGTCCTCGGTGTGGCGCTCGCCATACCGTTGGCGTTTACTGGCCCGCGCCACCCTCGGCGGACGACCTACGCCAGGGGCGGCCGGTCGTGCGACGGGGCGCGGCCGGGTCTCGCGCGCGACGGTGTTGCGTGAGGGGGGAGAGCTGGGTTGCGGAGCTTGGGGCAGAGGCCAGTGACCGGCAGTGGCGAGGATGCGAGGGTGGCGGAGCTGCGGTCCGCCGTGTCCCGGTTGCGTCGTGAACTCGCCGCGCATCCCGCCGAGTTCCCGGATCGAGGGATCGCGGAGGACGAGTTGGCCGCGCTGGCGGCGATGGTCGTGAGCGGCATACCCGAGGTCCCGCGGTTGCGACGGTCCCTGCTGTTGATCGCGGGGGCGATCGGATCGGTCAGCGCGCTCGCGCGAGGGCTGGGGGAGGTCCGGACGGCGGTCGACCTGTTCGGCGAACCGCCGGGCCGGTGACTGGCGGGTCGGTGACTCCTGGGCCGGTGACCGTCGGGGGTTTCGCCCCCGCCGTCCCCGGCCCTCCATCACCCTCACCGGTGGGTCGCCGCCTCCCGGCCGGCTACTCCTCCGGTTCCCAGGCGCGGAGCAGGTCGAGAAGCCCGGCGTCCCCGTCGATCCGCACGGCGTCCGCCGTGATGCGGTCGTACAGAAAGAGGATCAGCTCGCCGGCCGTGCCGTGGACGGAGACGCCGACCGCGTCCGGCCCCTCGCCGGCGCCGGAGGTGGTGGTGGGCAGGCGCTCGGAGCGTGCGCCGTCCCCGTCGACCGTCAGGCGCCAGGAGGACCCCTCGGTGGCGTGGAAGTCGAAGGCCGTGGGCTTGTGCGGCCAGGCGGCCGTCGTCGCGCAGCAGGTGGACAGGAACTCGTCGACGCCGTCGAGCGTCACCGTGTCCGGCAGTGGCCGCGGTGCCCCCAGGGTGACCTGGACGTCGTAGGTGTGCACGGCGGTCTCCTGGACCCGGTGCCGGGCGACGCCACCGGAGGTGCGCGGCGACTGCGACGTGCCCCACCAAGTCCAGCAGCCGGCGTCCGGGCCGGCCTCCCGCAGCGCGCGCACCAGCAGCCCGGTCGACTCGGCCAACCAGACCGACAGGGCTTCGGGATCCCGCGGCGCGACCAGGGCGGCGCGCTCGGCGACGGCCTCGGCCGCAGGAGCGTCAGCGGGTCCCGCGGCGACGAGGGCGGCCCAGAAGCGATCGCCTCCGCCCAGGTGCTGTGCCAGGTCGAACAGCGTCCACCCGGGACAGGTCGGCACCCGCGCGTCGAGGTCGGGCGCGGCGGCGACCGCGCCCCGGAACGCGATCGACCGTTCGTCGATCAGCCGCAGCAGGTCGGAGAACTCAAGTGTCATGGCCACACCGGGTATCTATCACCGCACCCCGGCGCCCGGACAATGAATTTCGGCGCGGACGCACGCGCCGCTCGACCCGCAGTCGGACGACCGATGAAGGGAGGGCCGCAGGCCCGACCCTTCAGGGGTGCGAGGCTGTGACACATACGGCTCCGCCGCGTGGGCGCGAAC